>PHBI01000073.1 GCA_002841945.1 Deltaproteobacteria bacterium HGW-Deltaproteobacteria-14
CCAGTCGTCGTCGCCGGGGGGGACGATGGTGGGGTCGAGGCTGAGGGTCGGGTCTTCGCTGTAGGAGTAGCCGCCCCGCCCGCCGCCGGAGGAGACCAGGGTCGTGGGGTCGCCGACGGCGAAGTAGGGGTCGAGGTCGAAGGCGGCGAAGTAGCTGGGGTCGGGGTTGCCGTGGCCGGTGTAGGGCGCGGCGCCGACCTGGTTGGCGCCGCCGCCGCCCGCGGCGTTGTGGCAGTTGCCGCCGCCGCCGCCGTTGGCCAGCGCGCCGCGCGCGTAGGGGCGCGAGAACGCGGAGGCCGGCCCGGCGACGCCCTCGCCCTTGGTGGCGCCGTTGCTGTCGCTCGACGAGCGGAAGCTGGTGCAGCCGTAGCCCGTGTCGTTGTCGGCCACGCCGCCGCGGAAGCCGCGCGCGGAGGCGTCGATCGCGCCGTCGACGACGAGGTCGCCGGCGACGAGGACGGCGACGATCCCGCCGGTCGCTCCGTCCCACGGGGGCGCGACGATGGAGGCGCCCGCGGCGACGCGCAGGGCGTCGTAGCGGGCGACCTTGACGAGCTGGGCGCCGGCGCTGGCGCGGTAGGCGTTGACCAGCGGCGTGACGAGCCGGACGCTGGCGCCGTCGACCGCCAAGACCCGCACCAGCTCGTGGTGACCGGCGCCGTTCAGCGCGGTGACGGCGCCGTGGGCCTCGCCGTTGGTGGTGTCGATGGTGGCGCCCTGGGCCTGATGGAGGAGCACCACGTCGCCGGGCACGAGGCTCGGCGTGGCGGCCACCGCGATCGCGGTGGCGCCGGCCGCGGCGTCCGACCCGAGGGCGTAGTACGCGTTCACCACGGTGTTGGCGGTGGTGATCTCGGCCGCGCGGGCGCGCCCAGCGCCGACGGCACCGAGGGCGGCGACGGTGATGACCAGCGCGAGGCAGCCGCGGACGGCGGGGCGAAGGCGGGCGTCGGCGGGCATGGGCGCTCCAGGCGAGGCGTGGTGAGGGAGAACCGACCCAACGGTCATCATGCGGTGAACCTTGAACGCAAAGGCGCCCGCTGCAACGGCGGCGCGCGGCGCTCGGTAACCGGCCGCGTCGGGGTCCAGGTCGCTGAGCGGCGCCACCGGGCGTCCACCGGGGATCGGTATTCGTTGAACCGCCGCCGTCGCTGAGCTAGCAAGCCCCGGGGAGCAGTCCAACTCGGAGGACGGTCCATGGGGCCACGGGTCACGCTCATCATCTCGCTCGGAGCCTTCTGGCTCGCCGCCTGCGACTCGTCGAGCGGGGGCACCCCGCCCGCCGACACCGTCGAAGCGACCGACACCGCGGAGCCCGCCGACGCGACCGCGCCCGTCGACACCGCGGAGCCCGTCGACACCGCGGAGCCCGCCGACACCACCGAGCCCGCCGACACGACCGAGCCCGTCGACACCGTCGAGGCGATCGACACCGCCGAGCCCGTCGACACCGTCGAGGCGATCGACACCGTCGAGGCGATCGACACCGTTGAGCCCGTCGACACCGCCCAGCCCGTCGACACGGTCGAGCCCGTCGACACCGCCCAGCCCGTCGACACCGTCGAGCCCGTCGACACGACCCAGCCCGTCGACACGATCGCGCCCGGCGACACGACCCAGCCCGTCGACACGATCGCGCCCGGCGACACGACCGCGCCCGGCGACACCACCCAGCCCGTCGACACCACCCAGCCCGTCGACACCACCCAGCCCGTCGACACCACCCAGCCCGACACGGTCTGCGTCCCCGACTGCGCCACGGCCGACTGCGGCGACGACGGCTGCGGCGGCTCCTGCGGCCCCTGCACGGGCACCGACGTCTGCCAGGGCGGCCAGTGCGTCCCCCCCGGGCCGAGCGACGTCTGCGCGGCCGGCCTCCTGGTCGCGGACGTCCCCTTCGAGGCCACCGGCGGCTGGTGGTCGTTCTCGAGCCACGTGATGTCGCTGTCGAGCGCCTGCCCCGGGGTGACCACCGGCGGCAGCGGCGGCGAGGAGCGGGTCTACCGCTTCGTCGCGCCGTTCACTGGCGAGTTTCACTTCGAGCTCGACGCCCACAGCGGCTCGAGCACGACCATGGCGCTCTACCTCGTGACCGACTGTGACGCCATCGGGGCCACCTGCCTCGGCGGCGACCGGGGCTTCTCCAGCGACGTCGTCGTGGACCTGACCGTCGACGAGGAGGTCTTCGTCATCGTCGACGTCGTCGGCGCCGCGAGCGCGCTGACCGGCTTCGACTTCGCCATCTCCGGCTGCGAGACCGACTGCAGCGGCGTCACCTGCGGCCTCGACCCCAACTGCGGCGAGCTGTGCGGCGCCTGCGCCGCGGGCGACCACTGCGGCACCGCGGGCCTCTGCGTCACCGGCTCCGACGAGACCGGCGAGACCTGCGAGGCTCCCTTCGTCGTCGACGCCTTGCCGTTCTCGGCCTCCTCCTCCACCGTTGGCGCGGACGACGACTACGTCCTCGACGTCTGCCTGGCCGACATCACCGCCTCCGCGGGCGACGGGGACGCCGCGGGCGATCAGGTCTACCTCATCACCCCGAGCGAGTCTGGCCGCTACGAGGCCGCCTTCGTCTTCGGCGTCGGCTTTCACGCCCTCGCCTACCTGTCCACGGGCTGCGACGACCTGCGCTACCAGTGCGTCGACAAGGTCAACCCCCTGTGCGGCGTCGACTACCCAAGCTGCGCTCCGAGCCTGTCGGCCATCATGCTCGCTGGCGAGCGCTGGTACCTGATCGTCGACGGCGACGCCGACGGCGACGAGGGTGGCTACTTCCTCGACATTCGCCAGACCTGCGCCTCGTCCTGCGGCGATCGCGTCTGCGGGCCCGACGCCTGCATCGGCAGCTGCGGCGCCTGCCCCACCAAGACCGTCTGCAGCGACGCCGGTCAGTGCGCTCCCACCGCGTGGCTCGTCGTCAACGAGCTCGACTACGACCAGCCTGGCACCGACACCGCCGAGTTCGTCGAGATCCTCAACGCGGGCGCGCTCGCCGCCGACCTGACCGACGTCGTCCTCGAGGTGATCAACGGTGACGGCGACAGCGTCATCGACGCCGTCGCCCTGTCCGACGCCGCCGCGACCCTGGCCCCGGGCGCCCGCCTCGTGATCGGCCAGGCCGCCGCCATCGGCGCCGTCCCGGCGGGCGTCCCGACGATCACCCGGTCGAGCAGCTTCCTCCAGAACGGCGGCGCGGACGGCGACGCCGTGCGCCTCGTCCGCGCCGGCGCCGTCCTCGACGCCGTCAGCTACGAGGCCCGCGTCGCCGTCGCCGCGGAGGGGGCCACCCACGCGGGCACCGACCCCGGCGAGGGCAGCCTCTCGCGCTGCCCCGACGGCGCGGACAGCGACGACAACGCCGCCGACTTCACCCTCTCGGCGACCCCCACGCCGGGGGCGGCCAACAGCTGCCCATGAGCGCGGCGCCCGCGCGCTCGGCCCCCATCGGCGGGGCTACTGCTGAGGCGCCGGCGCGGAGAGGACGACCTGGCAGTCGTAGTGGGTCGCCGTGGCGTCCGGGGACTGCCCGGTGGCCGACACCTTCAGGAAGAACTGCGTGGACGTCGTCGGGAGCAGGATGCCGCCGATGATGGCCGCGCTCTCCTGGCTGTCGCTGGCGGCGCCGCCGGAGACCGGCGTGCCGTCCTCCTTGAGCAGGGTGGCCGTGAGCCCCTCGACCCCCGAGCCGAGGCCGGCCGCCCAGCAGACGACGCTGACCTTGCGCTTGGGCGCGGCCATGGCGAAGGCGTAGTAGTCCTCGTCGCCCGCGGTCGGGGCGATGTCGCCGGCGATCTGCCAGTAGGTGTCGGCCTCGTCGCTGTAGACCTCCTTCGGGAACTCGGCGCTGGCGACGCCGTCGTTGTGGCCGGCGCCCTCGATCGGCAGCGAGCGGTCCGGCAGCACCGCGAGCAGGTAGAAGTCGCGGTCGCCGGTCGGCGCGGCGCCCGCGGCGGGGGTCACCCACAGGAGGTAGTCGCCGCCCGGCGTCACCGGGACGCTGATCACCTGGTCCTCGTCGGCGGGGGCGACCCGCGCGATGACCGTGTCCGGCGCGGCGGCGGTCGTCAGGCGGAGCTCGCCGAGTGGCGTCGTCGCGCCGCTGCCGTAGGGGCCGGTGACCCCCCCGGCGAAGCCGCGGATGCGCAGCTCGGCGCGGAAGGTGTGCCCCGCCGTGCTGGCGGTCGGCAGGTTGGTCGGCACCGAGACGCGGAAGACGTCGACGTCGGACGCGTCGCGGAAGGTGCCGCGGGCGAGGCTCGGGGAGTAGGAGGAGCCGCTCCCGCTGAAGGGCAGCGGCACCGCGGTCGCCGCGGTGTCGCCCGCCTCGGGGTCGGCGGTCGTCGCCGCGGTGACGTTGGCGACCGCCAGGGTGTAGCTCTTGCCGGTCTTGGCCACCGGCAGGTAGCAGCCGAACTCCTTGTCCGGGCGCTCGCCGCTGTAGGTCCAGCAGTCGCGCACGAGCACGTAGTAGCGCCCGGTCTCGGGGAGCACCGTCACGACCGTGCTGTCGAAGGCGTCGGCGAAGATGGTGTCGTCGCCGATCGCGACCACCGCGCCGTCGTCGGCGGTGTGGAGAGACACCACGCTGTCGATGGAGTTGGTGTCGAACGACCCGCCGGGGGTGGTGAGCGAGACGCGCACGACCTGCCCGGCCTCGCCGTCGAAGCTGAAGACGTCGTACTCGCCGACGTTGGTGAGCTCGCCGCTGGCCGCCGCGCCGACCGCGACCGGGGTGATGGGGTAGGACTCGAAGGGCACGCAGAAGGCGACGGTGTTGGCGTCGTGCAGGGGCCGCCACGGCACCAGGCCGGCGCAGCGGCTGGCGCACCCGCGGTCGCCGGCGCCCCCGGTGACGCAGTTCTGCCCGCAGATCCCGGCGGCGCCCGCGTCGTCGCGGGTGCAGGTGAGGCCGCTCGCGCAGCAGCCCGCACAGCTGCAGCTGTCGCCGAAGGCCCCGTCGCCGGTGGCGAGGCAGCTCGACGTCTTCTCGACCACGTCGCGGTAGCAGCTCGTGCCCGGGCTGCACTCGACGTCCGGCTGGAAGGGGTCGCAGATGATCCCCTCGCTGGCGCCGCAGACGTTCACGCGGAGGTTGCCCGACTGGTAGGAGCGGCAGTCGGTGCCGTTGGCGCAGTCCGCGTTGATGTCGCAGAACTGCCTGCATTCATTGCGAATACACGCGCCATCGGCGCAGAACGGGCCGGTGTCGTTGTCGCACAAGCCCCCGACCGGGACGTCGGCGCCGGCCTGGCACACGACGTTCTCGCCGCCGGTCAGGTGGACGTTGGTGCACGCCTCACCCGCGTCGCACCCCGACGTGCAGCCCGGGTAGGGGTTGCACAGCCCGCCGACCGGCTGTGGGGTCCCGCAGCCGGTGACGGCGGTGTCGCCGGGCGCGCTGCTGTCGGCGTCCGCCGGCGACGCCGTGTCGACCGCGGTGGTGGTGTCGGCTGCGGTCACGTCGCTGGACGGCGAGCCGCCGTCACCGCCGCAGCCAGCGAGCAGCAGAGCGGCGGAGAGGCGGAGGCACAGGGTCGTCGCGTTCATCGTTCCTCGTGGGGCCAGACGAGGCGCGGACCTTGGCCCGCCGCGCGGCTCGAGTCAACGCTCCGCCCGCCGGGCGGGCTCCGCCGCCCGCTCGGAGGTCGCGGGGTCGCCGGCGACGACGATCACCACGTTGCCGCGCTTGTGCCCGGCGTCGACGTAGGCGTGGGCGTCGGCGATGCGCTCGAGGGGGTAGCGGCGGTCGATGACCGGCCGGTAGACCCCCGCGGCGGCCAGCTCGGCGAGGTGGCGCACGTCGTCAGGCCGGATCCGGGCGGTCCCGACGACGACCTTCTTGTCCGTCGTCGCGTTGACGACCAGCGCGCCGAGCATGTCGGGCAGGCCGCCGATGACGAGGAGGAGACGCCCCCCGGCGCGCAGCGAGCCCTTGCTGCGGGACCAGGGCGCCGTGCCGACCGTGTCCATGATCACGTCGTACGCGGCGCCGTTCCCGGTGAAGTCCTCGCGGGTGTAGTCGATGACCTCGTCGGCACCCAGAGAGCGCACCAGCTCGGCGTTGGCGGCGCTGCACACCGCGGTCACGTGCGCGCCGCGGTGCTTGGCCAGCTGGATCGCCGCCGTCCCGACCGCCCCGGACGCCCCGTTGATGAGGAGCCGGTCCCCCGCTGCGAGCTCGCCCTGGCGAAAGAAGTCGAGCGCCGTCGTCCCCCCGAAGCAGAGCGCGGCGGCCTCCTCGAAGGCCGTGTTGGCGGGCATCGCGGCGAGCGGCCCGGACTCGGCGAAGGCCCGATACTCCGCGTAGCAGCCCGTGTAGCTCGGGGTCATCGCGAACACCGGCGTGCCGACCGCGAACCGGGTCACCCGCGCGCCGACCGCCGCGACCACCCCCGAGAGCTCCATCCCGAGGATCTTCTTGCGGGGCTTGAAGACCCCGAGGGCCAGCCGCGACAGCAGCCCCAGACCTCGCGGGACCCGCAGGGCCCGCGCCCGGGTGTCCCCGGAGGTGACCGTCGTCGCGCGCACGGCGATCAAGACCTCGTCGTCCTTCACCTTCGGCGTGGCGACCTCCGCGAGGTGGAGGACCTCGGGCCCGCCGTAGCGCTCGTATACAACGGCTCTCATGGGACATCTCCTGGATGGAGGGACGCCGCGGCCACCCGGCCGCGGTCGGGTCAAGGCGCGAGGCTGAGCCGGGACTGGAGGCTCAGGTCGCGCGTGTCGCCGCCGTCGCGCTGCTGGAGGCGGACGCCCACGAGAGTCTGCCACTTCGGGGCGTCTCCGTGGAAGAGCGCGTCGAGGCCGGCGGTGACGTCGTGCTGGTCGGCGTCTTCGCCCTCGGGGAGGGGGACGGCGTAGCGCGCGACGGGCTCGAGGCGGTCCGCGACGACCCAGCCCAGCTGGGCGTAGCCGCCGCGGGCCCAGACGCCCCGCCGGGCTCGCGCGCGCATGCTCCTGCGGACCTCCGGGACGCGGCTCGCCGGGCGCATCAGGGCGCCTCGCTCGTGAGGGCGCGGCGGGACGCGAGGGCGCGCCCGAGGACGGTGACGGCGAGCGCCAGCCCGACGAGCCCGGCGGCGACGGCGAAGGTGACGCGCGTCCCGGCGGCGACGGCCGCCGGGGGCGCCGACGTGAGGTCGCCCGCGCCCGTGGCGAGCGCGAACACCGCGCCCATGACGGAGGCGCCGGTGATGAGGCCGAGGTTCCGCGACAGGCTGAGGATCCCGGCGACGACGCCGCGCCGGGCCGGGGCGACCTCCCGCATGACCGCGGTGTTGTTGGCCGCCTGGAACATCGCGTAGCCGACGGTGACGACGGCGATGGGGCCGATGTAGCCCGCGACGCCGAGCGCCTCGGGCGTGAAGGCCAGCAGGAGTGCGCCGGCCGCGGCGCCGCCGAGCCCGGCCAGCGACACCCGCTCGGCGCCCAGGCGATCGACGAGCCGCCCCGCCGGGACGCCGGTGACCATGGAGACGAGCGGTCCCGCCGACAGGGCCAAGCCGACCGAGCCGGGTTCGAGGTGGAGCGCGAGGGAGAGGTGGAACGGCCCGACGACGAGGGTCGCCATCATGACCGTCGAGATGAGCAGGTTCGCCGCCAGGCTGGCGGTGAGCGCGGGGTCGCGGAAGGTCGCGAGGTGGATCAGGGGCGACGGCGCCCTCCGCTCGGTCCGCAGCAAGAGCGCCAGACCGAGCGCCGCCGCGACCAGCAGCGCGGCGTTGAGGGCGCCGAAGCGGCCACGCCCGAGGGTCATCGCGAGGGCGTAGGCGGTGAGGGCGCCGGCGAGGAGCAGCGTTCCCCGGTGGTCGAACCCCGTGCGGTCGGCGTTCGGCCTGGGCGGATCGGCGGGCAGGTGGCGCTGGGTGAGGGCCACCGCGAGGAGGCCGAGGGGCAGGTTGATCAGGAAGACGGCGGGCCAGCCGACCTGGTCGATCAGGAGACCGCCGAGCGACGGGCCGAGGGCGGTGCCGATCGCCGACGTCGTCCCGAGCAGGCCCATCGCGCCGCCGATCCTCCCCTTCGGGACCAGCTCGCTCACGAAGGCCATCGTGAGCGCCATCATGGCCGCCGCGCCGAGCCCCTGCAGCGCGCGGGCGGCGATCACCAGCCACAGCGAGGGCGCCAGCCCGCACAGGGCCGAGGCCGCGGTGTACAGGTAGAGGCCGATCCGCAGCAGGCGGCGGCGGCCGACGAGGTCGCCGAGGCGCCCGGCGGTGACGATCGCCGCCGTGATGGCGAGGAGGTAGGCGAGGACGACCCATTGGACGGCCTGAAAGCTCGCGCCGAAGGCCCTCGCCAGCTCGGGGAGGGCGACGTTGGCGACGCTGGTGCCGAGCGACGACAGGAGGGTCGCGAGGGCCATGCTGGCGAGCGCCCACCGCTGGGTTCTTGGGGGGCTCGCGCCGCGGGCGACGTCGGGGGCTGGAGTGGGGCGACTCAAGGCGGGCTCCTGGGCGCGGGTGCGGCGCGGTGACCGAGGCGAACCTGGGACACCTCGCTCGAGACTCGCTTCGCTGCGTTCCGGTCCGGCCGCTCGCGCGGCCCGGGACCTTGCCCCGGGGCCTCGCTGGCTCGGCCCCGGATCCATGTCGTAAGACGACTCGACAGCTGGCGGAAGACGCACTGAATGCACTTCAATCGTGCGTTTGACGCCATGCCTCGCGAGCCCGTAGTCTCCGGGGATGTCGAGGCCGGACCTGAACCTGCTGGTCGCCCTGGAGGTGCTGCTCGCCGAGGAGAGCGTCGTCGGAGCGGCGCGTCGGATGCGGCTGAGCCCGTCGGCGATGAGCCGGACGCTGGCGCGGCTGCGCGAGACCACCGGCGATCCGCTCCTGGTGCCGGCCGGGCGCGGCTTGGTGCCCACCCGCCGAGCGCTCGAGATCCGCGACCGGGTCAGCCAGCTGGTGCAGGACGCCGAGGCTCTCCTGCGCCCCGCCGGCGAGGTCGACCTGGCCGCGCTGGCGCGGACGTTCACGGTCCGAGCCGGCGAGGGCTTCGTCGAGACCTTCGGGCCGGACCTGCTCGCGCGCGTCGCCGCCGCGGCGCCCGAGGTGCGGCTGCGGTTCGTGCAGCGGCTCGACCGGGACAGCGGGCCGCTGCGCGACGGCAGCGTCGATCTCGATGTCGGCGTCGTGGGCGCCGGGACCGGGCCCGAGATCCGCGCCCAGGCGCTGTTTCGGGACCAGCTCATCGGCGTGGTGAGAGCGGGGCACCCGCTGAGCCGGGGACCGGTCAGCGCGGCCGCCTACGCCGCGGGTCACCACGTCGAGGTCGCGCGCCACGCGCCCGCGGGGCACGCGCCGGGGCCCATCGACGGCGCCCTCGAGCAGCTCGGCCTCGAGCGCGAGATCGTCGCGGTGGTGAGCGGCTTCTCGACGGCGATCGCGCTCGCGCGCACCTCCGACCTCATCGCCAGCGTGCCGGAGCGCCACACGGCAAGCGTGCGCGCCGGCGTGCATGGCTTCCCGCTGCCGCTGCCGCTGCCCGGCCTGACGGTCTCGCTGCTCTGGCACCCCCGCGTGGACGCCGATCCGGCCCACCGCTGGCTCCGAGGCCAGGTTCGGGACGCCTGCGCGCACCAGCGCCAGCTCATGGGCCGCGCCGGCCACCCGGAAGACGCGCGCAGCGAGGACGCCGCCTCGAGCGCCGAGTAGGGGGGCGCTGTCGGTCGGCGCGCGGCCTGCGGTCCCGGGCGCCCCCGGGCCCCACCCTCGGAGGTCCCCGCCGCCACCGGGCCGCGCCCGCCGCGAGCTGCGCGACGCGGGTGCGCGCGGCGTCGCGCGACGATCCGCCGAGACGCGGGGCGCCACCAACCGCGCAGATCGGCCCGGGACCGATCACGAGGCATCGGTTCAACCCCCGCGCGCTGAGCCGTCTCCTTGGCCAACGACCCGAGGAGGCTCTATGACGCGTTCACTGTTCGCCCTGATCACCCTGCTCCTACCTGGCTCGGCGGTCGCTGGGCCCGCCCCGGTCGCCCGTCCCGCGGCGGGACCGACGATCACCGAGGCCGGGCTGCCCCTCGCGATGCCCCCGGCGAGCGGCCGCGGGCTCTACCACGGCGACGTCTTCACCGTCGGCAACGACGACGTCATCGTCGTGATCACCGAGAGCGGCGACGCCGCGCGGCCAGCCCACTGGACGGCGGTGGACCGCGCCGGGCGGGTCGCGTGGGAAGCCGACCACGCCTGCCCGGACTTCTCGGGCTACACCATCCTCGACGGCGACGGGGACCGCCTGCTCTGCAAGCTCCCGCACAGCATCCTGGCGGTCGACGCGCGCGACGGCGCCGAGGTCTGGCGCTTGCGCTCCGATCGGACGCTCTACATCACCGGCATGGCCGGCGGGCGCGTCGCCACCAGCGTCGAGAACGAGGAGGTGCTGGTGCTCGACGCCGCAGACGGCCGCGAGGTCGGACGCTGGGACGTGGGCGGCTCGGTCCTCGAGGCGGTGACCTCGGGCCCCGACGGCCCGGTCGGCCTGATGATCGTCAAGGCGGCCGGCGAGCAGCAGCGTGAGCGAGCCGTCGCCGGACCGCCGGATGGGGGTCCTGCCGATCGGGGGCGCCCCGTGGGCGGGCTCGCGCCCGATGAAGCTGCGCTGGAGCGTCCCCTTCGAGGGCTACTCCTTCGACCTGGTCGACGCCGGCGGGGTGGTCGTGGGGATGCCGCGCGAGGACGTCTGGGAGGGCTACGATCTCACGACCGGCGAGCGCCTCTGGGCGCGCCGCGCGCGCCCCGACGAGACCCTCGTCTTCGGCGAGCAGGGCGGCGCGTTCTCACGGCCCGAGGGGGCCGGACACGTCACGGGGGCGGTCGCCCCCCGCACCGGTCGCGACCTCTGGTCGCACCGCTGGTCCGGGGCGAGCGCGCCGGGGGGCCTGGCGCAGGGGTCGGGCCAGATCGCGGCGTGGGACGCCGGGCGCCTGGTCATCGACGCCTTCGCCGACGGCACGCCGCTGACCGAGATCCGCAGCGCCGGTGGCGCGGCGCTGCTCGCGGCGAGCACCTCGCCCTTCGCCGTCGCCTGGGTCGTCGAGGACGGCGGCGCGCGGCGGCTGCGCTGCCGCGCGCTGCCCCGGGCCGGGCGCTGAGCCGCGCGCGCCGGCGGCGGGGGTGAGGTCGGCGCCGACGTGGACGCCGGCGAGGGTGAAGACGATCAGGTGCATCCGGCGCCAAGTTTCACACCGTGGGGCCGGGGTCACGTTCGTTCGCGCGGACCGGGTTCGCACGTGCGAACCCGGTCCGCGCCGGAGCCCCGCCCGGTCGGCGTCGCCGCTTCCCGGTTGACGCGGCTCGGCGCGATTGCTAGTCGCGAGCCATGCTTCGGCTGCGATCCCAGACCCCGGCTCTGTGGACCGAGATCGTCCAACGCGACCTCGACACGTTCCTCCGCGACCACGCCCACAACGAGCGCAAGGTCTCGCAGAGCGCGCTGGCGCTCGCCAAGGACAACCCGCACCGGGTCGAGCTGACCGACGCCATGGTGGAGCTCGCGACCGAGGAGCTCGACCACTTCCGGCAGGTCTACGCGCGGCTGCGCGAGCGCGGCGTCACCCTCGGGTTCGACCAGCCCGATCCGTACATGACCGCGATGCGCAAGCTGTGCCGGAAGTCGGACACCGACGAGTACCTGCTCGACCGGCTGGTCGTCTTCGCCATCGTCGAGGCGCGCGGCTTCGAGCGCTTCCACATGATGGGCGAGGCGCTGCCCACCGAAGACCCGCTCAAGGGCTTCTACCAGGACATCGCGCGCTCCGAGGCCCAGCACCGAGCGCTGTTTCTGCGCCTGGCCAAGCGCTTCTTCCCCGAGGACGCCGTGTCGGCGCGGCTCGACGCGCTGCTCGACGAGGAGGCCCGGATCCTCGCGATCCTGCCGCTGCGCGCCGCGGTTCACTGATGGTGGGGGCGCACGGGCGCCGCGTGCTCGGCGTGTTCCCGCACCCCGACGACGAGGCCTGGGCCGCCGGCGCGCTGCTGGCGCGGTGCGCGCAGGCGGGCGCCGCGGTGCACCTCGTGTGCGCGACCCGCGGCGAGGCGGGCTCCGACCGCGAGGGCCGCGCCGCCGCTGGGCCCGAGCTGGCCGCGCTCCGGACCACGGAGCTGGCGTGCTCCGCCGCCGCCCTCGGGTGTGCGCCGCCGCGCTTCCTCGACCTCCCGGACGGGGCCGTCACCACCACCCCCGCGGCCGTCGAGGCGCTCGCCGCGGAGGTGACGGCCGTGCGGCCGGACCTCGTGATCACCCTCGGAGACGACGGCGGCTACGGCCACCGCGACCACCTCGCGACGACGGCGCTGGTCGACCTCGCCCTCGCGACCGCGGGGGCCTCTCCGCGGGTGCTGCACGCCGTCTTCCCGCGGGGCCTCTTCGCCCCGGTACACGGGCGCCTCAGCTGCTCGGCCCGGGGGCGCTCGCTCCTCGGCGAGGTGGCGGGCGAGGCCCTCGGCGTCGACGCGCGCGCGGTCCAGCTGGTGGTCGAGGTCGGCCCGCTCCGCGCCGCCAAGCTCGCCGCCCTCGCGGCCCACCGCTCGCAGCTGCCCGACGGGGATCCGATGCGCTTTCTCCACCCGGGCCTCGTGACGCCGCTCCTCGAGCGCGAGTGGTTCCGGGTCGCGGGGGGGCCTGCGCTGCCGAGCGGCGCCACCGACCCCTTCGCGGGGCTCGCGTGACCGCGATCCTCCACGTCACCCGCGACCTCCCGCCCGCGACCAAGGGCGGGATCTCGACCGCGGTGCACGGCCTCGCCCTGGCCCAGGCGGAGGCGGGTCACGCGATCTCCGTGGTGTCCTTCGACGGCTGGCGCCCCCGCTCGCGGGTCGGTGCGCCGGGGACGCCGCCGCGGGTGGCGACCGAGGGCCCGCTGCAGGTGCTGCGCGTCCGCGGCCCGAGCGACCTGCACACGGCGAACGTGTTCGCGGCCGACGCCCACCCCGCGGTCGTCCACGCCCACGATGGGCTCCTGTGGGCCTTGGCGGCGCGGGTCCGCGAGGTCCACGGCGTGCCCGCGGTGCTTCACGTCCACGTGCTGCAGGCCGCGATGAACGCCGTGCGCGGCGTCACCGAGCGCACCATGAGCCTCGACGCCCAGGAGCGCGCGCTGCGCGAGGCCGACGCCATCATCGCGCCGTCCCGGGCCGTCGCCGCCCTGCTGCGCGAGGCGGCCCCAGAGCTCGCCCCCCGGGTCGCCGTGTGCGGCCTCGGGCACACCGCCCCGGCCGCGCGCGCCGCAGCGGAGCCACCGACCGAGCCGGGGCCGATCGTCTACGTCGGGCGGTTCGACGACGTGAAGGGGATGGCGGACCTCGTCGAGGCGCTGCCCCGCCTGCTCGCGCGCTTCCCCGCCGCGCGCGCGGTCCTGGCGGGGGGGCTCCCGGACAACCCGCGGGGAGAGCGGCGCTGGCGCGAGCGCTACCTCGAGCGGGCCGGCCTCGGCGCGGGCGCCCGCACGGCGTTCCTCGGGTGGCTCGACCCCGACGCCCTCGACGCCCTGTACCGCGCGGCCGCGGTGGTGCTGGTGCCGAGCCGCTTCGAGACCTTCGGGCAGGTCGCGCTCGAGGCCATGGCGCGCGGGGCGGCGGTCGTCGCGACCCGCGCCGGGGGCCTGCCCGAGCTCATCGAAGACGGCGTCACCGGGCGCCTGGTGCCCGTCGGGGACGTCGACGGCCTGGTCGCCGCGGTGGCGGAGCTGTACGCGGACCCGCAGGCGGCCCGAGCGCTCGGCGGGCGCGCCGCGGAGGCGTCGACCCGGTGGCGCTGGCCGGCGGCCGTCGCCGCCCTGGACGAGGTCTATGCCGAGGCCGAGACGGTGCGTCGCACACCGAGGGAGATGACCTAATCAAAAGTCAATTTGGCAGCACATTGCTGCAACGCACATAGGAGCGGATATGGCCCCCCGAGTGCTCGCGCCTGGCGACCCGGTGGTCTTCGTCGACCGGCGCCGCCGGAGCTACTACGCGGAGCTCGCGCCGGGCGGGACGACCAACGCGCGCGGCAAGCTCCTCGCTCACGACGACGCGATCGGCGCCACGGACGGCAGCATCGTCCGGTCGCCGGGCCGCGTCGCCTTCCACGTGTTCCTCGCGACCTACAGCGAGCACGTCCTCAACATGAAGCGGCACGCGCAGATCGTGTACCCGAAGGACGCTGCGCTGATCGCGCTGTGGGCGGACCTCCACCCCGGCGCGACGGTCGTTGAGGGGGGCTTCGGCTCCGGGGCCTTGACGATGGCGATCCTGCGGGCCATCGGCGGCGGCGGGCGGCTGACGACCTACGAGCTCCACGCCGAGCCCGCGGGGCGCGCGTTCAAGAACGTGGCGGCGCTGCTCGGGGAGACCCCGAACCACACCGTGCGCATCGCCGACATCTACGCCGGGATCGAGGAGCGCGAGGTCGACCGCGTGATCCTCGACGTCCCGGAGCCGTGGGAGGTCATCCCCCACGCCATCGGCGCGCTGCGGAGCGGCGGGCTCTTGGCGGCCTACGTCCCGACGGCGCTGCAGGTACACCGGCTGGCGCTGGCGCTGACGTACTCGCGGTGGTTCCCGGCGGTCGACAGCTACGAGTCGATCGTCCGCCCGTGGCACGTCACCGCCCGCAGCGTGCGCCCCGAGCAGCGCATCATCGGCCACACGGGCTTCGTCGTGGTCGGACGCAAGGCCGCGCGCGAGCTCGTCTGGGTGCCGGGCTCTCGGAGCGAGGCGCCCGACCCTCCGGCAGATGTAGTTGAACCGGACGAGTCAAACGGGTAGACCTGCGCCCCACGTCGCGGCCCGACTTTGGTGAGCTTGGGCCTCGCGGGACTCTTTTGCGTTCGACAACCGCGCCGTAACGGTGTAAGGGGCCGAACTCTTACGGATTGACCCAATCCACATTGCCCGAGGGAACCGATGCGCAAGCTCTTGTGTCTCAGCCTGGTCGCGCTCCTCGGCACGCCGTTCGTGGCGTGCGGAGACAGCGGCACGTCTTCCACCACCGACACCGTGGGTGCCGACACCCTCGTGCCGTCGGACACGACCGGCGACACGTCGACGGGCACGGACACCGTCACGGGTGACACGGGCACCGTGACGGACACCGGCACCGCGACCGACACCGGCACCACGACGGACACCGGGACCGCGACCGACACCGTCGTCGTGACCTGCACCGACGACAACCTCGCCGGGACCGAGGCCGCGCCGGCCGCCCTCCCGGGCGTGCTCGACGGCAACCCGACCTTCCACATCTGCGCGGGCGTCGCCGACGTCTTCTCGTTCACCGCGACCGCCGGCGAGATCGTCAAGATCAACCTGATCAGCGACGTCGCGGACCTCACGGCGGACACCACGCCGGGCGTCGACGACATCGACATGTACCTCTACGAGGGGTCGATCGCCGAGGCGAACATCGTCGCCGCCGGCGCGACCGCGGCCGCGATCGAGCAGATCGCGTACACCGTCGAGACCACCGGGACCTTCTACCTCGTCGTCGAGGACTACGAGGGCTCGGCGATCGACTACACGCTGACCTTCGCGAAGGCGACGGCCTGCAAGACCGACGCCGACTGCACCGGCGGGGACATCTGCTACATCGGCATCGACGACGAGAACTTCGTCATCGCCCAGGAGTGCAAGGCGTACACGGCGCCGACCTGCGGCCAGACCACCGCCGAGGACACGACCTCGGCGCACAGCGACAGCACCGCCGTCGCCTTCAGCAGCGTGGCGACGGACGGCGCGTTCACCGGCAGCATCTGCGGCTCGGACGTCGACGTCTTCAAGTTCACCCTGGACGCCGGTGACAGCGTCGTCGGCAGCCTGTCGTCGCCGGTGACCGGCAACGGCCTGCTGCTGGGGACCTGGGTCGGCCCGGGCGGCGCGATCCTCGACAACGTCCAGATCGGCGCCGACGCGACCAGCGGCGACTTCACCTCGCTGTTCATCAACAAGGCCGGGACCTACTACCTGTACCTCGACTACCTCGCCGACGGCTCGCCCACGGCGGACCTGGCCTACACCATCACCGCCACGACCGCGTCGCCCTGCCTGCTCGACGCCGACTGCACCGGCGGCGCCGTCTGCGGCATGGCCACCACGACCGGCCCGATCAGCGTCTGCGTCCCCTACAAGGCCGACGTCTGCGGCACCGACGACGACAACTCCCAGACCAAGGCGACCGAGCTGACCTCGGGCACCGCGGTCACCACCGAGGTGGTCTGCGACACCGGCAACGACTGGTACAAGATCACCGTCGCCAACGGGAAGAACGACCTCACCGCCGTCCTGACCTGGACCGGCGACGCGGACCTCGACCTCTACCTCCTCTCGGCCACCGGTGTCCCCTACGGCGCCGGCTGGTTCGGCGAGGGCACCGAGACCATCGCGGGCAAGAACCTCCCCGACGGCACCTACTTCTTCATCATCGACCAGTACACGACGGACGGCTCGGGGACCGCGGGCGTGGCCTACAGCTTCACCGTGACCGCCACGGCGAGCGCCGCGAACTGCGCCGACGACGCCGCGTGCGTCGTGGGCGGCACGTTCACCAGCGCGGACGGCGGCGACCCGACGGTCGGCCTGACCTGCAACACCACCAGCGGCGTCTGCGCGCCCGGCATCACGGCCGGCATCAACTCGGTCTCGCCGGGCGGCGCCTGCTTCGACGGCCGCGGCGTCGCCTACATCGGCCAGTGCAGCAACGGCGGCCTCTGCGCCGACATCTGCCTGACCCTCTGCGACACCAACGCCCAGGCCGACTGCGACTCCGACTGGGGCGGCACCGGCATCGCCTACTGCGCCCAGGGCCTGTTCTCGATCGGCGACCTCTGCCTGCCGAACTGCGACAGCCCGACCGCGACGACGCACCTCTGGGGCGACGCGGACTGCTCGGACTTCGGCTTCGACGGGTGCGATGGCAGCACCAACCAGTGCGCGATCCCGCAGTAGCTCAGTAGCTGTCCGACAGCGATGAATCAGAGCGGGCCGGCGTCCTTCGGGGTGCCGGCCCGCTCTCTTTTTGGGGTTCGACAGACCCGCGGCCCTGTTGTAGTGCCTCGTCTGGTGGAGGGTTCGACCCCTCCCTCGGATCGGGTGGCGTCATGAACAGGCTCACGTGTTGGGGTGTCGCGGCGCTGATTGGCGCGGCGTTGGCGGCTTGCGGAGACGGCGGGGGCGCGAGCGGCGCGGACACGGTCGCGGCCGACACCGGAGCGCTCCTCGACACCTCCGCGGCGGACACCGAGGGCGGGGACGCGACGCCGTCGGACACGAGCGGTGTGCAAGACACGGCGGAGCCTCCCGCGGACACGGCGCTCGCCGACACCGAGCCGGGGGACACGGGCGCCGGCGACACGAGCGCCAGCGACACGGGCGCCGGTGACACGAGCGTCAGCGACACGGGCGCCGGTGACACGAGCGCCGGGGACACGGTCGCCGGTGACACGGTCGCCGGTGACACGGTCGCCGGTGACACGGTCGCCGGTGACACGAGCGTCGGGGACACGGTCGCCAGCGACACGGTCGCCAGCGACACGGTCGCCAGCGACACGGTCGCCAGCGACACGAGCGCCGGGGACACGAGCGCCAGCGACACGGCGGCGACGGACACCGCCGCGGCGACCGACACGGCGACGCCGACCTGCTCGGACGACGCGCTCGCCGGCACGGAGTCTGCCCCGGCCGATCTGGTGACCGTCAACGCGGGTGGCCCCACCTACCACCTCTGCCCTGGGGTCCACGACGCCTTCCAGTTCACGGCGCAGGCCGGCGACGTCGTCAAGCTCACCCTCGTCACCGTCGGCGCGGACCCGGCCCTCGACACGACGCCGGGGCTGAACGACATCGACATGTATCTCTACTCGGGGCCGGTCGCCGACCAGGCCATCGTCGCCGACGGGGCGACGGCGGACGCCGTCGAGCAGATCGTGCACGTCATCGCGACGACCGGCACCTACGTCCTGGTCGTCGAGGACTACCAGGGCTCGACCGCCGACTACACGCTGGCCTTCAGCGTCGCGGGCAGCTGCACCGCGGACGCCGACTGCGGCGGGGGCGACATCTGCTACGTCGGCATCGACGACGAGAACCTGGTCCTCGCCCAGGAGTGCCGGCCGTACACCGCGCCCGCCTGCGGCCAGGCCACGGCGGAGGACGCCACCACCTCGTCGCACAGCGACGGCACGGCGGTCGCGTTCGACGCGGTCGCGACCGCCGGCGCGTTCACCGGGAGCATCTGCGGCGAGGACGTTGACGTGTTCCGCTTCCCCCTCGCGGCCGGCGACAGCCTCATCGCCAGCCTGTCGGGGGTCGTCCCCGACGCGGGGCTCCTCCTCGGCGCCTGGGTCGGCCCCAACGGCGCGCTGCTCGACACCATCCAGCTCGCCGGCCCAGCGACGAGCGGCGACTTCAGCGCCTTGTTCGTCAAGGCCCCGGGCGACTACTACCTCTACCTCGACCTGCTCGCCGGGGGCTCGGAGACGGCCGACGTCGCGTACACCCTGATCGCGCGCACCGCCCGCCCGTGTCTCCTCGACGGCGACTGCGCCGGGGGCGAGGTCTGTGCCCTGGCCACCGCGAGCGGGCCGCTCAGCGTGTGCTCCCCCTACCAGCCCGACGTCTGCGGCGTGGACGACGACAACTCCCAGACCCACGCCACCGCGCTCACCTCGGGGGTCGCCGTCACCACCGAGGTCGTCTGCGACACCGGCGACGACTGGTACCGCATCACCCTCGGCGCCGCGCACAGCGACCTCACGGCGACGCTGACCTGGTCGGGGGCCGCCGACCTCGATCTGTACCTCCTCTCCGCCGCGGGGGTCCCCTACGGCGCAGGCTGGTACGGCGTCAACGCCGAGACCGTGACCGGCCGGGACCTGCCCCCCGGGACCTACTTCCTCATCGTCGACGAGTACGCGTCCGACGGCGCCGCCACGACCGGGACCGGCTACGGCCTCACGGCGACGGCGACGGCGAGCCCGGCGGGCTGCGTCGACGCCGCCGGGTGCGTCGCCGGCGGGACCTCACCTGCGCCGCGGCGGACGGCGTGTGCCAGCCGGGGGTCGCCGCGGGGCTCGGAGCGGTCGCGCCGGGCGCGAGCTGCTTTGACGGGCGCGGGGTGAGCTACGCGGGCCAGTGCGTGTACGGCGGCATCTGTGCGGGGGTCTGCCTGACCTTCTGCGCCGCTCAGACCGACTGCGACGCCGACTGGGGCGGCGACGACGTGGCGTACTGCCTGCCCGGGGTCTTCACCATCGGCGACCTGTGCCTGCCCCGGTGCGACAGCCCGAGCGCCTCGGGACACCTGTGGGGGGACGCCGAGTGTACCTCCCTCGGCTTCGATGGCTGCGACACGAGCAGCCACGAGTGCGCCTTCCCGTAGCTGCCGGTGCCCATGGACAGGCTGTGGACGGCTTCCGTGCCCGCCCTCCTCGTGGCGCTTGACACCACGACGCGCCCATTCCGCGCGTGACATGGAGCAGTGGGTTGGTCATCATGCGCCCGATGTCACCCGAGGCCCTGCTCTGCGACCCGTCCCAGATCGCCCACCAGATGCAGCGTGGCGATCTGGCTGCGCTCGACCGCATCACGCGCTGCTACGGCGAGCGCATGCTGGCCGTCGGTCGTCGCCACTGTCGCGACGACGACGCCGCCCATGACGCAGTGCAAGATGCGCTGCTCGCGGCCGGCACGCATCTGACCGACCTGCGCGACGAGCGCTCTCCCGAAGGCTGGCTCGTGCGCCTGGTCACCAACGCGTGCTACCGCATGCGCCGCGGCCGGAAGAACGATCCCGCACTGCACCATGACGTCGACGACGCGCCGGTGACGGCGGTGGACGCGAGCCCCGAGGCGGCGGCGCGGCGGGCGCAGCTCGCCGAGGCGCTGGGCGCGGCGATGATCGACTTGTCGCCGGTGGACCGGGCGATCATCCTGCTGGCGGAGGCCGAGGACTGGAAGGCCCCGGAGATCGCCGAGACCCTCAAGATGACGCCCGCAGCGGTCCGTAAGCGCCTGAGTCGTGCCCGCGCCACGCTGCGGCCCGCGCTCGAGCGCTTCCTCTAGCTCCGCCCCGGATCGACGTCGTAGCTAGTAGCTCACGCCGTGATCCGCGTACCACTTGGTGACGCCGGGGTGCTGGCGGACGCGGTCGTGGTGGCCGATGAGGGCGGGGGCGACGCGCTCGACCAGGTCGACCGGGAGGTGGTCGATGCGGCCCGAGCGCAGATACCGCGTGAAGGTGAAGACCTTGAGGTCGGCGACGGTCATGCGGCCGTCGGCGAACCAGCCGCTCTCCGGGTCGAGGTGGCCCGCGAGGGAGGCCACGTACGCCGCGAGCTTGCCGGCGGCGAGGGCCTCGCGGGCGGCCTTGAGCTCCACGGGATCCTTGATCACGTGGGTCGGCGCGAGCAGCCCGTTGGCGTCCTCGGCGGCGTCCATGATCTCGTCGCACAGCAGCGCCTGGAGCGGGTCGCTCGGGTAGAGGTCGCTGAGCTTGCCGACGAAGCGCAGGATGCTGTTGGACTGCGAGACGGCGCGCCCGTCGACGGTCAGCACCGGCATGGCGCCGAACGGGGTGGACGGCTTGTAGGCCGGCCAGTCCGCCGGCTTCACCCGGTGGTCCTCGAAGGGGACGCCGCCGATGGCCAGGGCGAGACGAATCGGCTCACCACGCCCACCGTGAATGTCGAAGTAGCTGAGCTGGAGGTTGTGCATGGGCCACTATTGATCCACGCCGCGCGCCGCGGCAAGCCCGCGCGAGGCGTCGCTCGGGGCGGGCGCCGTGCGGGGTGGACAAGCGGGCGCGCGGTGCGCATTGTCGCGCCTCCAGTGCGGGCGGAGTGGCGGGATCGGCGGGGACCTCGAGGGGCCGTCGGGCCGGCAGCCCGGAGGGGCCATCGCGTGCAGGTCATCGACGACATCGGCGAGCTCGTGGGGCGCACCCCGATGCTCCGCTGTCACAAGCTGTTCCCGGATTCGCCCGCGACCGTCCTGGCGAAGCTCGAGCTGACCAACCCGATGTCGGTCAAGGACCGGCCGATCAAGCACATCATCGGCAAGGCCCTCGCGTCCGGCGCGATCGTTCCCGGGACCGAGCTCGTCGAGGCCAGCAGCGGCAACACCGCGATCGCCATCGCCATGTTCGGCGCCGCCCACGGCTTCCCGGTGCGGATCTTCATGAGCGAGCTGTGCAGCGTCGAGCGCTTCCAGATCCTCAACGCGTTCGGCGCGACCGTCGCGCTGACCCCGGGGGTGGAGCACACCAAGGGGGCGCGCGCCCGGGCCATCGCCTACTGCGCTGCGCGGCCCGGGCAGGCCTGGTTCGTCAACCAGCACTCCAACCCCGACAACGGCGAGGCCCACGAGCTGACGACCGGCCCCGAGATCTGGGAGCAGACCGAGGGCAAGCTCGACGCGATGGTCATCGGCCTCGGGACGTCGGGCACCTTCGAGGGGCTGTCGCGCTACTTCAAGCGCCAGAACCCCGACATCGAGATCGTCGCCTTCGAGCCCGCCGCGAGCCCGGTCTACGGCGGCGGCGCGATGGGCAAGCACCGCCTCATCGGCATCGGCCCGGGCTTCGTGACCGACAACTTCGAGCGCGGTCGGGCCCGCCTCGACGCGCTCTTCACCGTGAGCGACGACGACGCCTTCGCGATGACCAAGCGCCTCGCCCGCACCGAGGGCGTGCTGGCCGGCGTCACCTCGGGGGCGGCGCTGTGGGTGGCTGGGCAGCTGGCGCAGCGCGAGGCGTACCGCGGCAAGACCATCTGCTGCATCATCTGCGACAGCGGCGAGCGCTACCTCTCGGTCGACGGCCTCTTCCCCGCCGACAACGTGGTGCGACAGGACTGACGGCGACCGCTGGGGGGGGTATAGTCCGCCCATGCGCCACTTCTTCGAGGATGCCTTCGTTGCGCCCGCCGATGCTGTCGCACGCGTTCGCGCGTGGCGGCAGAGCGGGGAGGGGTTCGCGTCGACCCTCGCGTCGTCGCCGCCGGGCGCGACCTTGGCCGACGCGCTGCGCGAGCACCGCCGCCTTCGCCAGCTCGGCCGTTGCATGGTCGAGCCCGGGGCGAACCCGTGACCGACCTCGAGGCCCTTCTCCACGCCCTGATCCGCCCCGGGCTCACCCTCGCGGTGGTCGCGGCCGTGATCGCGGGCGCGACCTGGGCCCTGCGGCGAGCGAGCAAGGGCCACAGCGAGCGGGCGCTGGTGCGCCAGGGGATCCTGCTCCTCCTCTACACCTTCGGCGCCATCGCGCTCCTCGTGTCCTTGCCCATGAGCGACAGCCTGCGGGGGCAGCTCCTCGGCCTCGCGGGCATCGTGATGTCGGCCAGCCTCGCGTTGAGCTCCACCACGTTCCTCGGCAACGCCATCGCGGGCATCATGCTGCGTTCGGTCAAGAGCTTCCGCCTCGGCGACTTCATCGAGGTGGGCGACCACATCGGGCGCGTGACGGGGCGAGGCCTGTTCCACGTCGAGATCCAGTCCGAGGACCGCAACCTCACGACGCTCCCGAACCTGTTCGTCGCGACCAACCCCGCCAAGGTCACGCCCGCCGCCGGGGCCCTGGCGTCCGCCGAGGTCTCGCTCGGCTACGACGTGCCACGCGCGGAGATCGAGGCCGCGCTGCTCGACGCCGCCGCGGCGGTCGGGCTGTCCGAGGCCTTCGTCCTCGTCGTGTCCCTCGGCGACTTCTCGGTCGTGTATCGCGTCAGCGGGCTGCTCGGCGACAGCGGGCGCCTCGTGTCGACGCGCTCCGCGCTGCGCGCCGCGATGATGGACGCGCTCCACGCGCGTCGGGTCGAGATCGTCTCTCCCTCGTTCATGAACCAGCGCCAGGTCGGCGACCAGGTCTTCATCCCGGTCGCCTCGCTGGCGCCGGCGGTGACGGCCCCGGTCGGACCGGCTCCCGAGGATGTCATGTTCGACAAGGCGGACCGCGCGGCCGCCGTCGGGCGGCTGGAGGCCGACGTCGCCGCGCGGGAGGCGGCGCTCGAGGGGCTCAGGGAAGAGGAGGGGGCGGAGGAGCGGGTAGCCGCCGAGGAGCGCGAGATCGCCAGCCTGCGCGAGCAGGTCAGCGCGGCCAAGCAGGCGCTCATCGACTCCGACGTTACTCCGCCCGGCGCGTGATCACGAGGAGCGCGGGCAGCAGCAGCGTGCTCGCGAGGAAGCTGAAGGCGATGCCGATGACCAGCAGCAGCCCGAGGCTGCGCATGGCCCCGTAGCCGCCGAAGGTGAGGGCGGCGAAGCCGAACATCGTCGTGAGCGAGGAGACCAGGACCGCCGCGCCGGTGCCGCGCACGAGGTCGGAGACCCGCGCCGTGCCGCCGTGCTCGGCCGCGCTCTCGCGGTAGCGGTGGATGATGTGTGCGCCGGCGTCGATGCCGATGCCGAGCAGCAGCGGCAGGGCGACCAGGTTGGCGATGTCGAACTGGAGCCCGGCCGGCTTCATGGCGCCGATCATCCACACCCAGCCGAGCGCCAGCGGGAGCATCGCCAGCGCCGCGTGCCGGAGGCTCCGGAACACGAGCATCAGGAACAGGGCGATGAACAGCGCCGCCCAGCCCGCCGACTGGATGAAGCCGGCGATGATCAGGTCCTGGTGGCGCACGATGTCGAGGGCCAGGCCGCTCGCCTCGGGCTGGATGGTGTCGATGGCCGCGACGAAGCGGCGGGCGAAGGTGTCCTCCCAGATGTCGCCTGAGGGGAAGGCGTGCAGCGCGAGGAGCGTCCCGTCCTTCGAGACCATGCGGTTGCGGAACAGCGGCGGCAGGTCGGAGGCGGCGTAGTGGCCGCGCGCGGCGACGGCCGTGGCCGTCCCGACGAGGCGCCGGGCGACGGCGAGGACGTCGCGCTCGGTGGCGGCGAGCCTGGCCGCGCCTGCCTCGTCGAGGGACGACAGGGTCTTGCGCAGCGCGGAGAGCGCCGCGGAGGCCGCCCGCGCCGGCTCGTGCGAGCGGCCGCCCTGCTCGAGGGCGAAGGCGACCTCGTCGAAGGCGTCGAGCAGCGCGGTGGCGGCGTCGCGGAGGGCGTCGGGGGAGCTCGGCTGCGCGGGATCGGCCAGGCGCCGCGGCGCGTCGGCGCCGAGGCTGGCGACCCCCGCGCGCAGGGCGTCGAGGCGGGCCTCGTCGAGCGGCGGCAGCAGATCGGTGGGCGACTGGACCTCGCCCACCTCCGGCGTCGCGCGCAGGCGGTCGGTCAGGGCGCGGGCCTCGTCGAAGGAGTGGGCGACCAGGTTGACGATCGCCGGCCCCATGGCGTTGTCGCGCTCGAGGATGTCGAGGGCGGTCCGGCTCTCGGTGTGCTCGGGGATGAAGTCGAAGTAGCGGCCGGTGTACCCCGGGCCCCGCGGCAGGAAGATGGCGACGGCGGCGATCGTCAAGCCCACGCCGACGCCCACGACGACCCACGGGTGGCGGGTGACCAGCGCGGCGGCCGGCCCGCCACCGGGGAACTCGGGGGCGATCGCCTGGCCGCGGTGGCGCCCGATGCGCATCAGCGGGGGGATGAGGAGGAAGGCGCACGTGAGCATCGCCAGCAGCCCGAGGGAGGTGATGACGCCGAGCTCGGCGAAGGCGGTGAAGTCGGCCGTCGCCACGGTGATGAAGGCCAGGGCGGTGGTCGCGGTGCCGGTCACGACCCCGGGGCCGGCGTGGACCAGCGCCCGCCGCATCGCGCCGAGGTCGTCGCGGGGACCGGGGGCGCGCTGCTCCTCGCCGTAGCGGTAGATGAGGTGTACGCCGATGTCGATGCCGAGCCCCATCAGGACCGAGACGAAGCTCGACGTGATCAGGTTGAGGCCGCCGTACAGCAGCGAGACGAGGCCGAGGGTCACGAAGACGCCGGCCCCGAGGGGGATCAACGCGATGATGGTCAGCCGCAGCGAGCGGAACGCGATGAAGAGCAGCAGCACGATCCCGATCATCGAGACCAGGGACGTCAGCGAGATGCCGCGGCCGATGACGCGCAGCTCGTCGGTCGCCAGCGCCGGGAGGCCCGTGAGGTCGGCGCTGACGCCGGGGGCGTCGACCTCGGCGAGCACGGCGTCCCGGGCGGCGCGCATGCGGTCCACGAGGGGGGAGACCACCGCGCCCTCGTCGCTGTCGAGGTCGGGGAAGACGGCGACGAGCAGGTGGTCGGTCCCGGCACGGAGGTAGCCGTGGTCATCGAGGGCGACGTGCGACGTCAGCCCGTTCGAGTCGGCCAGCCCGAGCAGCCCCGAGCCGGCGTCGTCACCGCGCAGAGAAGCGTCGAGGGCGCGCACGAGGGGGGCGAAGCGCGCGAGCTCCGCGGCGTCTCCGGAGTCGGCGGCGACGCCGTCGAGGTTGTCGAGCAGGCGCCGCGACAGCGCGCGCACCAGCAGCGGCAGGCCGCGGTGGTCGCCGCCGGCGTCGAGGTCGCCGAAGCCGTCGAGCAGGCGCGGGTGGTTGACGGCGAGGACCTCGGCGATGAGGCGCAGGTCGAGGCGGCCCATGACGCGATCCGCGAGCCCGGGGATCTGCTCGACGCGCTCGATGAGCGCGGCGGAGACGGCGCGGCGGGCGTCGGGGGTGCCGCCGGCGACGACGAAGACCGCGGTGTCCGGGCGGCCGAAGGCGTCGAAGAAGGCGAGCAGCCGCGCCTGGCCGGGGTCGTCGGCGCTGAGGAGGTTGCGGCGCGAGGTCGAGATGTCGAAGCGGCCGAACAGCGCGAGGCCCGCGCCGAGCGCGGCGATGACCGCCACCGCGGTGACCGCGGTCCGAGGCCAGCGCGTGGCCACCGTCGTGAGCGCTGCGAGCCGTTTCTTCACGCGCGACCTCTACCGAGCTTCGTGCGGCGCGGCAACCCTCTCGTTACGCGGGCCGGCGATGGTCGTTGACCTTGATATGGCGCAGACCATAACATCAAACGCCTGGCTCCCGCGCTGCAGCAACGCGCCTCCTGCCGGATCCTCCCACATCACGTCCCCTCCAGGAGCACCATGAACGTCCTCCGCTCGTGCGCGGTGGCCCTGTGCCTCGTGTCGCTCATCGGCGCCTGCGACGACGGCGTGGGCTCGATGTCGGACCGCGGCTTCGACGGCCCGGGGGTCGCCGTCAACCTCGCCGCGCTGAACCTCGTCGGGGTCGGCGACGTCGTGTGGGACGTCGAGGTCCGCAACGGCGCGGCCTCCCCCGGCGAGGTCGTGTGGCAGCGCCGAATCACCTCGAGCGGCTACGGCGACGGCGCGGGATCGGCGAGCTACGTCGGCCCCTGCGACGCCGACCTGCCCAACAACGTCGTGCGCGTCTGGGTCGTCGGCATCTACGAGGACGCCGTCGCGAGCTCCGGGCAGTTCAACAGCGGCGCGGCGACCGGGGTCGGCGTCGTCGGCGGCGCGGCCCTCGACTTCCAGAACCCGACCGCGGGTGGCGTCCCCCTGACCCGCGCCGTCACCTGTCGCGAGAACGCCGACGTGGCCGTCGCCTTCGACGTCAGCCTGATGCGCCCCGCCCGGCAGGGCTTCTTCGACATCGCGGTGAACTTCAACGACATCTTCTGCTCGGCGAAGTTCGACTGCTGCAACGCCACCGGCGGCGGCTGCGACGACATCGAGCTGCTCTTCGACGAGGGCGGGGCGCGGGCTCGCACCTTCGTCCTCGGCCTGGCGTGCACCGCGGGGACCGGTGATGACGTCGCGACCGAGCTCTACCTCGATCGGCTCGCCCTCGACTGCAGCTCCCCCGGCACCGGGACCTTCGCGGCGGACCTCCTCGTGTCGGCGGGCGGCCCGAACCCCGGCAACCAGTGTACCCCGGGCGCGCTCAGCGGCTGCGCGGCCATCGCCGAGCCCGGCGGCCTCGACGCCGACCTCTACCTCTTCCAGGCGGCGGTCTACCGCGGCGAGGAGGCCCTCACGAGCGGCGGCCTCGCGGCCCACAAGACGTACTGGAACGTGGCCCTCGGCGTGCGCGCGCCCATCTCCGGCTGCCACCTGCGGACCCGCGCGACGGCGGACAACGGCGCCAACGCCGACGATCACGTCGACGGCGGCACGGTGGACGGCGGCACCGTCTACCCGTTCATCGGCTGGGACGTCGATCTCGGCAGCTGCCAGGCCGAGCAGCTCGACGTCAGCGCGATGGTCGCCTCGGGCTACACGGCGCTGAGCGACACCGGCACCACCTTCGACTACGCGTGGGCGCCGGGCGCCCCCCCCGCCCGGGTGTGTCCCCCGGGCTGGCTGCTCATCGGCGACACCTGCGTCGACAACGTCGACCTCATCGTCAACGGCACCTTCGACGGCGACGTGTCGAGCTGGACCGGCGCGCTCGGGAGCTGGAGCGCCGGGGGCCACGCCACCATCGCGACCGGCGGGACCGGCGGCACCGACTACTTCCGGCAGACGGTGACGACCATCCCGGGCGTCGACTACCTCCTGACCTGGGACGTGGTGTCGCTCGCCGGGCCCGGAGGCGTCGAGAGCTACGTCTTCGCGACCAACAGCACGGAGAACCCGCGCAACGGCGTGAAGCTGAACCCGGCCACCCACACCGCGGCGGCCGGCACCGGCTTCACCTACGCCTTCACCGCGCAGACGACCCAGACGAACATCGTGCTGGCGACCGAGGTCCAGGTCGGCTCGAGCACCCTCGACAACGTGACGCTGTTCATCGCCCCGTAGCCTCTCTCGGGTGAGCCCTGCCCCCCACGCGGCAGCGACCCTCTTCAGCGCAGGATCCAGGCCTTCGGCGCGAGGTCGCGCGGCGCGGCGGCGAGGTCGGCGGCGGGGTCGACGAGGCGGCGCGCGGGGTGGCCGTTGAGGGTCACCCAGGCGTCGGCGCGCACGCTCACGCCGGCGTAGCCCCGGGCGCGCCAGCGGTCGGCGAGGTGGTGGGCGTAGTCGTGGATCATGTCCGGCTGGGTCGCCATCATGGCGCGCTGGAGCGGCGTCAGATCGTCGCCGCCGAGGACGGTGAAGCGGCCGGGCGGGGCGGCGGTGCGCACCTCGAACTCCACCTGGCCGCGCTTCTCGACGAGCATCACGCGCCAGGCGAAGCGGAAGCCCTCCTCGGTCCAGTTCACCGCCCCCGGGTAGGCCAGGTGGCGCAGGGGCAGGGCGACCTGGATGAGGACCCAGGCGGCGCCGAGGGCGACGGCGAGGCGGCCGAGGCGGCCGAGGCGGCCCGGCGCGGCCGGCGCCGGCGGAGCGGTGCGCCCCCGGAGCCAGCGGCGGGGCCAGCCGGGCGGCAGGCAGATGGTGACCGCGGCCAGCATCACGAGCGAGAACACGCCGACCGGGAACAGCGCCCAGATGGTCAGGTGGAAGGCGACGACGGCGACCACGGCGAGCCTGCGGGTCCTGCTCCACAGCAGCAGCGGCACGATGAAGAGGTCGTGGAGCGTCCCCGCCCAGGCCATGACGTGGGCGGTCGCCGGGGTGTCGAGGAGCGGGCCGATGAGCGGCAGGTCGTGGTGGGCCTGGAGCCAGGTGCGGAGGGGCTCGGCTGCGAGGAGCCAGTCGGCGTCGAGCTTCGCGAGGCCGGCGAAGGCGTAGACGCAGGCGACCTGAGCGCGCAGCAGCAGGTAGGCGCCGCGGGGGACGAGGCGCTCGCCGCGGCGCCGGGCGTCGAGCGACAACGCCGCGCCGGCCGGCAGGAACACGAAGAGCAGCGCGAGCAGGCTCAGCAGGTAGTGGTGGTTGAGGTAGAGCGCCTTGTCGACGAGGTCGCCGTAGGTGAAGGCGAGGGCGAAGACGGCGGCGGCCGCGCGGGTGCGCCAGCCGAGGGCCAGCGCGGCGGCGGCGAGCCCCTGCGCGGCCAGCAGGGCGTACATCCCCGCGCCCGGCAGCGGTCGCACCCAGTCGAAGCCGGCCCAGGTGAAGTGGAACGAGGGCTCGAGCCACTGCGTCGCGACCCAGCCGCTGGCGACGAAGCGCAGCGTCTGCCACAGGCCCACCAGGCCGACCAGGATCCGCACCCCCGCGAGCCCCGCGCCGTCCACCGGGGCGGCGAGCCACGCTCCGAAGCGCCGCGCGGGTGTCCCTCGGGCCGTGGGCGTCCTCCCGCCGGCCGCGACCTCGTGCGCCCCTCCCACCTCGATCAGTCGCCGTCCGCGTCGTTGAAGCCGACGGTGACGCTCAGGGCGCCGAGGACGTCGACCTGCACGGCGCGCTGGAGCTCGCCGACGCGGTCGAAGAGGGCCTCGACCGAGGCGGGATCGGCCTCGATGGCCGCCGTCAGCGGCGCGTCGAGGGCGTCGAGGGCGGCGAGGGCGGCGTCGAAGCGCGCGGTGAGGAGCGGCGCGAGGTGGCGCCCGCGGCCCCGCAGGTAGCCGTCGAGGCCGAGGTCGCCGGCGCCGTCGCCGAGGAGCAGCCGCCGGGCGCCGACGAGGTTGTCGCGGATGTCGCCGAGCCCGCGGCCCGAGAACGGCGACTCGACGCGCTCGGGTTGGGCGCTGCCGGCGGTCACCCCGAGGGGCTTGCCGAGCTTCTCCGCGCGGATGTTCTCGAGCAGGTAGCCGACGCGGTTGACGACCTCGCCGAAGGCCAGCTGGAGCGAGGCGTACTGGGTGTCGCGCTCGCCCGCCGCGGTGAGCTCGCCCAGGAAATCCTGGCCGGCCGGGTCCCACACCGCGCGCAGCTCGCGGACGCGGGCGGCCAGATCGGGCACGACCGCCGCGAGGTAGGCGCAGCGGCGCGGCTCGGCGGCCAGCGCGGCGAGGGGGGCGCCGTCGGGGTCCCACAGCACCAGCTCGATGGCGGCGAAGCCCTTGGCGGGCGCGCCGAGCTGGCTCGCGTCGATGGGGGCGGTGTCGGCGAGCACGGCGCGGACGCTGTCGGGGCGCGCCGGCCAGAAGTCGACCTTGGGGCCGAGGCGGATGGGCTCCTCGCTGTAGGGGCCGAAGGCGAAGACCTCGGCCTCCTTCCACGGGCGGCGGGCGGCGTCCCAGGCGTCGCGCGCCGCGGCGAGGCCGGCGGCGTCCGGGGCGGCGCACAGGGCCTCCACCTGGGTCTCGAGCGCGTCGGCGGCGGCGGCGGTGGCGTCGTAGCGGTCGAGGAGCCAGGCGCCCCAGCTCAGCAGCAGCTCCTGGCGGGCGTCCTCGATGGGGGTGATGGCGCACCCCGGGGCGAGCGCCAGCAGCGCGACGGCGGCGAGCGCGGCGGATCGGCTCACAGCGACCCCACGAAGGCGATGAGGGCGGCGCGCTCATCGGCGCTCAGGGCCTTGAAGGCGTCGCGGGCGCCCTCGGCCTCGCCCCCGTGCCACAGGATGGCCTCGGCGACGCCGCGCGCGCGGCCGTCGTGGAGCAGGCGGTCGTGCTTGTTGACCGCCGGGATGCGCCCGATCCCCCACAGCGGCGGGGTCTTCCACTCCTGGCCGGACGCGCGGAAGACCGGGCGCCCGTCGGCGAGGTCCGGCCCCATGTCGTGGAGGAGGAGATCGGTGTAGGGGAAGATGCGCTGGCCGGACAGCGCGGGGCTGGCCGCGTCGTCGGCGGTGCGGGCCTCGGGGACGTGGCACGAGGCGCAGCCGAGCCGGGTGAAGAGGCGCTTGCCGCGCCGGACCTCGACGTCGTTCCAGCGGGTGCGGACGGGGACCGCGAGCAGCTGGAGGTAGGTCACCACGCGCCCGAGGATGGCGTCGCTGACCTCGGGGTCGCCGCCGCTCGGGCTGGCGGCGCAGTCGGTCTGCGGGTCGGTGCACTCCGGGCCGGGGGCGAGGCTGGTCGTGAGCCCCATGTCACCGTGGAAGGCGCCGGCGCTCTGGGCCTCGAGGCTCGGGGCGTCGCCCTTCCAGCCGAAGCGGCCGAGGGCGAGGGCGCCGGTGCGCGGGTCGCGGACGCGCTGGACGCGGCCGGAGATGCCGTCGCCGTCGGCGTCGTCGGCGTCGGCGCGGGCGACGATGGCGGCCTCGGGGATGGCCTCGAGCAGCCCCATCCCGATGACCTGGGGGGCGACCCGCGGGGACACCTCGAGGTCGTCGGGGAGCGCGCCGTAGCCCGGGGCCTCGAGGAGATAGCGCGGGCGCTCGAGGGTGTACGGCGTGCCGTCGTCGTAGCTCCCGGTGACGACGTCGCGCTCGACGCGCACCGTGGCCTCGGGAGCGACGCCGGGCAGGGCGAAGGGCTGGAGCTGGCCGCCGTAGACCGGGTCGGGGAGGGGCGCCTCGTCGTCGGCCGCGCCCGGGAGCGACAGGCGGAGGAGGAGGCCGAGGAGCGGCTCGTCGGCCTCGAGCGGCGGGCGCCCGCGGCCGTCGAAGGCGTGGCAGGCGCCGCAGGAGCGGGCGTTGAACAGCGGTCCGAGGCCGTCGCGGGCGTCGGTCGAGGCCGGCGCGGCGACCCAGGCCTGGCTGAAGAAGGAGTTGCCCGAGTAGAAGGCGAGCTCTTCCTCGGCGGTCAGCCCCTCGAGGGGCGGGGTGAAGGCGTTGGAGCCGAGGAGCAGGGTGTTGGTGCCGGCCCCGGCGGGGAGGCGCTCGGCGGCGGTGACCGGGGCGAGCTCGGCCTCGAGGTCATCGCAGCCGGCGCCCGCGAGGGTGAGGGCGAGGAGCAGCGCGAGGGGCAGGGCGGAGGGGCGCGTCATTCGCCGACCGGGATCTGGAGGGCGAGCAGGCGGAAGACGTCCTGAAGCAGCCCCTCCTGCTCGTGGAGCGAGACGATCAGGGCCTGCACCCGCTGGCGGCCGGCGGTGTTCGACAGGGCGATCTCCTGATCGAAGGGCGCGACGAGGGCGTTGGCGAGGGCGAGGCTGGCGTCGATCTTGGCGTCGACGGCGGCGGCGAGGTCCGGGTCCGCGGCGGCGACGACCTCGCGCACGCCGACCCCGGAGACGACGCTGGCGTCGCGGCGGGTGTAGGCGCCGCGCCAGACGTTCTGCACGCCCTGGATGTCCTGGATCATGTCGCGGTGGGTGTTGTCGGAGAAGCAGCTGTGCTCGTCCTCCTGAGAGCCCGAGTCGAGGGCGGCCTGGAGGCGCTCGCCGCCGGTCTCGAAGCCCGACAGCGTGATCATCCCGGTGAGGACGCGGCGCAGCCCCTCGGCGGGGGACGCGGCCTCGAAGTCGGCGCGGTAGTTGGCGGCGTCCGGGGCCCAGCGGTCGCGGACCGCGGTGAGGTCGGCGACGAGGAGATCGGTCACGACCTGAAGGTACTGGCGGCGGCGGGCCTGGTGCTGGGCGGTGCCGCCGTCGAGGAAGTCGGTGTGGGGGCGGTCGCCGGGGCCGGTGGCGGAGCGGTCCTGGCCCCACAGCAGGAACTCGACGGCGTGGTAGCCGGTGGAGACGTTGGCGTCGCCGCCGACGGCGTTGAGGGAGGCGAGGGCGTCGGCGCTGATCTCGCGGGCGTCGTCGTTGATGATGCCGGCGGCGGCGTCGCTCTCCACGTAGTCGACGTAGTTCTCGTCCATCGGCCAGGCGTTGATGCGCCCCTCGAGGTAGTCGGGGGGGCCGTCGATGGGGCCGTCGTAGAAGCGGAAGACCTCGCTCTGGAGGTAGGGCTCGCGGGCGTCGCGCCAGGCCTGGCGGGCCGCGGCGAGGGTGGCCTCGGTGGGGGCGGCGAGCAGGGCGTCCACGGCGTCCTGGAGCTCCTCGGTGGCGGCGACGGTGTCGTCGTAGGTCGCGCGGACGAGGGCGGCGTAAGTGGTGACCGCCGCGGCGGCGTTGCCAGGGAGCGAGTCAGCGGTGGCGCCGTCGCCGCAGGCGGTCACGAGGATGAGGAGGGGGAGGAGGAGCGGGGTGCGCTTCTGCATGGCGGGTCCTTGGAGTCGAGGGAGCTGGGCTGGAGCGCCCGGGACGGGTCGACGCTGGAGGGTCAGATGTCGAAGGACAGGATGGTGCGGAACCAGAGCTTGCCGAACGGGTCGCCGACCGCGGCGGCGTCGCCGAGGTGGTCGAGGCGCAGATAGACCCCGATCGAGAGCCAGGGGTTGGCGCTCGAGAGCATGAGCGTGGGGCCGAGGTAGTGGACGGCGCTGCGGCCGCCCGCCTCGAGGTGGCCCTGGGCCCAGTACTCGAGGCCGACGGTGGCGTTCGGGGAGAGGTCGTAGGTGACGCCGGCGGTCGGGTGGTAGATGAGCTTCCAGGCGTTCTCCTGGAAGTAGTACTCCTGCTCGAACCAGACGTTCACGAGCATCCGGACCGCCCCGACGCGCTTGGAGAGCAGCAGCTTCTCCTCGAGCTCGAGCTCGTCGGGCTTCTCGGCGATCTCGAAGTAGAGGCCCACGTCGATGGGCCACTCGCCGGGCTCGGCGAGGGCCCAGCGCAGGCGCTGCTTCATCCCGTCGAAGGCCAGCGCGTGCCCGCCCGCGGAGGCGGCCTGGGAGAACGCGAAGTACCAGCCGAGCTCGAGGCCGTGCCCGATGCCGAGCTCGAGCTCGGTGGTGACGTCGAAGCGCAGGGCGGTGACGGCGTCGCTGCCGTCGTCGGTCTCGCGGGCGACCCGCACCGGCGAGAAGTCCGTGATGGTCTCGATCTCGAAGTCGCCCGCCGCCTTGACGTCGGCGAAGTACGAGAACGGCAGGGGTTTCGGGGTGGCGTGGGCCGGCGCGGGCGGGAGGGCGAGCCCCACCGCCGCAAAGAACAAAGCGGCGCGCAGCGTCGAGGTGTGCCCGTCGTGGGACCGTCGCGAGCGCGCCCGCCAAGGCTTATTGATAATGAGTATCAAGTGCATGGTCGGCTGAATACCGGTTGTGCGCGGGCGCTGTCAACCGGGTTTCGCCCGACGCGTCGGTCGGCGGGCCACAGGAGCTCACCCAACCTCTCGACCCGCCGCGCGTATCGGGCCTGCGAACGCTCCATCGGCGGCGGACTTTGGTAGGCTGCGCGCGTGCACCGCGTCACCTCCCTCGCCGTCGCGCTCACCGCCTCACCGAGTCCGGCCGACTGGGTCTACTTTCAGCCCGTCACGGTCGAGCCCGGGGACACCGCGCGCGGGTCGCTCGACTTCAAGAACACCGGGAGCGAGGCGTGGTCGCCGTCGTTGACGATCCTGGCGCCGTCCCCGCACGACGTGGCGAGCCCGTTCGCGCACCCGAGCTGGGTGGCGCCGACGCGCATCGCCGGGTCAGCGCGGCGACGGCGTCGAACGCGGTCGGGCGCTTCGCCTTCACGATCACGGCGCCGACGGCGGTCGGGACGCACAGGCTCGAGCTCGACCTGGTGACGTGGCTCGCGGACGCCGGCGGGCCGGTCGACGACGCGGTCGCCTTCGACGTGATCGCCGAGGAGCCGTCGCCGGAGCCCGACCCAGAGCCGACGCCGGAGCCGGGACCGGAGCCGGGGCCCGAGCACGCGGCGGAGCGGGTGGTCGAGGTCCTCGAGGAGCCGGTGGTCGAGGCGATCGCCGAGCCGGGCGCCGTGGAGCCGGACGTCGCCGAGCCGGAGCTCGCCGAGCCGCGGGAGCCGGACGGCGCCGACGCGGCCGGGTCGGGCCTCGAAGACGCAGCTCAGAGCGACGTCCTCGCCGGACCGGACGCCGCCCCTGGCCGCCCGGGGATCGGCGCCCAGCGCGAGAGCCGGCTGCACGCCGACATCGACGACAGCGGCTGCGGCGCGGGCGGAACGCGCGGCGTCCCGGCCTGGCTCCTCGCCGCCGCCCTCGCCCTCGCGTGGCGCGCTCGGCGCCGGCCGCGCGCGCGGGCTACTCGTTGAACTTGCGGATGGCGGCGAGCTGGTCCGCCAGCAACCCGATGGCCTCGGGGCCTGCCTCCTCCTCGCTGAGGACGCCGCGGTCTATCGCGCTGGCGACCATGAGCTCCGACATGCTCCCGTCGTATCGGGTGTAGAGCTCGCGGGCGGGGCCCTGGTGGAACACGTGGATGGTGCGCTCGAGGTCGAAGGGCGTCACCTCGCCGGCGCGCCAGCGCGCGAACTCGACCTCGAGCTTGGTGAGCTCGGCCGCGAGCTCGCGCTCGTACGCGAGGCCATTGAGCTCGCGCAGCTGCCGCTTCTGCTCCTTGGTCAGGGGGGCCGTCATGGGTCGCTCCTCGTCGCGGCGCCGCGCCGCGACCGCTCTACCGCAGGTGATGTCCGCCTCGCCGGGATCCGTGAAGCGGCGGGGCGGCCGTCGGGACCTCGACGCGGGCGCCGAGGTCGCAACCTCGTTTATCGGCTCTCGCGGGGCCCGTCCAGCGCTCCGACCAGGAACCGCTCTGTCACCCGCCCTCGCGCTCGGCGAGGGTGCGGCGTGCGTCGTCGCGCGACGCCGTCCGGGCGTCGGCCACGAGCTTCTCGTACATGGCGTCGACCAGCCAGTGGACGTGGGCGCGGCGCTCGGCGCCGGCCTCGGGGCCCTCGGGGTCCTTGTCCCACAGCGCCGCGAGCAGCGGCGCCTGGCTGTACCAGCTCGTCACGACGCCGCTGACGGTGACGTAGAGCTGTCCCGCCGCCAGCGGCCCGGTCTTCGGGGCGACCCCCTCCAACGCGCGCTCGACCCAGCGATAGAGCGGCGCCATGTGGTGGCCGATGAGCTCGTGAAACGCCGGGCCGGAGGCCGCCAGTGACTGCACCAGCCGCGGGAAGCGCCGGTGCGCCTCCATGAAGTCCACGTAGGCGTCCACCATCGCGTGCAGGCGCGCCCGCAGGTCCCCGGTCATCGCGTCGGTCGCCGACTCGAGCGCCGCCACGTGACGCTGGTAGTAGCGCTCGATCACGCGCTCCACCAGCCCCTGCTTGCTGCCGAAGTAGTAGAAGACCAGGGCGTTGTTGACCCCGGCCCGGGTGGCCACCGCCCGGGAGCTGAGCCCGTCGATGCCCCCCTCCACCAGCAGCTCGTCGGCCGCCTCCAGGATCTTGGTCGCCGTCTCGTTGCGCTCGTCCGTAGGCCGGTTCATGGCCGCACGCTAGGCGCTCCGCGACCCTTGAGCAAGCGCTTTTAGCAAGTGCTTTTAGCAAGTGCTTAAATTCCCCCTTGCGCTCGCCGCGCGCTGTGATAAGTGAACAGCATTCACCGTCACACGCGGAGGCTCTCATGGTGCTGCAGGTCATCGACAAGGTCCGGAAGAACAAGATCCTCGGCGGCGAGATCATCTCGCGCGCCCTCGCCGCGGAAGGCGTCGACACGGTCTTCGGCATCATCGATGGGACCTACTTCGGGCTCATCAAGTCGATGGAGCCGGCCGGCATCCACCTCATCACCCCGCGCCACGAGGCGAGCGCCCTCCACATGGCCGGCGCTTACGCCCGCGCGACCGGCAAGCTCGGCGTCGCCATCGCCTCGAACGGCCCCGGCGTGGCCAACGCGCTGAGCGGCGTCGCCGTCGAGAACGCCGAAGGCAACCGCGTCCTCCTCATCACGAGCTCCCGCCGGGTCGGCATCACCTACCCGGACCGCGGCGGCGCCTACCAGTACCTCCCCGCGGTCGAGATCACGCGCCCCATGACGAAGCTGTCGGTCTTCGTCCCGAGCGCCGACCGCCTCGCCGAGCTCCTGCGCCAGGCCATCCGCGTCGCCTTCACCGGCCGCCCGGGCGTCGTCCACGTCGACGTCCCCGAGAGCATCATGAACGCGAAGCTCGACCCGCAGGCCGGCTGGTTCCGCGAGCCCGCTCAGTACCGCGCGCTCGCCCCGCTCGCCGCCCCCGCCGACCAGGTCGCCCGCGCCGCCGAGCTCCTCCGCGCCGCCAAGCGCCCGCTGATCCACGCCGGCTCGGGCGTCGTCCACGCCATGGCCGACGTCGAGCTCGACCGCGTCGCCTCGCTGCTCAAGACCCCGATCACGACCAGCTGGGGCGCCCGCTGCGTCGTCGACGAGCGCATCGCCGAGTCCGTCCCGATGCCCTACGTCGACGCCGTCAACGCCGCGCGCAACGACGCCGACCTCGTCCTCGTCCTCGGCTCGCGCCTCGGCGAGACCGACTTCTGGGGCAAGGCCCCCTACTGGGCGACCCCCGACCAGCAGGCGATCATCCAGGTCGACCTCGACCCCGAGATCCTCGGCGCCAACCGCCCCACCGAGCTCGCCATCCAGGCCGACGTCAAGGCCTTCCTCGGGCAGCTCGCCGCCGCCCTCGAGGCCGACCCGGTCCCCACCGCCCGCCTCCGCGAGCGCACCGCGCAGATCAAGAAGCTCAACGGCATGAAGACCGCCCGCCGCGCCGAGCTCGACAAGCACCTCAAGGACGACGGCGTGCCGATGCACCCGGCCCACGTCCCGACGGTCGCCCAGCAGGTCTTCGACGAGGACGCCATCATCGTCATCGACGGCGGCAACACGGCCATCTGGTCGAACTTCTACCACCAGGTCCGGGTCCCCCACACCATGCTCGGGACCCCGAAGATGGGGATGCTCGGCGCCGGCGTGGGCCAGGCCCTCGGCGCCAAGGCCGCCCACCCCGATCGCCAGGTCTATTGCATCATCGGCGACGGCGCGATGGGCTTTCACCAGCAGGAGATCGAGACCGCCGTCCGAAACCACCTGCCGGTCGTCTACATCGTCCTGTGCGACCGCCAGTGGGGCATGGTCAAGATCAACCAGAGCTTCGCGCTCAAGCCGGTGAAGACCCTGGTGATGAAGGCCCTCGACCCGTCCGAGACCATCAACACCGAGCTGTCCGAGACGCGCTTTGACGAGCTCGCCCGCGCCATGGGCGCCTACGGCGAGCGCGTCGCCGACCCGGCCGGGCTCAAGGGCGCCATGGAGCGCGCCATCGCCTCGGGCCAGCCCGCCGTCATCCACGTCGACGTCGACCGCACCAAGCATATGTGGGCGCCGAACCTCAAGACCTTCAAGGACATGCACGCCGAGCCGGAGGGCAAGTGATGACCGCCAAGGTCACCACCCCCGAGGGCCGCACGGTCCTCGTCACGGGCGCGGCCGGCTACCTCGGTCGCCTCGTGGTCCAGCACCTCGCCGAGGCTCCGGGGATCGCGCGCGCCGTCGTCGCGACCGATCTCCGGGCCCCGGACGCCATGCCCGCCAACGTCCTCGCCGAGGGCCTCGACGTCACCGACGCGGCCGCGGTCGACGCCTGCGTCGCCCGCCACCGCCCCGACGTCATCGTGCACCTCGCCGCCGTCGTGACCCCGCCGCGGACCCCCGACGCCCGCGCCATCGCCCACAAGGTCGACGTCGACGGCACCCGCCACGTGCTCGAGGCGTGCCTGGCCCACGGGGTCGGGCAGATCATCGTCACCTCGAGCGGCGCCGCCTACGGCTACCACGCCGACAACGCCCCGCGCCTCGACGAGGACGCGCCGCTGCGTGGCAACGAGGTCTTCGCCTACGCGCACCACAAGCGCTTGGTCGAGGAGATGTTGGCGGACTGGCGCCGCGACCACCCCGAGGTGAAGCAGCTCATCTTCCGCCCCGGGACGATCCTCGGCGCGACCACGAAGAACCAGATCACGGCCATCTTCGAGCGCCCGGTCGTCATCGGGGTCAAGGGCTCCGCGACCCCCTTCGTCTTCATCTGGGACGAGGACGTCGCGAGCTGCGTCGTGCAGGGCGTGGCCGAAGGCAAAGAGGGCATCTACAACCTCGCCGGCGACGGCGTGATGACGCTGCGCGAGATCGCCAAGGCCATGCGCCGGCCGTATATCGCGCTGCCCCCGGCCGCGCTGCGCATGGGCCTCGGCGTCCTCGAGCGCTTCCACATCGGCCCCTACGGCCCCGAGCAGGTGCTGTTTCTGCAGCACCGCCCGGTGCTCGCCAACGACCGGGTGAAGCGCGATCTCGATTTCCGTCCGCGCTCGACCCGCGACGTGTTCGAGCTCTACCGAGGGCGGCCACGCAGCGCCTGAGGCCTGGGCGGCATCAGCCTTTGCACGGGCTGGTGCCGCCCCTCCCCCTGCCGCGCGTGCCGCTCTCCCCCCGCAGCTGCGGGGGAGATGACGCTTCGCAGCCAGCTCCCCGCAGCCTCCCCAGGGGCTCGGCCGCCGTTCACTCCTCGTAGTACTCGGTGCCGAGGTGGGTGATCAGCTCCTCGCCCGCCATGTGGCGCAGGTTGTTCTTCAGCTTGGTGAGCTGGATGAACAGGTCGTGCTCGGCGTAGACGTCGGGGGCGGTCACCGGGCTCTTCCAATAGAAGCTCAGCCACTCCTGGACGCCCTTGCGCCCGGCGCGCTGGGCCAGGTTCAGCAGCAGCGCCAGGTCGAGCAGGATCGGCGCGGCGAGGATCGAGTCGCGGCACAGGAAGTCGACCTTGATCTGCATCGGGTAGCCGAGCCAGCCGAAGATGTCGATGTTGTCCCAGCCCTCCTTCGAGTCGCCGCGCGGCGGGTAATAGTTGATGCGGACCTTGTGGTAGAGGTCCTTGTAGAGCGACGGGTAGACGTCGGGCTGCAGGATGGTGTCGATGACGCCGAGCTTGGTCATCTCCTTGCTGCGGAAGGCGCCGGGCTCGTCGAGCACCTCGCCGTCGCGGTTGCCGAGGATGTTGGTGCTGAACCAGCCGCGCACGCCCAGCATGCGCGCCTTGAACATCGGCGCGAGCACGGTCTTGAGGAGCGTCTGGCCGGTCTTGAAGTCCTTGCCGGCCAGGGGCGTGCCCTTGGCGTCCGCCAGCGCGAGCAGCGCCGGGACGTCCGCGCCGAGGCTCGGCGTGCCGTTGGCGTACGGGCAGCCCTCCATGATCGCCGCGTAGGCGTAGAGCATCGACGGGCCGACGCTCGGGTCGTCGGCGTCGAGGGCGGCCTCGAAGGCGGCGACGCTCTGGTGGGCCGGGCCGGCCACGCTGTAGACCTCGGTGCTCGAGCAGTTGATGACCACGCACTCGGCGAGGTCGTTGGCCGCCTTGAAGCGCCGGATGTCCGCGCGCAGGGCGTCGGCCCACGCGCGCCGCCCGCCGGGCTTGACGTGGGTCCCGTTGAGCCGCTTGACGTAGCTCGGGTCGAAGGCGCCGGGCATGACCTCGATGGCCTCGAGCTCGTCGCGGAGCTGCGCCGTCAGCCGGCCGTCGAGCACCTGAGCGGTCTCGCAGGCGTCGAAGACGTTTCCGCCGAAGATGTCCCAGCCCCCGAAGACCAGGCCGTCGAGCTCGGTGAGAGGGACGAGCTCCTTGATCATCGGGTTGCGGTGCTCGGTGCGCTTGCCGAGGCGGATGTGCGCCAGCTGGGTCAGCGAGCCCACCGGCTCGCCGAGGCCGCGCCGGGCGGCGAGGGTGCCGGCGATGAAGGTGCTGCCGACGGCGCCGACCCCCTGGAGGAGGACACCGAGGCGCCGCGGGGCGGCGGGGAGAGGGGCGGGCTGCGTTTCAGTCATGGACGATCTCCTCGGCGCCCGGGTGGGCGCCAGCGGGGGGGCCCGCCGGGACGTCCGGCGGGGCTGCGGGTGGGCCGTCGTCGCCGACGGCGTAGCGGAGCTCGGCGCGCGCGACGAGCAGGTCGCGCAGGTGCTCGTAGTGGGTGCGCCGGGCTTGGAGGTAGGCGACGAGCCCCTCGACGAGCTCGCGCGCCTCGCCGGTCCCGGTCTTGTAGGCGGCCGACGCGAACAGCATCCAGCGGCGGGTGGCGGTCACGGCCTCGCGGGCCAGCGCCTCGAGGTCGCGGTGGCGCGCGACCTCCTGGCGGGCCTTTGACACCTGGAGCGGGATCCCGCTCTCGGCGAAGGCCCGGAGGGCGACGACGCGCTCCGAGATGGCCTCCGCGCCGTCGGAGCGCGCGGCGGCGAGGGCGGGGTCGAAGTCCCACTTCACCGCGATCGCCACCCCCCCGACGAGCTCGTTGTACGGGTCGTAGTGATACGGGTTGGCGGCGTCGTCCCGCGTCGGGGTCCACGAGGCGCTCAGCGTCCCCGCCAGCAAGAGCACCGGCGCGTTGGCGAGCTGCTCGGCCCGCGCGAGCGCGCTCGCCGCCTTGGCGCCGTGGTCGAGCTGCGCCCACTCCGGCCGCCGCTCGCCGGCCTGGCGCAGCAGCGTGGCGAGGTCCGGCAGCGCGTCGCTCCCGGCGTCGGGCAGCCGGTCCTCGGCGAGCTCGATGGGGGCGTCCGCGGGGAGCCCCATCGCGTGCTTGAGCGCCGCGTCGGCCAGCTCGGCGCCGTCTCGCGCCGCGCGGATGAAGCGCGTGAGCTCGACGCGCCCGTAGACGAGCCGCATGAGGTCGGGCTGGGTGACCTCGCCGGTGCCCGCCTCGTACTTCTCGTTCGCGGTCGCCTCGGCCTCCACGACGAGGCGCTCGGCGGCCTCGAGGCTCGGCAGCATGCTGAGCGCGTAGAGGCGGGTGTAGTAGAGCCGCCGCACCTCGAGGGCGACCTCCGCGGCGACCACGCGCCGGCGGGCCCGCTCGACCGCGACGCGCTGGCTCGCCGCCTCCTCGCCGGCCGCCACGCGCCCGAAGGTGTAGAGCGGCTGCGCCAGCGTCGCCTCGAGGTGGGTGTAGGGGCCCCAGGCGCTCGCGCTGTAGTCGCGCTCCACGTCCGAGGTGAGCGCGCTCCCGTGTACGGTGTACATCGGCGCGACCCAGCCGAGCGCGTAGAGCTTCGGGTAGTAGACCGACTCGACCTCGGCGAGGCGCGCGCGGTAGCCGTGGATGTCGGCGTCGACCTCGGCCAGGCGCGGGCTGCGTCGGAGCGCGAGCGCGACGCAGTCGTCCGCCGTCAGCGGCTCGGCCAGCGCCGCGGTCGGCGTCAGCGCGAGCAGCACCGCGAGCCAGCGCGTCATGGCAAGAGCCCCGCGCGCGCGGTGCGCTCCTGGTCGCGGCGCTCCTCGAGGCGCCTCACGAGGTCGTCGGCGCCGTGCTTGGCGATGATGCGCCCGAACTGGTTGGCGTAGTCGAGCACGAGCGAGGCGCCGTCGAAGCTGACGTCGACGATGCGCAGGGCGTCGCCGACCGGTCGCCAGTGGAAGGTGACCCGCGTCTCCACGTCCTCCTCGGGGAGGCTCGCGTAGAGCGTCACGTCGTTCCCGGCGACCTTGTCCACGCGCCAGCGCGCCTTGCGAAAGAAGTCGCCCGAGTCGGGGTAGGCGACCCAGCGCACGGTGTCGCGGAACGCGCTCCGGAGCCGGGTGAGCTGGGCCTCGGAGAGCGCGTCGCGGTGTTTGGCGAAGGGGGCCGGCGCCAGGACGTCCCAAGCGAAGAAGTCGTCGAGGTGCGCGAACGCTGCGGCGTTCGCCTTGCGGGCCGCCGCGTCGAGGGTCTTGCCTTCGGCCGGGGTCGTCACGGCGAGGAACGCGCTCACCAGGGCGCGGGTCTGGCCCTCCGAGCTTGGGGGGGCGGGCTCGGCGTGGGCAGCGTGGGGCAGCAGGAGCACCGCGGTCAGGGTCACGAGGGTCAGCTTCATGGGTCCTCCGTTCACGCCAGGGCGTAGTGGGTGGTGAGCAGGATCAGGCCGGCGAGGACGCCGGCGGCGACGTCGTCTCCCATCACCGAGAGGGCCCCGCGGTGAGCGCGATCGATGAGGTTGATGGGCCACGGTTTGAAGATGTCGAGGAGCCGGAACAGCCCGAAGGCGGCCAGGATCCAGGGCCACTCGAAGGGCACGAAGGCGAGCGCGAGCAGGCACCCCACGAACTCGTCGACGACGACCTCCTGGGGATCAAGGTCGCGGCGGCCCCCGAGGTAGTAGTGGGTCGCGACGAGGCCGACCGCGGTCACGAGGGCCGCGACCGCGAGCCGCACCGCGATCGGCTCCGAGCCGAGGGCCCAGGCGATCGGGAGCGCGACAAGCGCGCCCAGGGTGCCCGGGCCGAGGGGCGAGAGCCCCGCCCAGCCGACGGTGGCCACGGCGCCGGCGAAGGTGCCGGGGCGACCGCCGCGCGCGAGGAGCACGAAGGAGGGGACGAGGAGCACCGAGACGAGGAGGTTGACGCCGAGGCCGATGAGGGCGAGCGCGCCGAGCGAGCGGAGCCCCGGGTGGTCGGCCAGGAGCAGCGTCCCGAAGCCGAACGCGGTCGTGAGGAGCGCCCCGGTGACGCCGCGGGCGGTCTCGGACAGCGCGCCGGTCGCGTCGCCGCCCGCGGAGAGGCGGGTCGTCATGTGGACCGCGCCGTCGACGCCGAGGCCGAACAGGACCGGGATCACGACGATGTTGAGGTAGTTGAGGCTCACGCCGAGCACCGGGAGCAGCCCGAGCGTGACCGCGAGGGAGAGCACGGCGGCGCCGAAGGCGACGAGCGCCATGCGCAGGCCCCCGAGCAGCAGCCACAGCGTGAGCAGGCCGAGGCCGAGGGTCAGGCCCAGCACCCGCGGCGCCTCCGGGCCGACCATCCCGAGGATGTCGGTCAGGACCATGGCTTCCCCGGCGACGGGGGCGTCGACCGCGCCCCGGACCTCCTCGGCGAAGCGGACCACGGCGGCGCCGTCCGACATGCTGACGCGCGGGAAGACCATCACGAAGCCGACGTCGCTGGCGTCGCCCGGGCCCTGGAACTGCCGGCGGACCTCGTCGGGCAGGCTCGCGCGGGTGAACGGCGCCGCCCGCACCCGCCGCCGCACCTCGTCGAAGCTCGCGCGCGCGTCGTCGTCGAGCCAGCTCGGCTTGACCCGGTCGAGGACCGCGCCGATCTCGGCCAGGATCGCCGCCTTCTCCGCCTGTCGATCCGGGACCAGATCGGCCACCGTCGCCACGAAGTCGACGCTCGAGGCGGCGCCGCGTCGGCGCTGCTCGTCGCGCAGGGCGGTCGCGACGGCCCGCTCGCTCGCGACGTCCTCGGTCAGGACGATGACCGGGGTCTGGGAGTAGCCCAGGATCCGGTTCACCTCGCGGTCGAGCTGAAAGGACGGCAGATCGCTGCCCTCGATCGAGGAGAAGTCGAAGTCGAAGTCCGCCTCGGGGGCTTGGGTCGCCAGCGCGCCCGCTCCGAGCAGCCCGAGCCACAGCACGACCGGTGACCAGCGGGGCAGGGTGCGGGCGTAGAACCCGGGCCGCCGGCTCGCCTTCGCGCCGGGGCTCCGTCTGCGCGCCAGCAGCGACAGCGCCGCCGGCAGCAGGGTCGTGTAGGCCACGATCACCAGCACCGAGCCGAGCGCCGCGACGATGCCGAACTCCCGAAAGGCCCGAAACTCCGACAGGGCCACGCTCGCGAAGGCGACCGCGGTGGTGACGCCGGCGACCACGACCGCCCGCCCGGTCTGGCCGAAGGCGCGCTCGACCGCCTCGGGGTGGGTCCGCCCGGCGGCCCGCTCGCTGTCGTAGCGGCCCACGAGGTGGACGCCGTGGTCGATCCCGAGGCCGATGAGGATGGCGCCGACGAAGCCCGTGAGCAGGTTGAGGGTGCCGAAGGCGAAGCCGGTGACGCCGAAGGTCCAGCCGAGCCCGGTGATGAGCGGGACGAGGAGGAACACGACGGCGCTGAGCCGCCTGAAGTGCAGCAGGAGGTAGAGCAGCACGAGCCCGAGGGCGAGGGTCGAGGCGAGCCCCAGGTCGGCCTGGATCTGGCGCTGCTGGTCGATCTTCTTCACGTAGCGCCCGGTGAGCGCGAGCTTGAAGTCCGGGCCGTAGCTGCTCAGGTCCATGTCCGCGAGGGCGTCGCTCACCCGCGAGACGAGCCGCTGGGCGAAGGCGAGGTCGCTGGCGCGGTGGGTCGGGCGGGCGAGCAGGACGACGCGGCGCGCGTCGGCGTCGAGGTAGTAGTCCCCCGCCGACTGCTCTTGGACCCAGCGCCGGTCGGAGCGCTCGGCGTAGGCGTCGACGATGTCCGAGAACGCGACCGAGGGGGGCGCCGAGTCCTCGAGGTCGACGTACATCGGGTTGTGTCTCCGACGCTCCCAGCGCTCGCGGGTGCGGACGCGGTCGCGCAGGGTCCCGAGGTCCTCGGGGTCGAGGAAGTAGAGCGCGTGCTCCTCGAAGAACTCCGAGGGGCGGCGCCGGTCGACGTAGCGGATGTCCGGGATCGCCTCGAGCCTGGGCGCGACGTCGTCGGCGAAGCGGCGCAGGGTGTCGGGATCCGCGCCCTCACCCACGACGACGACGAAGCCGACCGAGCCGAAGCGCTCCTGTAGGGCGTCGAGGGCCTGCACCGAGGCGAAGGACTCGGGCAGGAGGTGGGTCAGGTCCGCGTCGAGCCGCAGGCGCGAGGCCCCGAGCAGCGCGACGGCGAGGGTCAGCGCGGCGATCGCGAAGGTCGCGCGCGGGTGCTCGCTCGCGCGCCGGGCGAGGGAGGCGAGGGCGCGCTCGGTGTGGGCCGCGAGGCCGCCGGTGTGGTCGGGGCGCTTATGCATCGGCCTGGTCCGGGCGCGAGCGCCCGCGGCGCTCCAAGGTGGTGCGAGGCGGGGCCTGGCGGCCGCCGTGACGGATCTCACGCGTCATGGGGCACCCCGTCGGCCGGCGCGAACACGTAGTCGCGCTGGAGCTGGTAGTTCCACCCGAAGAAGACGACGGCCCGGACGATCACCCAGGCGACGCGGTAGTCGAGGCCGGGCAGGAGCAGCAGCAGGCCCACGCCGCCGGCGTTCAGGAGCGAGCTCCCGGTCCAGACGACGCCGTAGCGCCGCGCCTGGGGACCGCGGGGACCCTCGGAGCCGTCGAAGGCCCACGACCGGCCGAGGGAGAAGTTGACGACCGCGCCGACGCCGCAGCCGGCGAGGGTCGCGAGCCACGCGGGCGCGTCGAGGACCGCGACCAGCGCGACCACGCTGGCGGCGTCGACGGCGGTGGCGACGGCCGCCGCCACCCCGGCGCGGAAGGCGCTCCCCTCGCCGAGCCCCAGCGACCGGCCGCGGAGGTGGCGGGTGTCGAGCCTCGCGAGCAGGTGGATGAAGCGCACCGCGGCCGTCAGGGTCGCTCCGACGGCGACGATCAGGACGCCCGCCACGGCGAGCCAGTGCATCGGGTGGGCGCTGAGCGGCTCCTGCAGCGCGGCGATGGCGGGGCTGAGGGCGACGGTCAGGCCGAGGATGACGACGCGCTCGGGGCGGCCGAGCCAGCCGTCGCGGACCGAGACGCCGAGCCCCTCGCCGCGGGCGCGGACGTAGGAGACGAGGTGGGAGCTGACGATCGCGACGAGGGTCGCGAGCAGGACCCAGGAGCCGCGGTAGTACCAGGCGAGCCCGACGAGCAGCGCGGCGTCGCTCATGCGGTCGAGCACCGAGTCGAGCGCCGCCCCGCGGGCGCTGGCGGTGTTGGTGGCGCGGGCGAGGCGCCCGTCGAGCATGTCGAAGACCCCGGCGACGAGGAAGATCCAGCCGCCCAGCGAGAAGCGGCCGGCGGCGACCGCCACGCCAGCGCCGGCGGCGAGGAAGACCGACAGCGTCGTCAGCGCGGCCGGCGGTAGGGTCGTCGCCCTGACCGCCCGCCAGAAGGGCTGCAGCGACCAGTCGACGGCGCGGCGCAGCGACAGGCCGAGCAGCGGGCTCGTCTGCCGATCCTCGACCTCGGCGTCGATGTGGGGTCCGGCGCGCTTGACGTGGACCGCGTAGCCGACCATGGCCCCGATAAACCAGAGGATCGGGAGCAGCGCCGGCGCTACGGCGGACAGGATGCGCGCCTCCGTCGACAGATCCCCCGAGAACCAGCTCCAGAACTCGCTCATCGTTCACCTCCCGTGACGAATCGGCGTTGGAGAGCCGCGACCAGCGCGTAGACCAGCGCCGCGAGGGTCGCGCCCGCCAGGACATCGAGCAGGTAGTGGTGGTTGAGGTAGAGGGCGCTGAACCCCACCAGGGCGGCGAAGGCCGCGGTCGGGACGAACCACCGCGGCCCGAGGCGGTAGGAGGCGAGCGCCGCGAGGACCGGGTAGGCCACGTGGAGCGACGGCATGGCCCCGAAGACGTTGACGTTGCGGCTGTAGAAGCCGGCGAAGTACGAGATCCCGAGGGCGGCGTCGAAGCGCGCGGCCCCGGCGGCGCTCGGGGCCGCGTCGAGGACGGCGGGGCCGAGGCCGTACTGGTCGACGTACCAAGGGGGGGCGGCTGGCCACAGGAGCTGGGTGGCGAAGCCGACGAGGTTGACGGCGAGGAACGCCCAGGCGAGGCGGCTCGCGCGGGCGTCGTCGCGGCGCCAGACCCAGGCGATCACGAGCCCGATCGGCACCAGCAGGTAGGCGATGTAGGCGGCCCCGGTCAGGACATCGAGCGCGGGGTGGGTGTGGGTCTGGAGGGCCGCGCTGAGGGTCTGGAGCTGGCCGTCGGCGCCGGTGACGCCGAACAGGTGCAGCTCCGCCGCCCGGAGGTCGCCGACGTGGATCGCCCCGCGCCAGGGCAGCAGCAGGTGGACCGCCTCGTAGGCGACCCCCGTGAGCCAGAAGGGCAGCAGGACCAGGGTGCTCGTGCGGATCCGCTCGGACCGCGTCCCAAGGGCCCCGAGCCCGATCAGGACCGCGCCGAGGAGCACGTGGTCGGCGCGGAGACCGACGCTGAGCGTGACCAGGGTGAGGTGGGCGGCCACCATCCCGAGGGTGGCCGGGAGCAGCCAGTCGCGCTTGGTCTGTGCGAGGGCCGGCGCTGTCGTGAGGGGGGTCACCGCGTCACCGCCGGAGCCGCGCCCGGAACTGCGTGTGGCACGACACGCACCCGGCCTCGAGGGCGCCCAGGCGACCGACGACCCCGTCCAGATCCTTGGCGGCGGCGGCGTCCGCGATCGCGACGGCCGCGTCGTGGACCTGGCCGTCGGCGGCGGCGAAGCGCGGGAAGTCCTCGCCGAGGGTCCGCTGGATGCGCCCGCGCTCCTCGGGCGACACCTTGGGGTGCTGCGCGACGGCGGTGGCGGCGGCTCCGACGGCGCCGAGGTCCTCCCTCCAGAGGCCGTCGTGGAGCGCGTGGAGGCGGTCGGCGAGGCCGACCATGAGGGGCTTCAGGCCGCCCGGCGCCGCGTTCGCGCCGGACGCCGCCGCGTCGGGAGCCCGGCTAGAGCACGCGGACAGGGGGGCGCCGCTGGCCAGCAGGGCGATGGAGAGCGACGCGAGGAGGGCGAGGTGCTTCATGGGGACTCACTAGGGGTGGCTCGAGTTGGAGAAGCGGTTACTTGCTTGCATCGACGTCGGCAGGGGGCTCGGGTAGCACCCCAAGGTCGGCGACGCCGTCACGGCAGGGGAGTGCACCGCAGTGCGCTAGCGAGAAAATTACCGTCGATCAGAGACCTTGCGCCGTTGTGCAGTGCGGCGGTGCGGTCGCGGGGACCCTCACTGGGCCAGCCCCTCGGTCCAGCGCCGCCACCGCGCGTCGGCCAGCCGCGCCTCGACCCGGGCGTCGAGGAGGTCGAGCCGGGTGCGCTCGAGCTCGCTCTGGCGGTCGAGGACCTCCGTCAGCGAGGCGCGTCCGGCGCGAAACAGCGTGTCGGTGTCCGTGACGGCCTTCTCGCTCGCCGCCACCGACTCGCGCAGCGCGCTCACGGCCGCCATGGCGCCCGCGAGCGCCGCCCGCTGCCGGCGCGCCTCGAGCTGGGTCCGCTCGCTGAGCGCCTCCGCCGCGCGGGTCGCGGCGGCGGCGTCCGCCTCGGCGGCCCGCGCCTCGTGCACCGTCGCGAGGGAGTCGAACTGCCAGCTCACGACCA
>PHBI01000074.1 GCA_002841945.1 Deltaproteobacteria bacterium HGW-Deltaproteobacteria-14
GCCGGCGCCCGCGCCGCCGGGCGACGCCACCGACCCCGCGCCGCCCGCCCCGCCGGCGGCCGCCCCGACCGACGGTCCAAAGCGGCGCCCGCTCCCGGCGACAGCCCGCCCGCCGCCGCGGGCGAGTCGCCCGCCGACGCGCCAGCAAAGGCCGCGACCGACGGCCCCAAGGCGACGTCGGACAGCCCCGCCGCCTCCGACGGCCCCTCGGCCGCGGCGATGGCCCGGGTCGCGGCGGTCCCCGAGATCGGGCAGTGCCGGCGCGAGCCGCTTCGCGCTGCAACACAGCGCGACAGCTCGTCGGACAAGCCGCTGACCGAAGACGATCTTGCGTTGCAGCGCGAGCGTCTCGAGTTCCAGCGCGCCGCCGAGCGCTTCCGCACGGTGGTCGAGGACTACCAGAGCGAGGTGGGCCTCGTGCTGCAGCGGTCCTTCGCGGATCGCGAGAAGCACCTCGGCAAGCGCTACGACAAGCAGGCCGAGGAGATCGATCTCGACCTCAAGCAGCGGCGGCTCGACGCCATCCGCCGCTTCGAGCGCTTCATCGCGAAGTACCCCGACGATCCGCTCCACACCCCCGACGCGATGTTCCGCCTCGCGGAGCTCTACTACGAGCGCTCCGCGGTGGACTACGCCGACGCCCAGGAGCGCTACACCGAGGAGCGCGAGCTCTACGAGCGCGGCAAGATCCCCACCGAGCCCCAGGCGTCGCAGCGCGACTACAGCGACTCGGTGAAGCTCTACCGCCAGCTCCTCGGGCGCTTCGGCGACCAGTACCGCTACGCCGACGCGGTCTACTACCTGCTCGGGTATGTGCTCAACGAGTCGGGCGAGGACATCGAGGCGCGCAACGTCTGGCTCACCATGGTGGAGAAGCACCCCAAGAGCGAGTACGCCCCCGAGGTCTACCTCCGCGTCGGCGAGAACCACTTCGACTACGGGGAGTTCGCCGAGGCCGCCGAGGTCTACAAGCGCGCGCTGGGCTACACCGACTCGCCCTTCTACGACAAGGCCCTCTACAAGCTCGCGTGGACGTACTTCCAGATGTACGACTACGACCGCGCGATCAAGACCTTCAAGGATCTCATTGGCTTCTATGACACGCACCGCGAGGAGGCCGGGGGCACGGCGAGCGCGCTGCGCGAGGAGGCGATCGACTACCTCGCCAAGAGCCTGACCGAGGACGACTGGGACAACGACGGCATCGACGACCCCAACGCCGGCGTCGGCCGAGCGCTGGCCTACCTGAGCGACGGCAAGCCGTTCGAGAACGACATCGTCGCCAAGTACGCCGAGTCGCTCTACGACCTCCACGACAAGAAGAAGTACGACGAGTCCATCACGGTCTACCGAGAGCTGATCCGGCGCGACCCGACGGCGCTCTCGGCGGTCCAGTACCAGCAGCAGATCATCAAGATCTTCGACATCAAGCGCGACATCGACGGGGCGACCGCCGAGCGGCAGCGCCTCGCGGAGATGTTCGCGCCTGGCAGCCCGTGGGCGGTCGCGAACCGCGGCTACCAGAAGCAGGTCAACGAGGCGACGGCGGCGGTCGAGAACGCGATGCGGCGGCGCGCGCTGTTCCTCCACCAGCGCGCGCAGGAGCTCAAGGCGCAGGCCAAGCTCGAGGGCCGCCCCGAGCTCCTCGCGGAGTCCTTCGACAACTACACGAAGGCCGCGAAGGCCTACGACGACTACCTCGCGAAGTACCCGTCCGAGCCGGCCTCGTACGAGATGCGCTTCTACCTAGCGGAGACGCTCTACTACTCGGAGCAGTTCACCCAGGCGGCGGCCGCCTACTTCGAGATCGCGAGCGATCCCAACCAGAGCCGGTTCCGCGAGCCGTCCGCGTGGTCGGCCATCAAGGCCCACGAGCGCATCCTGCACGACGCGGTCGAGGCCGACCGACTGCCGGCCAAGGCCGACCCGAACCGCGCCTACGACGCGGGCGGGGGCGCCGACGACGACAACGCCGACGTGAGACACATCGCCGCCGAGCCCTACCCCCAGCCGGTCAAGGAGTGGATGGCGGCGGTCGACTTCTACGTCCTGCGCGACATCACCCGCGAGAACAGCCGCAAGCCTCAGGTGGCCTTCGCCTACCAGGCGGCCGACATCGCGATGCGCTTCAACGACTACGAGAACGCGCGCGACCGCTTCCGGCAGGTCATCGCCTGCTTCCCCGACGACGACCTCGCCGCGGACGCCATGGCGAACATCCTCAACACCTACCGGGACGAGAACGACCTGCCGAGCCTCGAGAAGTGGGCCAACATCGCCGACAAGCTCTCCCTCGGGGATCCGGAGCAGACCGCGGAGATCCGTAAGAAGATCAAGGTATTCAAGCTCGGTGCCCAGTTCCAGCGGGCGGAGAGCCTGCTCGCGGCGGGCCGTCACCTCGAGGCGGCGCAGGAGTTCGAGCGCCTCGCCGACCAGAACGCCGACCTCAAGTTCCTCGACAAGGCCTACTACAACTCCGCGATGGCCTACAAAGAGGTCCGCTACTACGACTCCGCGGCCCGCATCTTCGAGAAGCTCGTGACCGATCCGCGCTTCCGCACCAGCGAGTTCTACAACGAGTCGCTGTTCGAGCTGGCCGAGAACTACAAGCTCTTCTTCAACTTCGACAAGGCCATCACCACCTACCAGGCGTACTTCCAGCGCACCCAGGGGAGCGACGACGCCAACCGCCCGTACGCCCTCTACACGGCGGCGCGGCTGCAGGAGTACACCGGCAACGCCCAGCTCGCCGCCGGCACCTACGAGCGCTACGCCGACACCTTCCGCTCTCGCCCGGACGCGGCCAACGCCCTCTACCGCGCGGCGGATATCCATGGCGAGATCGCGCAGCGGGGCGAGGAGAAGCGCGTCCTCGGCGAGTTCATCAAGCGCTACCAGACCGCTCAGGGGATGGGGACGCGGGTGCTCGAGGCGATGGTGAAGCTCGGCCAGATCGCGATGACCGAGCGCAAGACCCGCGACGCCACCAAGCTCTACAAGGACGTCATCCGCGAGTACCAGGTGCAGGGTCAGCAGCCCGGCACGGCGGCTGCGGCCGCGGCTGCGGAGGCGACCTTCGCCCTGGTCGAGCAGACCTACGAGCGGTACGTGAAGCTCCGCCTCACGGGCACCAACCAGCGCCGCATGACCGCGGACCTGGCCGAAAAGAAGAAGCTGCTGGGCGAGCTCGAGCTCGCCTATGGCGACGTGCTCCCCTACAAGTCCCTCGACTGGAACATCGCCTCCTTCTACCGCCTCGGCGACATCTACCGCGAGTTCGCGACGACCCTCTACAAGGCTCCCGAGCCCCAGGGCCTGTCCGACGAGGAGCTCGACATCTTCACGACCCAGATCGAGGACGAGGCGCTCAAGTACGAGAACGTCGCCATCGAGCGCTTCGAGCGGACGGTGCAGGAGTCGCTGCGGCTCAAGGTCACCAACGAGTGGGCCCGCAAGGCGCTCGAGGCCATCAACGCCTACAAGCCGCAGGACTACCCGCTCTTCAAGGAGACCAAGCAGGAGCCGACCTTCTCCCCGCGCTTCAAGCTTGAGCGTCGCGCGCCCCAGGGGCCGCCGCCCGCGCGGGTCGAGGGGCAGCCATGAGGCGCCTGAGCACGCTGGCGCTGGGGTTCGGCCTGGCCGTCCTCACCACACCGGCCTTCGGCGCAGAGCCGGTCCCGGCGGCGCCGCCAGCCCCAACGGGCGCCGCGCCCGGGGCTGCCGCCGCGCCGACACCCACCGTCACGCCGACCCCGGTGCCGACCGCGCCGCGGCCCCTCCCCGCCGCCGACCTGGGCGGCCGGCCCGCCGGGATGAGCCCGGCCGAGAGCCTGGCGTGGGACGCCGGGGACCTCATCGACGCCGGGAACACCGCCGCGGCGGAGGTGAAGATCCGGGCAGCGTTGGCCCAGGACCCCCGCAACCCCGGCGCGCACGTCCAGCTCGGCCGCCTCGCCTTTCTCCGGGGGGACCTCGCGGGGGCCCTCAAAGAGGCGAACATGGCGCTCGCCGCGGACCCCCGCGACACCGCCGCGCTCTATCTCGTGCTGCGGGTCCAGGCGGCCCAGGGGACCGCCGAGCAGTCCTTCTCACGGCTCCAGGCCCTCGCCAACACCCACCGGGACGACCTCGGGGTCCAGCTCGCCTACGGTGAGGCGCAGCTCCTCACCGAGAAGGTCGACGGCGCCATCGCGGCGGTCGGCCGGGTGCTCAAGAAGGCGGAGACCTCGGTCGCGGCGATGAAGCTCCTGGCGCGGGCGTATCTCGCGCTCAAGCGGCCCATGACGGCCGAGTACGTGCTGCTGCGCGCCATCGAGCTCGACCGGGACCCCGAGGCGCTCACGCTGCTCGCGGGGATCCGCTTCGACGAGGGCAAGGTGGTCGAGGCGCGGGTGCTGCTCGAAGAGGCCGTGCAGAGGGCTCCTGGCTATCTCGAGGCGCTCAACAGCCTCGGCTGCGTCTACATCGAGGTGCGCAACTACGAGGCGGCAGAGGAGGTCCTGCAGCGCACCGTGGCGGTCGCTCCGGGCTTCGCCGAGGGGTGGCTCGACCTCGGCAGCGCGCAGCGCGGAGCGGGGCGTTTCGAGGCCGCTGAGGGCAGCTGGAAGAAGACCCTCGAGCTCGACAAGAAGCGGGCCGAGGCGTGGTTCGACCTCGGGGTCCTGTACCTCGAGAACCCGCTGCCGGGGCGTGACCGCGTCAAGCAGCTGATAGACGCGATCAACGCGTTCAACGGCTACAAGGTCGGAGCGGGCAAGGACGCCGACCCGCGCGCGGACAAGTACATCGGCGAGGCCCGCCTGCTACAGAAGCAGGAGGAGGACCGCCGCAAGGAGCAGCTCAAGACGCCCCCGGCCGAGGGCGGCACGGAGCAGCCCGAGGGCTGAGGCGCGAGGAGGACCCATGTTGCGACGCACCATCACACGGCTCTGTCTGACGCTGGTCGCGATCGCTCTGGCGTGCCCGGGCGCGCTGGCGGGTGCGCCGCCTCGCCGCGGGCCGCCGAAGGTGATCGAGCTCGAGACCATGGTCATCGAGGGGAAGGTCGCCAAGCCGCAGGTCTTCTACGTTCTCGGGAGGAGCAGGATTCAGTATCAGGGGATCAAGCTGCAGCGGAGCTTCGTGGACAGGATCCTCGACTCCGCCAAGCGGAACCCGTTCTGAGCCTGGCAACCCCCCGTAATCGCACCGGGCCGATGGGCGCGGCCCGGGTCCTTGTGCGTCGCAGCAGGAGGGCGTTTGACGTGGGGAGCAACAGGCCCTATGTAAGCTGCGCTCTCGACGTCCGTCCTTTGCGGACGGGCGCCCCTAGCACCGGCATGGCGGGCGCGAGGATCGTCCCGCTAGAGAAAGCTCCGCTTGACCGTTCAAGCGATGCCGGGTAAGCGTTTCAGGCTCCGGGCGCGCGATGTCCTTCTGGAATCCGGCCCCCGTTGGTTCAAACGACGATAACTAGCTGTACCCACTGCGTTTTACAGGTCGACGGAGGAATTGAGTCCATGGAGGGGATTGCCAAGGCGATGAGCGACGGCGGCGTCTGGATGTACTTTATCCTGGCCGTTTCGATCCTGGCGTTGGGTATCATCATCGAGCGCTTCATCTTCCTGTTCTTCAAATACAACATCAACGCCAGCGCCTTCATGGCCCAGATTCAGAAGCTGGTCATGGCCAACAGCATCGACAAGGCCATCAAGCTCTGTAACGCGGCTCCCTCTGCGGCTCTGGCGCGCGTCATCAAGGCCGGACTCACCCGCGCGAACAAGGGTCCCGAGGAGATTCAGAACGCGGTCGAGGAGGCGACGCTCGAGGTCATCCCGCACATCCAGAAGCGGACCTCGGCGCTGCAGGCGCTCGCGAACATCGCGACCCTCCTCGGGCTCCTCGGCACCATCATCGGCATGATCGAGGCCTTCGAGGCCATCTCGAGCGAGAAGATCCCCGCCGGTGAGCGCCAGAAGGCCCTGGGTAACTCGATCTCCAAGGCCATGGTGACCACGGCCTTCGGTCTGATCGTCGCCATCCCCGCCATGGGTGCGCACGTGTTCCTCGCCGGCGTGACCAAGAAGATCGTCGACGAGATCGACCTCTACTCGGTCAAGCTCGAGAACCTGCTCATCTCGCGGACCAAGGGCGGCGAGCGCGGCTAGTGGGTATTTCGCGCCCGTCGGCCGCATGTCGGTCGACGGGCGTGCTCGTCTCTGGTCGCAAGGCAATGGTTCCCCCTAGGGGAGTGAGGTTCTGATGGCACGCAAGCCTTCTTCAGCCAGCCACTCGGATTCCGGCGGCAACGAGGAGCTGAACCTGTCGCCGATCATGGCGCTCCTGGTCATCCTCATTCCGATGCTCCTCGCCATGTTCAACTTCTTCGAGGTGAAGGTGCAGGCGGTGGCGGCCCCCAAGCTGGGGACCGGAAAGACGTCGAAGACCGACCCTGACAAGAAGCCGCTGAACCTGACGGTGCTCATCTCGAAGCAGGGCTTCCTGATCAAGCAGCAGGACGAGCTGACGGACGCGCAGGAGAAGCCGATCCCGAAGGACACCTTCGAGATCGAGGTGGTCGAGGCCACCGGCGTCACGACGAAGACCGCCGAGGACTACGACTACCCGTCGCTCTACAACCGGCTGCGCGCCAAGAAGCAGCGCTACCCGGAGGAGACGACGATCAACATCGCCGCGGAGATGGACATCCCGTGGCACGTGATCGCGCGCACCATCGACGCCGCTCGCATCGAGCTTCAGGACCCCTCCTTCGAGGGGCGCGAGCGCATGAAGAAGTACATGGCCTCCGAGCCGGTCATGAAGCAGTCCAAGAAGGACATCGATGGGGATGGCGCCGTGACCGACTCCGATGTGGAGCCTGTCGCCATGTTCCCCCGAGTCGTCTTCGTCGTCGCCGAAGACTGAAAAACACGCCGACCCGCGTAAGGTCCTCCTTCGCGGGTCGTCTCTTATCGTCGAGGAGCCCTCATGGCACACACTGGGCGACATGAACGACCAGGGCACCCGGAGCAGCCGGGTGAAGAGATTACGTTCCAGAAGAAGGAGCGGGCGGCGATTCGTGGTCAGGAGATCAACGACTCGCTGAACATCAACTCGATCATGGACATCATGACGATCTTGTTGGTGTTCCTGCTCGTGTCGATCACGAGCGATCCATGGAACGTGAAGCCGAACCAGTATCTTCAGCTGGCGACGTCGACCGTGGACCGCCCGCCCGAGGACTCGCTCGCCATCTTGGTGACGAAGCGGGCCATCGTGGTCGACAACCAAGACACCGTCCCGATCGAGTGTATGACGGCCGGCGGCCGCCAGTGCCGTTCGGATGACGATTACCGCAAGGACGGTAACCGGTACTTCATCGACAAGACCTACAAGGAGGACGGCGCCGAGTCGAGCTTCCTCATCGTGAACTTGTTGAAGAAGCTGACCGATAAGCTGGACTATGCGAAAGAGGTCCATGCGGGGGCAAACCCCAACGAGCCTTTCAAGGCTATCACGACGATCATCTGTGACCGCGACATCCCCTATCGGGTTATCGCGGAGATCGTCCACACCGCTGGCAATGCAGGCATCGACCAGCTCCGTTTCGCGGTGATGCGCAACAGCCGCCGCTGAACGCCCCTGGCGACCGCGACACTCGACCGAATGGCCGATGTTGGACGCCCCCGAGCTGCTCGCTGCCAACGGACTCTGTGTGAATTGAGCGCGAGCGAAAATTTCCGAGAATCTCGTGGTGGTGACAATATCGGGTTCAAGCGATCGTGGATCCGGGACGACAAGTCCCAAGGGGAACACGATCCAGTTGTAGCGTCGAACCGGGTTCAGGGGGCCTGATGGCCAAGGATGACAAAGCCAAGCTCCTCCGCGTCGGGGTCATTCAAGACCGGCGTGTCGTAGAGGAGCGCTTGCTCCGCAAGCACGAGAACGTGTCGGTCGGCTCCGCCGCCAAGAACACGTTCATCGTGCCCAACGCGGCGCTGCCGAAGTCCACGTTGCTCTTCGAGGCGCGGGGGTCGAGCGAGTACGCCCTCATCTTCGAGAAGGGGATGGACGGGCGCATCGACCTCGGCGACGACCCGATGACGTTGGCGGAGCTCGCCCAGACCTCGCGCGCGCAGCGCAAGGGCGGCAAGTACATCATCCCGCTGACCCCGCGCGCTCGCGGCAAGGTCATCGTCGGCAACGTCACGCTGCTGTTCCAGTTCGTGGACGCGCCGCCGGTGCTCCCGCGGCCGCAGCTCCCCGCGGCGGCCAAGGGCGGCATCACCTCCCAGCTCGAGTGGCCGCTCGTCTACATCCTCATCGCGAGCTTCCTCGTGCTCGGCGGCTCCGGGACCGCGCTCGACCTGTGGTGGCGGCTGACGGGCCAGTACCTGCAGCGCGACTACAAGGACCAGGAGCGGATCTACGAGCTCCTGAACATCGAGGCCCGGGCGGAGGTGGTGAAGAAGGAGCAGCCCAAGGTCGACGAGAAGAAGGACGACTCGAAGACGGACGCGACCAATACCGAGGACACCAAGCCGGACGAACCTCCGCCGCCCGAGCCGCCGAAGACGACGGCCCGCGCCCCCAAGCGCGACAAGACCCCGCAGACTGCCGAGGAGCGTAAGGCCGCTCGCGCCAAGCTCACGAGCAAGGTCCGCAACACCACGTTCTTGCACGCCCTCGGCTCGTCCGGTGGGGACGATAACGGGCCGCTCGACACGCTGAAGAACGGCATCCACGCCGAGCGCCTCGAGAACGCCTTCAACGACACGTCGAGCGGCGTCACGGCGGCGACCGAGGACGGCGGCGGCTTCGTCGGGGGCCCGTCGGAGGCCACCAAGGACGGCAGCCGGTACAAGACGCTGTCGAGCCAGGACACCGGCGGCAAGCGCATCGCGACCCAGACGGTGAAGACCGACACGAAGGACGCCGCGAGCGAGATCAAGATCCGCGCGAACGTGCGAGACGGCAGCGTGAGCGGCCAGACCGGCACCGGCCAGATCGACAAGTCCTCGGTGGCGCGGGTGTTCTCGCGCCGTAAGGGCGCCATCAAATACTGCTACGAGAAGAGCCTGAAGGTGAACCCGGAGCTCCGGGGCAAGGTCACCATCCGGTTCACCATCGGGGCGGCGGGGCGCATCACCGACATCGACGTGACCGAGAACAGCACCAACGACTCGTCGGTGGCCCAGTGCATCGTCAGCAAGGTCAAGGGCTGGAAGTTCGAGCCTCCGCAGGGTGGCTCGGTGACCTTCTCCTACCCCTTCCTGCTCGACACCAAGTAGCGCGTCCAGCCCGCGCCTCCGCGTGCCCGCAAGCGGCGCGCCGAGGCGTGCGGCGGGGTCGCCGGAGGCCGCCGCCCGGCGGGAGCCCGCTCGTCGCCGGTTTCATGCGGTCGCGGGCGGGGCTCGTCGCGGGTTTCTTGTCGCGCGACGCCGGGTTAGGATGGGCGTGCAGTGGCGGAGCAACCGGTGTAGGGTCTCCGCGCTCGCACGAGACACGGACGAGACACGCCCCCCGCAGGGCGGCCCGAGGTCCGGAGAGGCCCCCCGCAAGCCCTCTGGAACAAATATTGGCCAACGGACGATCAAGACGGTCCTGGAGAGCAACCCACGGTCTACAGCGATCGCTGTTCAAGTCTCGCCGCTTGCGTCCCGTTCCGAACGGGAAGTGAGCAAGTTGACACCTTAGAAAGTCGGTACCTATCATCGCCTCCGCCGTGGGAGCGCGATTCACCGCTGGTAAGAAGAAGTGGGACTCAGACACGCAATCATCGCGACCGTAGCCCTCGCCTCGATAATCATCGGGGCGACGGCGCTGGTCGCCGCCGAGCCGGCCTTCTCCGCCAGGGGTGACGAGGATCTGGCGCAGCTCACCATCGAAGACATGGTCTCGCGGGCCTCCGACAGCGTCCGCACGATGGAGAAGCAGCTCGCGGAGTCCTTCAAGCTCCTCGAGGAGTCCATCGCGAAGGGCGACGTCGCCGCGACGACCTCGCGCAACGAGGCCATCACCGCGATGAAGGGCCTCGTGAAGCTCTCCGAGCAGAACCTGCTGACCCTTCAGCAGCGTGCCGCCGAGCGGGATCGCTCCCGGGTCGAGCACGAGTACGTGAAGATCACCATCGCGGCGGCCAAGGTCGCCGAGTTCTACGCCCAGATAAAGAGCGCGACCGGCGGTACGGTCGACCTCGAGCTCACGGAGGTCGAGCGTAAGCTCGAGTTTCAGGGGCGGCTGCCCGTCGTCGAGGATCTGACGACGACCTTCACGACACCCGCGGACGTCATCCCGGAACCCCCCGTACACGCGAGCCCTTACTACTAGCAGGGCACGTCGGCGGCGCGGGGTCGCGCGCCGCCCAAAAAGGCGACTCGATGCGACATCCCCTCACACGCTTCACGGCGCTGATCGCGGCAACGCTCGTCCTATTAGGCGCTGCGCCAGCGTTTGCGCAGCACTTCGAGCAGGGGCTCAAGGACCCGCGGATCATGAGCCCGGTGGGGCTCGGTCCGACTTACTCCGGCCTGACCGGCGCGGGCGTCGGGCTGGTCTCCAAGAAGCCGCAGTACGGCGTCGCGGCGGGCGACTTCATCATCCAGCCGCGCCTGTTCCTCGAGGGCAGCTACCAGAGCAACTTCTTCCGCGTCGACACCCGCAACGCCGACCCGGAAGGGGCGATGACGCTGCACCTGCGGCCCGGTGTGGCGCTCTTCAACCCGCAGTTCGACAAGGTCGCGGTGTCCCTCGGGCTCGACGTCGACGTCTTCGTCCCGGTGAGCAGCAACGAGGCCGTGACGAACCAGACGAACGTCGGCGGCAACGCCAAGCTCGCGGTCGCGCTCTTCCCGAAGAGCGCGCTGACGCTGACGCTCAACGAGCACTTCAACCGCACGATCTGGATGCGGCCGACGACCTCCTCGAACGCCAACCGGAACTGGAACCGGGTCGGGGCGGACATCTCCTTCCACCCGGGTGGCCGCGCCCTCGACTTCGCCCTGGGCTACGCCTACGACCTCATCAGCTACGACGAGCTCGGCGACCTCGACAACGACCAGCACAACGTGCGGTTTCTCGCCTCGTGGCGCTTTTACCCGATGACCTACGCCTTCCTCGAGGCGACCGCGGGGTTCCTCGACTACAAGCGCACCGCGAGCGCGGAGGAGGTGGCCCGGGCCGGCAACTACGTCCCCGGCACCCCGGTGAAGGTCTACGCGGGGCTGTCCGGCTACGTGACGGAGCGGCTGGCGCTGCTCGTGCGGGCGGGCTACGGCAACAGCCTCCTCGACCGCGACCCGGCGGACTTCTCGTCCTTCATCGGGCAGCTCCAGCTCAGCTACCGCATCAGCGAGAAGACGGTCATCCACGCCGGCGTCGCGCGGGACTTCGAGCTCACGCCGCTCGGCGGCTACATGGAGTACATCCGGGCCTACGCGAGCTTCACCCAGCGCCTCGGTGAGCTGGCGGAGCTGCACGCGGACTTCGGCTACGACATCCGCAGCTTCGGCGAGTGGGTGCCGGCGCCGCGCGCCGACATCAACGTGAGCAACCCCGTCGCCTCCGACGCCGAGCGCAGCGAGGGCTACATCCGCGCTGGGGTGCTCATCGACTTCGACCTCTCGCGGCTCTTCGGCGTGACCGTCGGGTATCGCTACGAGGGCATCCTGAGCGACTTCTCGATCACGGACAGCGGCGCCACCCGGTTCGTCGCGTATGACGATCACCGCGTCTACGCCAGCCTCAATCTGCGGTATTGAAGCGGGGTAGGCGCATGAACGGCGACACTGCTCACAGCGCGTGGCGGCTCAGGCGGCTCGCGGCGCTGGGGCTCTTGCTCATCCTCAGCGCGAGCGCTGGCTGCGCCTCCTGTGAGGAGGCGTCTACGACCGGCTACGAGCACCTCAACGAGGCCATCGAGGCCGAGATGGCCAAGGTCGGGCTCGGCCCCGGGGACGTCTTCGAGGTCACGGTGTACGGCGAGGAGAACCTCACGCGCACCCTCAGGGTCTCCCCCGAGGGCGACGTCCACTTCCCGCTCATCGACCGCATCCACATCAACGGGCTCACGACCGTCGAGATCGAGACCCTCATCCGGACCAAGCTCCAGGACGGCTTCATCCGCGAGCCGTCGGTGACGGTCTTCGTCAAGGAGTACAACTCCAAGAAGGTCTTCGTGCTGGGCGAGGTGGAGAAGCCGGGCACGTTCCCGTACGCCGCGGGGATGAACATCGTCGAGGCCATCACGCTGGCGGGCGGCTTCAAGGCGTCGGCCAACACCAACTACGTGGTGGTGACGCGGCGGGGGGCTGGGGGGGACCAGCGGATCCCGATCCCGGTCGAGAAGATCATCGAGGGGCTCGCCACCAACTTCGTGCTTCAGCCGGGCGACATCATCTACGTGCCCGACACGTTGTTGTAAGCCGCGATGGGCTCTGCCCGCCCGGACTACTACGCGGTCCTCGGGGTCCCGCGGGACGCTGACGCCGAGGCCATCCGGGTCGCCTACAAGGCGCTCGCGGCGCGTCATCACCCCGACCGCAACCCCGACGCCGGGGCGGCGACCGCCCGCTTCAAGGTCGTGGTGGAGGCCTACGCGATCCTGCGGGATCCGGAGCGCCGCCACGCCTACGACGCCGGGCTCCCGGCCGACGACGCGGTGCCGGTGGAGCGCGGCTCGGGCTTCGCCGAGGTGGTCGGGGGCCTGGTGGACTCCATCTTCGGCGTGAAGCTCGGCAAGCCCGTGGCCGGGCGGAATCGGGTCTACCGGCTGACCGTTGCGTTTGCCGACGCCATGCTCGGGACCTCCCAGACCCTGCTCCTCCCGGTGGAGCGCTCGTGCGCCGCCTGCTACGGCCGCGGCTTTCCGCCGGAGACCGTGCCGGACGTGTGCGAGCGCTGCATGGGGACGGGCACCATCCAGGCGCGGCCGTTCCTGCGCTCGGAGCTGCTGCCCTGCCCCGGCTGCGACGCGCGCGGCTACACCGTGCCAGCGTGGTGCGAGCCGTGCGGCGGGCGAGGCGTGGTGGCGCGCGACGAGAGCGTGCGGATCCCGCTGCCAGGCGGCTCGGCCACCGGCGATCGGCTGCGGGTCCGCGGGCGGGGTGAGCCCGGGCGGTTCGGGGGCGCAGACGGCGATCTGCTCGTCGACATCGAGGTCCTGAGCGACCGCGTGCTCTCCCGCGACGGCGCCGACGTGGTCCTGACCCGCCCGGTGACGGTGTTCACCGCGCTCACCGGGGGCCCGGTGCCGGTGCCCACGGTGGACGGACCGCGGGCGATCCGACTCCCGCCGTGCACCCCGGACGGGACGGTGCTCAGGATGTCCGGCTACGGCGTCCGGGGCGAAGACGGGCAGCGCGGAGACCAGCGCGTCGTCATCGCGGTCGAGCTCCCCGAGGGCCTCGACGACGAGGCGCGGGCGGCGCTTCAGGCGCTCGCCGTCCGGGTGGGGCCGGCGCCCTTCCCCGCCGTGCGCGGCTTCGACGACGGAGGTGGGTATGAACAGAACTAACCTCGCGCTGCTGGCCCTGGTGAGCTCCCTCGCCGCCTGCCCGACACCGCACGTCGTGTCGCCCGATGAGGGCGGGAGCACGGTGGTCTACGAGGACCCGCGGGACAAGACGCCGGCGCCGATCCCGACGGGGCCGCCGAGCGTGGCCGACGCGCGGGCGCTCCTGCGCCTGGCCGCGGCCCGGGCGGCGGCCGGAGACGCCGTGGGGGCGCGTGCCGCCCTGAGCGAGGTCACGGCGACCGCCCCACACAGCCTGGAGGCGGACACGGCCCGGGTCTCGCTCGCCGAGCAGGCCATCGAGCGAGGGGACTTCGCGGCCGCCAAGGAGCTCGCGGGCGAGGTCGCGGCGCCGCCCGAGGCGCCCGACGCGGCCGTGCGCCTCGAGCTGGCCCTCGCCAAGGCCGAGGAGGGGCTCGAGGCGTTCGCGGCGGCGGCGCAGCGGTTCGCCACGGCGCTGTCGCAGGCGCAGGCGCGCCCGGTGGTCGAGGACGCCGCCGAGGGGCTCGTGCGGACGAGCTTCCTCGCGGGGAGCCCGGCGCGCGCGGCGGAGACCGTGGCGCGGTATCTGACGCCCGTGGGCGCGACCGAGAGCGAGGTGCGGCAGGCGACCGTGCGGGTGGTCGCGCCGGCGCTGACGCCGGAGCGGGTCGAGCGGCTCTACGCCGACCTGCCGGCGCGGGATCCGTGGCGCCCGTATATTGCGCTGCAATATGCCCGCCTCCAATGTGACAATGCGCAGCCAGGTCCGTGTTTCCAGGCGGCGACTTTTGCGAGTGCGGAGGCCCCCGAGCCGGCGTGGCGGGCGGACGCGGTGCAGCTCATCGACCTCGTGCGGGCGTGGCAGGACGTGAAGTCGGAGACGCTCGGGGTGATGCTGCCGCTGAGCGGCAAGTACGGGGCCATTGGGCAGGCGGCCAAGGAGGGGATCCTGCTCGCCCTCGAGGGCTTCCCGAGCGTGAAGGTCGTCTGGAAGGACACCGCGGGGGACGCGGACAAGGCGGCCACGGCGGCGCGGGACCTCATCCTCGAGGAGCACGTCACGGCGCTCCTCGGGCCGGTGGGGCAGCTCGAGTCGGCGGCGGCGGCCGAGGTGTCGCGGCGCTTCGGGGTACCCCACGTGGTGCTGTCGAGCGACGAGGCGGTCGGCGGCGGGGCGGCGACGGTCGTGCGGCTGCGGACGAGCCCCGACGAGCAGGCCCGGGCCATCGCCCGCTACGCGATGAGTCAGCTGCCGGGGCGCAAGGTCGGGATCCTCTATCCCGAGAACGACGCCGGGCAGACCCTGATGGGCGCCTTCTGGGACGAGGTCCTGCGCCTCGGCGGCGAGGTCTGGGCGGTCGAGGGCTACGCCCCCGGGACGACCGAGTTCAGCCCGGTGGTCGGCAAGCTCCTCGACAGCGACAAGCCCGGCAGGGGCGACGCCGGGTTCGCGGCGCTCTTCATCCCGGACGGGGCCCTCTCGGTGCGGCGCCTGCTGCCCTTCCTCAAGTACTGGGGGGTGCCGGTCCGGACGACGCCGGCCCGTGGGGCGCGGGGCGTCCAGCTGCTCGGCGCCGCGGGCTGGAACCACCCGGCGGTCGTCGACCGCGGCGACAACCTCAGCGACAACGCCGTGTTCGTCGACGCCTACTACCACGACCCCGACGACCCGGTCGTCGATCGCTTCGCCAAGCAGTTCTACGTGCGCCATCAGCAGAAGCCGGTGACCTTCCACGCCGAGGCGTACGACGCGGCGGTCATCCTCGCGGCCGCCGTGGCCGGGGTGCGGGGCGACGACCACGCGGTGCGCGTCGAGATCCTCGACCGGCTCTTTCACACCAGAAACCACCAGGGGGCGACCGGGCTGGTCACGGTGCTGCCCGGGGGCGCCGTCGCCCGGGTGCCGCGGCTCTTGACCATCGATCTCGACGACATCCGCATGCGCCTGTCCGAGGAGGAGGAGCGCGCGGTGCGCGGCGCTCGGGGCGAGAACCCGGACGGCGGTCGGTGACCGAGGGGCTGTCGGAGGCGGGGCTCATCGCGGTCGTCTGCGAGGCGTGCGGCGCGCCGCGGACGCCGATCGGGCCGGGAGACGACGCGGCGCTCGTCATCGCGCCGCCGCGCGGGCGGCAGGTCGTGACGACCGACGCGCTGGTCGAGGGGGTGCCGCTGGTCGAGGGGGTGCATTTTCTACGCGCGCACCCGCCGGAGGCGCTCGGGTGGAAGGCGCTCGCGGTCAACCTGTCGGACGTCGCGGCGATGGGAGCGCGGCCGAGCGCGTTCGTCCTGAGCGCCGCGGTCCCCGAGGGGCTGCCGGCCGCGTGGTGGGGCGCCTTCGCGCGGGGACTCGCGGCGTGCGCGCGGGCCGCGGGCGCGGCGCTCGTCGGCGGCGACACCGTGCGGAGCCCGGGGCCGCTGGTGCTGAACATCACCGCGTGGGGCTGGACCGAGGGCGACGCGGTCCTGCGTCGGGACGGGGGGCGCGCGGGCGACGCGCTCATGGTGCGGGGCAATATAGGCCGATCCACGCTAGGGTTACTGAACTGGTTAAAGCTGGCTGAATCCGGCTGGGGAGTGGATGGTGCGGTGCGGGATGATGCGCTCGCGGCGCACCTCCGCCCTGCCCCACCGCTGGACGCCGGGCCGTGGGCGCTGGCCCATGGGGCGAGCGCCGGGATGGACCTGTCGGATGGGCTGGCGACGGATCTGCCGCGGCTCGCGGCGGCGTGCGGGCTGGTGCTCGAGGTGGAGCTCGCGGCGCTGCCGGTGGACCCGGTGTGCGCCGGGCTGACGCCGGACGAGCGCGCCGCGGGTGGGGAGGACTACGGCCTGGCGGTGCTGGTGCCGGCGGAGCACGTGGGGGCGTTCATCGCCCGGGGCTTTGCGTCGCTCGGGGCGGCGCGACAACCCGTTGGGGGCGAGCGGCCGGGTGTGCTATGGCGCAGGCACGGCGCGCCGACGGAGCTCGCCGCGTCCGCGTTCGCGCACTTCAGCGGGGGGTGAGCGGCTGCACATCCTGTCCCAGACGGTCACCTTCAGCGACGCGCCACCCAGCCGCGCGGGGGTGCTGGCGTATCTCGGGGCGATGCGGTCGAACTCGCGGGTGGCGCCGGCGCTGGTGTCCAACCCGATGGCTCGCACCAACTGGCGCTCGGTCGCCCACGCGCGCCTGGTGTCGCTCATGTCCGACCCGCGGGCGTGCCTGGAGACGCCGTCGCCGGACGCCCTGGGCCAGGCGCTCAACTACCTGCTGTTCGAGCGCCACGCCAACGTCGTGGTCGTCAACGGCGGCGATGGGACCATCCACCACACACTCAACGCCGCGGTGAGGGTGGTGACCGCCGCCAGCGCGGTCATCGGTAAGCCCGTCCCCCTGCCCCGCTTCCTGTTCGTCCGGGGCGGCGGGATGAACATGCTGGCGCGGGTCTTCCGGACGCGCGGGCACCCGGTGCGGACCCTCGAGCGGTTCACCCGGCGGGCGCGCGGGGCGCGGCTCGGGACGCTGCCGACCCGCGGCGTCCCGCTCCTGGGCGTCACCGAGCCTGACGGGAGCGAGCGCCTCGGCTACATCTTCGGGTCGGAGCTCGTCTTCAACGCGATGACCATGTACGAGCGCTTCGGGCAGGGCTATCCGGGGCTCGCGCGCTTTCTGTGGGAGGTCGCCCGGGGCTATGCCTTTCGAACCGCGCTGTGGCACCGCTACGAGCACCTCCTCGACGCGCCGGAGACGCCGCTCGTGATCGACGGGGAGGTGTACCCGCGCTATACCTCGGTCGTGGCGACGACGGTCCCGTTGCAGCTGGTCAAGGGCGTCATCGCGACGGTGCGCGAGATGTCGGCGCCGGGGACCATGAACGCGGTGGCGGTGCTGGCGACCGACAAGGGCGAGGTGATCCGCCGCATCCCGCAGCTGATGCTGGGCGCGCCCGCGGCCGGCGTGACCTACCGCCACGACGTCGGGGAGCTCGCCGTGTACGGGCCCTATACGCTGGATGGCGAGCGCGTCGACCGGCTCAATGGGAATCAGGCCGCGCCGCTTCGAGTTCGGGGCACCCGATGGGTGGTCGACGGGATCTGGCTGGCGTGAGGTGGAGCGCGATCACCGCGGTGGCGTTGGCGCTGACGTGCGCGGCGTGCGGTCGGGACCCGGCTTACGTCGACGGGCTCGGCGGGGCGGCGCTGTCCGCGTGGGCGATCGAGGGGCTCGCGCAGCCGCCCGAGGTGCGGGCGGCGGGCGCGGCGGCGGAGGGGGGCGACCCGACCGAGGCGCTCGGGCTCTACTGGAGCTGGGACCCACCGGTGCTGCAGGTCTATCGGCCGACGGCGGTCCACCTCAAGGTCGAGGCGTTCCCGAGCGGGCACGACGGGGCGCGCTGCACCTGGAGCTTCGGTGACGCGGTCGGCGAGGGGGCGGAGCCGGTCGAGGGCTGCGCGGTGTCGCACACCTTCGGCGGGGGGCTGGCGGATCAGCCGGTCAAGCTGCGCCTCGCCGACGGGGAGTGGGAGCTCGAGTCCACCCGGGTCATCCCCCTCGAGCGGCTGAGCGTGACGAGCGTCGCCGACGGCGGCGAGGCGGCGACCGCGCCCGGGACGTTGCCGGAGGCGCCCAAGCCGGCGCCGACCAGCTTCCGGGTGGTGTTTCTGGCGGACACGGCGGGGGTCGAGGGGGCCGGCGCGGCGGCGACCACGGTCATCGACGGGCTGCGGCCGAACCTCGTCGTCCACGTCGGGGGGGTGGTGCCGCCCGGGGGCGGGGACGCGGCGTGGGACGTGGCGCGCGAGGGCATCGAGCGCCCCGCGGTCGGGGCCAACGTGCCGCTGGCGTGGGCGATGTCGCCGACCGACGTGGGCGAGGGGGCGCGGGTCAAGCGGCCGACCCTGACGCTGCTCGACGGCGAGGGCTTCCCCGAGCGCTACACCTTCACGTTCAAGGGCGCGTTCTTCATGGTCATCTCGAGCGACCCGCGGGCCGGGCTCGACGACGACGACGTGGCGTGGATGCGGCGGGCCCTCGACGGCGCGCAGATCTACGAGAGCCGCTTCGTGGTGAGCTACCTGCCGCTGCACAAGTTCGGCGACGACGGGGCCGGGGTGCTCAACGACAAGTTCCGGGTCTACGAGCTGCTGCTGAGGGCGCGGGTCACGGCGCTGGTGAGCGCGGGCTACCACACCTTCTTCAAGGGGCGCTATGGGGCGTTGGCGGTGCTGAACGTCGGGACACCAGCGGCGCGGGGGGGGCGGCTCTCGGGGAGCGACGTCACGCAGGCGGGGACGGTCGCGGTGATGGACGTCGTCGGAGGGGTGCCCGAGCGGGTGTTCGCGGTCGAGGCGCCGCGCTTTGACCGGGGCTTCGACGAGGCCTATCTGCCGGAGACGGTCGAGGTCTACACCCGATGAGCGGCCGCGGCGGGGTCTACGTCCACTTCCCCTACTGCACCCACCGCTGCACCTACTGCGACTTCACGCTGCAGACGCCGCGGGTGGTGCCGGGGCGGCGCTACGCGGACCTGGTGTTGGCCGAGCTCGCGCTGCGGGCGGAGGCCTTCGCGGGGCCGGCGGCGACGCTCTACATCGGGGGCGGCACGCCGAGCCTGTGGGACGTCGGAGAGCTCGCCCGGGTCATCGACGGCGTGCGCGCGCGGGTCGGTCTGGCCGACGACGCCGAGGTGACGGTCGAGGCGAACCCCGATCAGGTCGACGACGCCTGGATCGCGGGGGTGCAGCGGGCGGGGGTGAATCGGGTGTCGCTGGGCGTTCAGGCGCTGCACGACCCGCTGCTGGCGGCGTTGACCCGGCGGCACCGGGTGGAGGGCGCCCTCGGGGCGGTCGCGCGCATCGCGCGGGCGGGGCTGCGGAGCTGGAGCCTCGACTTCATGTTCGGGTTGCCCGGGCAGACCGCGGCGGCCTGGAGGCGGGATCTCGAGCGCGTCGCGGGGCTCGGCGCGCCGCACCTGTCGGTCTACGGGTTGAGCGTCGAGCCGCGGACGCTGATGGCGCGGGACGTGTCGCGCGGCGCGGTGACGGTGCCGGGGAGCGACGCCCAGGCGGACATGCTGCTGGCGGCGCGCGAGGTGTTGTGCGCTGCGGGATACGAGCACTACGAGATCTCGAACTATGCGGTGCCGGGGCATCGTGCGGTGCACAACTCGAGCTACTGGGACTGGCGGCCCTACCTGGCGCTCGGGGCCGGGGCGCACGGCTTCGACGGGGCGGCGCGGTGGCAGAACGAGGGGCGGGTGAAGCGCTACGAGGAGGCGCTGCTGGCCGGGCGGCTGCCCGAGTTGGTCCGCGAGGTGCTCGACGTCGAGACGGCGTCCTTCGAGCGGGTGATGACGGGGCTGCGGCGGCTGGACGTCGGGGTGGAGCTGGGGGCGGACTGGCCGCGCTACGCGGAGGCGGTGCGGGCGGAGGTCGCGGCGGGGCGGCTGGTCGTCGAGGGGACGCGGGTCCGGCTGAGCGCGGCGGGGTTTCGGCTGATGGACAGCGTGCTGGTCGCGCTGATGCCGGCGGGGTTGACGGCCGGCGTGGGGCGCGGATAGTCGAGCCTGCCCCCGGGCGGGGGCGGGAGGTCGCCGTGGAGACGCGTGGGGATGGCATCGGGCGGGTCACGGCGATGGCGGCGCTGCTCTCGAACGCGACGCGGGCGCGGCTGGTCGCGGAGCTGGTGGCGGGGCCGCGCATCGTGGGCGACCTGGTGGAGGCGGTGGGGCAGGCGCAGGCGACGGTGTCCAAGCAGCTGGGGATCCTGCGCGACGGGGGGCTCTTGTGTTGCCGGACCGACGGGCGCTGCCGCGAGTACGGGCTGACGGATGCGGCGGCGACCGCGGCGGCGCTGGCGGCGCTGCAGCGGCTGGGCGGCCTCGCGGTCGAGACGCCGCGGCCGGCGGTGGGGTGACGCGCTCGGAAAATACATACCGAGCTTGAAATATATCGATCGGGGTATATTCATCCCCCCGGTGGCGCGCGGGCGCCACGGGAGGAGGCGAGATGCTGCGAACGATAGCGGGTTGGACGGCGCTGCAGGACGCGACCGGTGGGCTGGGCGGGAAGGCGATCGTGGCCTTCTTCAACGAGGCCTCGAGCGCGTCGCGGCGGGCGCGGCCGGAGCTCGAGGCGTTCTGCGCGGCCCACCCCGAGGTGGACGTGTTCACGGTCGACACGGCGGTCGTGCGCGACGTGCACGGGCGGCTCGGGGTGACGGCGGTGCCGACGGTGGCGGTGGTCGAGGCCGGTGCGGTCACCCAGCGCCTCGTCGGTATGAACACCGCGGGGGCCTATGAGGCCGCGCTGCTGGGCCCGGGGATCGCGCTCGACGGGCGCGTCGCGGGGGGCGGTGACAAGGCTGCGCACCGGGTCACGGTCTACACCGGGCCGACGTGCGTGTGGTGCACCCGGGTCAAGGCGTATCTCGACGAGAAGCGCGTGCGCTTCAAGGAGATCGACGTGTCGCGCGACCCCCGGGCGGCGCAGCAGCTGGTGCAGAAGACCGGGCAGACCGGGGTGCCCCAGCTCGACATCGACGGGACCTGGATCGTGGGCTTCGACAAGGCCCGCATCGACAAGCTCCTGGGGCTCGCAACCTGACGACCCGGAGTGCGTCACACTGCCGCACCCTGGCGGCTCTTGGAACCATGACGGCCTGCTGATGGCCATGAGGAGACGCGACGTGAACATCCAACCCCTCAACGACTTCGTGTTGGTGCGGCCGCTGGAGGCCGAGCTGAAGACCGCGAGCGGCCTCTACGTGCCGGACACGGCGCGCGAGACGCCCAGCATGGGCGTGGTCCTGGCGGTGCCGAGCGGCGGCGCGCAGGGGCTCGCCCTGGGCGAGCGCGTGGTCTACCGCGCCAACGCCGGTGAAGAGGTGCGCTCCAACGGCGAGAAGCTGCTGCTCGTGCAGGCGACGGAGCTCCTCGCGAAGTACGTGGACGCTGACGCGATCTGATCGAGTTCAGAGCTAGAAAACTTAGGAGATTTAGCATGTTGCAGACGAACCTGAAGCACGTACAGTCGACCGCCGAGTTCAACGCGCTGCTGAGCGGCGGCGAGAAGGCGGCCATCGTGTGCGGCCGCATGGGGCCGATGTGCATCCCGGTCTACGGCGTCATGGAGACCCTCGAGTCGAAGTACCCCGACGTGAAGTTCTTCGACATGGAGTTCGACGCGCCGGTCGCCCGCGAGACGGTGCGCGCGCTGCCCGACGTGCAGAGCTTCTACGGCCTGCCCTTCACCGTGTACCTCAAGGACGGCAAGGTGGTCGCGGCCACCGGCGGCATCCAGTCCAAGGCGCAGGTCAAGGACATCCTCGACGGCAAGCTCAGTTGAGGGGCGGACGATGGACACGCACGATCGGTCGGAGTGGGACGTCATCGTCATCGGGGCGGGCGCGGCGGGGCTGACGGCTGGGATCTACCTCGGCCGGGCGCGCCAGAAGACGCTGATCCTCGACCACGCGACGGTCGGTGGGCAGATGATCCTGACCTACGCCGTCGCCAACTACCCCGGCGTCCTCGAGGCGTCCGGCGCGTCCATCGTCCACACCATGCGCCAGCAGGCGGAGGCCGTCGGTTGCACCGTGATGGGCAACGCCGACGTCCTGCGCGTCGACCTGCGCGGCGACACCAAGATCGTCGAGGTCGACGACGAGGGCACGTTCACCGCGCCGGTCGTCATCTTGGCCACCGGCGGGATCCCGCGGCGGCTCGGGCTCGACTCCGAGGAGGCGTTCCAGGCGCGCGGCATCTCGTATTGTGCGACCTGTGATGGGGACTTCTTCACCGACCAGGACATCGTGGTCATCGGCGGCGGGAACTCGGCGCTCGAGGAGGCGGTGTCGCTGACGAAGTACGCGTCGTCGGTGACGGTCATCCATGAGTTCGAGGAGTTCCAGGCGCAGCCCTGGGCGGTCGAGGAGGCGCGGAAGAACCCGAAGGTGCGCTTCCTGATGGCCCAGGAGGTCGTCGAGTTCGTCGGTGATGGGACCCTCGCGGCGGTCGTCACCCGCGACAAGCGCAGCGACGAGCTCGTGCGGACCGAGGCGAACGGCGCCTTCCTGTTCATCGGCTACGTGCCCAACACGCGCTGGCTCGAGGGGGTCGTGGCGCTCAACAGTCGGGGCGAGATCGTGGCCGACGAGGACCTGCGGACCGACGTGCCCGGCGTGTTCGCCGCGGGGGACGCGCGGGCCAAGCGCTACCGGCAGATCACCACCGCGGTGGCCGACGGGACGGTGGCCGCGCTGTCTGCCATCGCCTACCTGACCGAGCGCGCGCGCGGGGCGGTGGACTCGGCGGCGTGAGGCGCGGTGGTCGCGTGGCGGCCTGGGGGGCCGCGTCAGGGGCGCGACGGGCTCGGTGGTTCGAGGACCGTCCTGGTCTCGAGGGACGCGGCGCCAGCGCGTGGCTGCGCTCGTCCGGTCAGTACGTGATCACCACGCGCCCGCTGGTGGCGTCGGAGAAGCTGCCGGTGGAACCCTGGCCGGCGCCCGCGCGGTCGGGATCGGAGGCGTTGCCGGGCGTCGACTGGTCGCCGGTGGTCAGGACGCCGCCGCTGACCCCGGGGCCGCCGACGAACCCCGAGCCGCCGCCCCCCGAGGCGTAGTTCGAGCCGCCGCCGCCGCCGCCCCAGTAGCCGCCGCCGCCGCCGCCCGCGCCGTTGTCGGCCCCGCAGACGCTGCCGTAGCCGCCGCGGAGCGGGATGCCGCCCTGCCCGTCGCCGTTGGAGGCGCCGCCCGCCGTCTGGGTCCCGCCGAAGCCGCCCTGGGTGCCGCCGTAGCTGCCGTGGGCGGTGCCGTCCTGGCCGGCGAGGCCGCCGCCCGCCCCGGCGTAGGAGAGCGAGGTGCCACCTGCGTTCCCGGCGCCACCGCCGGCGATGACCAGGGCGTCGCTCTGGGAGATGGAGCCGCGGAAGAGGCCGCTGAACCCGCCGCCGCCGGCCGCGTAGGCGTAGCGCCCGCCGCGCCCGCCGCCGTAGCAGCCGCTCTGGGCGTAGCCGGTCGTCGAGGACCCGCCCGGGCCCCCCTCGACCACGATGAGGGTCTCTCCCGGGGTCACCGCGACGGTAGCGCTGGCGTACCCGCCGCCGCCCCCGATGTCGCCGCCGGCGTTGCCGCCACCGCCGCCAGCGCCCCACATCTCGACGGTGAGCGAGGTCACGCCCGCGGGCACCGTGAAGAGGCTGCTCTGGCCGCCGAGGCAGCCCGCCGGGGTGAGGCCCATGTTGAAGACGGTCGGGTCGGCCACGGTGCAGGTCGCGACCGCGTCGCAGAGCGAGCCGACGTAGCCCGTGCCGGTGCAGTCGCAGGTGTTGGCGGCGACGCAGGCGCCCCCGTTCTGGCACGGTGGGTCGCAGGTCGCGGCGGCCTGCGCCTCGGTGCACGTCGCGCCTCCGAAGCCGGTGCCGAAGCAGTCGCAGGTGTCCGGGCCGATACACACGCCGCCGTTCTGGCAGGCGGGCGTGCAGGGGGTGCAGGCCGCACAGGAGCCGCCGCAGTCGATGTCGGTCTCGTCGCCGTTGTGGACGAAGTCGTCGCAGGTGGGGGCTAGGCAGGCGCCGGCGGAGCAGACGCCGCTCGCGCAGTCGGCGCCGGTCGCGCACTCGCTCGCGCCGCTGAAGCGCGCGGTGAAGCTCACCGCGTCACCGGAGGTGGTGGTGTAGACCGGCCGGACCATGGCGGAGGGGTCGCCGAAGGTGAGCGGCTCGGCCTGGCAGGCGGCGAGGTCGACCTGCCACTGGACGTAGGGGTAGACGGCGCCCGCGGCGATGGTGCCGTCGTCGATGAGCGCCGTGGCCAGGGCGTCGTCGGCGGTGGCGCGGGTCTTGAGCCAGCAGCTCTGGATGGCGGGGCGCTTCACGCCGAGGGCGACGTTCCAGTAGGTCTTTCGGGCGTCGAGGCCCTCGGAGGTGAGCCGCTCGACGCCGCGGTAGACGCCGAGCTGGAAGAGGTAGGTGTCGGCGTCGACGCCGTGGAGCTCGGCGACGACGCCGGTGCAGTCGTGCATCCCGGTGTCGCCGGCGGTGCACTGGTTTCCGGGCTCGCCGGCGGGGTTGAGCGTGATGTCGGCGTCGAAGGTGGCGGCGGACGGGCTCGTGCAGTCGAGGGCGAGGGGGTCGAGGAAGAGCTCGGTCTGGACGTCGTCGCCGGTGCCGGCGGTGCAGGCGAGGCCGAGGACCATGGTGGTCGCGCGGGCCCCGGTGGCGTCGAAGAGGAGCTTGATGTCGGAGGCGCAGGTCGCGCCGTCGGTGGTCTCGGTGCAGCAGTGGAACTTCGCGGAACAAAAGATGTTATTGAAGTTGACGGCGACGTCGAAGAAGCCCTGCTGGGCGGGGCGCATGAGCGCGACGTCGAACCGCACGGCGACGTCGGTGTTGTCGGCGCACACGACGGTGCGCTCGAGGGGCGTGGCGGTGGCGGTCGGGTTCTCGAAGTCGAGCGGGGTGCCGGTGACGCCGCCCGCGGCGCCGGAAGCAAAGCTGCCGGCGCCGCTGACCGGGGCCGCGAAGACGCCGACGACCCAGACGCGCACGGTGTTGGGGTTGGCGCTGGCGTCGCAGGTCCCGACGTAGCTGGCCGAGCCGGCGCCGTCGCCGTAGCCCGACGAGGAGACGCGGCGCTGCCACACGACCTGCGGGGTCGTCGCGCCGTTGCGGACCTCGAGGTCCCACACGACGTCGCCCACGCCCGCGAGGTTCAACGCGGCCACGCTGACCGACAGCGCGGGGCCGCCGCCTGCGGCGTCCATGGGCTCTCCGGCGCAGGCCACCGCGAGGAGGCTCAAGGTCGGAGCAAGGCGGGCGAAGGTGGGCTTCATCGAGTCGCCTCTCGGCTTGACCCTGGGGCGCCGGCCAGCGGGGCGCCTCGGGCGTCATGGTCCGTGGTCGGTCGACACTTTGGTGGGAGACGACGCGCACGAGCGTCGCGTCGTGCCCGGACTCTACCGCGCCTCGCGGGGGGGGCTCCAGGAGTTTCTCTGTGCGGCGCAACACGCGCCCGCCTCGCGCTCCGCGGGTGGCCGCGCCGTTCGCGCTGAAGGCAGCCAGCCACAGCGGTCGGCGGCGTAGAAGCCGAACTCACGGATTCCGGGTGGCGATCCGCCATTGCGGTGCAGTAAAGTAAATGCTGCAGCGCATCCGCGGTGCGACCCAAGCCACACACGGAGTCCCGATGGTCCGAGCACACCTGCTCCTGTGCGTCTGCGCGGCGCTCGCGGCCTGCGTCGCCGGCGTCCCCGCCCCGGGACCCGGCGTCGCGATCACCGTCGCGCCCCTCGATCTGCCCGGTGTGACCAACGCGCGCTATCGGCTCGAGGTGAAGAACCACTCCGGCCAGGTCGTGGTGGACCGCGAGCTGACCGCCGACGCGTATGGTGACGGCGCTGGCTCGGTGTCCTACGTGGCCCCCTGCGACGCCGACGACAACGACAACACCGTCACCCTGACGCTGCTCGACCTCTACGGCGGCGCGGCCGGTGACGCGGCCTTCGCGGCCTCCGACTATGATAACCCCGGCCCGCTGACCCAAACGGTGACCTGCGAGCCGAACGCCGACGTCGCCGTGGCCTTCGACCTGACGATCGCCCGCCGCGCGAACCAAGGCTTCTTCGACGTCGCGATCAGCTTCGACAACATCTTCTGCTCGGCCAAGTTCGACTGCCTCAAGGACCCCGGCGACCCGAGCAGCACCATCGACCTGTTGTTCAACGCCGACGGCGACCGCGACACCACCCTCGTCCTCGGCTTCGCCTGCACCGGCGGCCTCGGTCGCGCCGAGACCTGGCAGTATCTCGACGATCTCGACGTCGTGTGCGGCGCGGACGCCGTGCGCGTCGACGTCGGCGCTGGGGTGGGGGTCCTGCCCGCGGGCGCCATCAGCCAGACGAGCGGCACCCAGAACCCGCTCTTCGCGGCCGCGGTCTATCAGGGCGAGGAGGCGCTGAGCGGCGTCGACAAGCAGTACTGGAACGTCGCGCTCGGCTTCGCGGGCGGCAGCGACTGCGTCGTCACGACGCGCGGCACCGCGTCTGACGGGTCCTTCGCCGCGACGAGCACCCCGCCCGGCACGACCTGGCCGTTCATCCACTGGAACGTCGCGCTGACCGACGGCGCGGGCGCCATCATCTGCACCCAGCACCCGGTCAACGACGCCACCTGCCCCGCGAGCGGCGTCTGCGTCGAGTACACCGCCATCGACACCCCGCGGAGCTTCGGCCAGGCGTTCCAGATCGGCGGCGCACCCGGCCTCCCGGGCGAGCCCGTCGAGGCGTTCACCTTCACGCCGTGCGGGGCGGTCGGGGAGAACGGCCCGGCCCAAGGCGACTGCGACGCGGCCTACGTCGGCGGGACGCTGTCGGGCGCGGTCACGGTCACGAGCGGCTACCAGCGTTGGACGGTGCCCCAGACGGCGACCTACCGCGTCACGGCGCGCGGCGCGCAGGGGGGCGACACGAATACCATCAACGAGGGCGGCTACGGCGCCGAGGTGATCGGCGAGTTCGCGCTGAGCGCTGGCGATGAGCTCGTGCTCGTCGTCGGGCAGGACGGCGTCGACAAGGCCGGCTGCTCCGACTGGGGCGGCGGTGGCGGCGGCGGCAGCTTCGTCACCCAGGTCGCGGCCGGCGGGGACACCGTGGTGCCCCTCGGGGTCGCGGTGACGCCGCTCGTCGTCGCCGGCGGCGGTGCGGGCGCGGGCGATGACGTCTACGGCTGCTCCCCGGCGCAGGATCGGGCGCAATACGACGGTCTGGCGACCACCGCGGGGAGCGGCGGCGGCGGTAGCGGCGTCGCTGCGCCCGGAGACGGCACCGCGGGCGCGAGCGGCGGCGGCGGGTACGCCGGCGACGGCGGGTTGGGGGCCAGCCAGGTCACGGCGCCCAGGTCGTTTCTGAACGGCGCGACGGGGGGCTACTACACGCTCCACATCGGCGGGTTCGGCGGCGGCGGCGGACCCTGGAACGACGGCGGCGGCGGCGGCGGCTACACCGGCGGCTCCGGCGACGCGCTGGGTCAGACGGGCGGCTACTCCTACAACGTCGGCGCGAACCCGAGCGGCACCGACGGCGCGTGGCCCGGCCCGGGTCAGGTGGTCATCGAGCGGCTCGCCGCGGCGCCGGCCACCGTGACCGTGAACGGCGCGCTGACCGAGGGCGATCCCGGGCGCTGGAGCGACGGCAGCGTCGCCGCGACCTGCGACGGCTACGCCCACCCGGTGGGGGGCGAGGTGGCGGCTGACACGGACGGCGTCTACGTGATCGACCTCGACGGGGCCGGCGGCACCTTCGCCGAGGTGGCGGTCTACTGCGACATGACCACCGACGGCGGCGGCTGGACCAAGATGGAGAGCGCCACCCACCCCTTCCTCTTCAGCGGGGCCAACTGGGACGACTATAACGGGGCCACGCCGAGCGGTGAGAACTACTCGGGGCTGTATCTTCGCACGGGGTTCGAGGACGCCGGCGGCTGCTACACCTATCGCTTCGAGGTCGCCGACGCCGGCGACTGGCTGTCGACCCGCGACCACTACACCGTCTGGACGCAGTGCCACGACCCGTTCACCGCGTCGACCAACGGCTCGGACTACACCTTCGTCGCCGGCGAGGAGGCGGTCACCTGCAGCGGCTTCAACGGGCTCCACGACGCCTATCAGGGCAACTCGATGGCGAGCGACGTCGACACGACCGACAGCTACAGCTGCTGGTACATGCAGGTCGTCCCGACGGTGCAGTACGCCGGGTCGAAGTACCTCGACGGCTATGGCGTCGCCTATCTGCAGCGCCAGTGGCAGTCTCTCTGGCTCCGCTGAGGAGGCCCGGTCAGGCGTCGAGGGGCTCGAGGCCGAAGGCCGGATCGGCGTAGATGCGCTCGAAGATGGCCGCGTGGTGCTCCTCGATGGCCTTGCGCTTGAGCTTGAGGGTCGGCGTGAGCTCTCCGTGCTCCTGGCTGAAGTCGCGGTCGAGGATGGCGAAGCGGCGCACGCGCTCGACCTGGGAGAGGTGGGCGTTGCCCTGCCCCACCGCGCCGCGGATGGCGTCGCGGAACGCCGGGCGAGCGACGACGCGGGCGAGCGCCTGCTCGAGCGCCGGTGAGCGGTTCGCCGGGTGCGCGACGAGCTCGTGGGTGTGTCGCCTCACCTCGGCCTTGGTTATGACCCCCTCGCGCACGCCGAGCTCGAGGGTCTCGATGGGGCTCGGGGCGATCAGCGCGCACACGTAGGGGCGGCGGTCGCCGTGGGCGTGGACCTGGGAGATGAGCGGGGTCGTCTCGCGGATGGCCTTCTCGATGTTGGCCGGAGCCAGGTTCTTGCCGCCAGCGGTGATGATGAGGTGCTTTTTGCGGTCGGTCAGGTGGAGGTAGCCGTCGCTGTCGACGCGCCCGACGTCGCCGGTGTGGAGCCAGCCGTCGACCAGCGTCGCCGCCGTCGCCTCGGGGGCCTTGAAGTAGCCCTTGAAGACGAAGGGGCCGCGCAGCAGGAGCTCGCCGTCGTCGGCGATCTTGTGTTCCATCGGCGCGATGACGCGGCCGACCGAGCCGAGGCGCGTCGCGCCGGGGCGGTTGATGTGGGTGATGACCGTCGCCTCGGTCATGCCGTAGGCCTCGAAGACCGGCAGGCCGGCGGCCCAGAAGAACTCGAGGATCTGGCGCGCGATGGGCGCGGCGCCGGTGATGAAGAAGCGCACGCGGCCGCCGAAGGCCGCGCGGACCCTGCGAAACACGAGGCGATCGGCCACCGCGGCTCGCAGGCGTAGGCGGGTGGGGACGGGCTCGCCGGCGAGCTCGAGGCGGGCGCGCGCCGTGCCGACCCGGACCGCCCAGGCGAACAGCCGCCGGGCCGCGGCGGGCTTCTTCTGGAGCTCGGCGTAGACCCGGGCGTGGGCCTTCTCGAAGATGCGCGGGACCGCGCCGAAGACGGTCGGACGCACCTCGCCGAGCTCCGCCAGGACCGCGCCGTTGCTCGACGCGTAGGCCGCCGCCACGCCGGTGCAGATGCGGCCGTAGAAGGCGAGGACGCGCTCGGCGACGTGGGCCATCGGCAGAAACGACAGCAGCAGGTCATCTTGGAAGAAGTCGAGGTGGTGGGCCTGGGTCTCGTTGAGCACGGCCAGGATGTTGGCGTGGGTGATCATCGCGCCCTTCGGGGGCCCGGTGGTCCCCGACGTGTAGACCAGGATCGCGGTGTCGTCCGGGTCGATCGCGGCCTGACGGGCGCGGATCGCGGTGGGGTCGAGGGGATCGACGGTGAACGCCGAGGGCGGGGTGATGCGCGGGTCGATGGCGTGGGTCGCCTGGTAGAGGGCGTCGCTCCACGGGACGATGGCGACCAGCAGCGGGAGGTCAGTGGCGGCGGCGACGACATTGCGGAGCTCCTCGGCGCTGTCGACGAAGACGACCCGGGCGTCGGCGTGCTCGAGCAGGTAGCGGAGCTGAGCGACGGACTGCTTCGGGTAGATCCCGAGGGTCACGTAGCCGCCGAGCTGCCCGCCGAGGTCGTAGGTGGCCCACGCGGCGCGGGTCGCGCCGAGGATGGCGACGCGGTGCCCGGGGGCGAGGCCGAGGGCGTCGAGGCCGGCGGCGACCCGGGCGGCGTCGTCGTAGAAGCGCCGCCAGGTGGTCATCACCCAGCGCCCGTCCACCTTCTCGAAGGTCGCCGGTAGCTCCGCGGAGCGCGCGGCGCGGATGGCGAACATCTCGCCCAGGGTGCGGGCGTCCAGCGCCGCGACGGTCGTAGGGGCGTGCGGTCCGGTCTGGAGCATGCGGCGCCTCGGGTCGAGCCGGAGGGAGATCACCGTTGTATGCCAACGCCGACGGCGTCGCAAAGACGGGGCGCCAGCGACCGGAGGTGTAACCTCCGGGCGCCCGCCGGAGTACTCAGCCCAGGACGGCCCACCCGCCGTGCCCTCGCCACACCTACTCAGGAGGTCGCTTTCATGCGCCGTCTCTTCGCGCCGCTCTGTGTCTTCGTCGCGCTCGTCGCCCTGCCCACCGTCGCCGCCGCGGCCCCCGTGCCGTTCGACGTGATGGCCAACACGAGCCTCGTCAAGTTCGAGTCCGAGGCGCCGGTCGAGAACATCACCGGTATCAGCACCGAGGCCAGCGGCAAGCTCCTGGTCGACCGCGCCGCGCCGACCGCGACCACCGGCACCATCTCGATCCCGGTCGCCAGCCTCCGCACCGGCAACACCACCCGGGACGGCCACCTCCAGAGCGCCGACTGGCTCGACGCCGGCAAGCACCCGAACATCACCTTCGCCATCACGAGCGTCCGCCTCGACGGCGAGGGCGCTCTCGTCAACGGCGCCTCGGGGCGCAAGGGCACCGTGACCGGCACGCTGACGATCAAGGGGACGGCGAAGACCGTAAGCGCCCCGATCGAGGTGAGCTACCTGGCCGCCAGTGAGAAGCTGAAGAAGGCCTATATCAAGGGCGACGTCGTGCGCGTGAAGGCGAGGTTCGACGTGACCCTCGCGGACTACGGCGTCAAGGCGCCCGACCACATCGCGGGGGTCAAGGTCGCCGACACCGTCGCGATCAGCGTCGCCATCACCGCGGCCTCCGGGGAGTAGCTCATGCCGAACCCGGACATCATGATCGTCGTCGGCGTCGTGGTGGCGCTCATCGGCGGCCTCCTCTTCATCCGCTATCCGCGCTGGCGCTGGCACATCGTCATCGGCGGGCTCGCCGCCGCCGGGATCGGCGTGTTCGTGGCCTGGTACACCCTGTTCCGCATCGACGACGCGACCTACGCCGCCGACAAGTCCGCGGCCGAGGCGCAGCAGGCCCAGATCGACGACCTCTTCGACGAGGCGGGGGCGGGCGCCGGCCCGGCTGCGGTGACGGCCGCGGCTGCCCCCGCGCCCACCCCGACGCCGCCCACCGCGGCCGCGCCCGCGCCCGCTCACGTCGACGGTCCCGCGCCCAAGCTCGTCGGCGGCCGCGAGAAGGCGCTCACACCGACCGCGCCCGAGGCGCTCGGGACGCTGCCAGAGGGGGTCGGCGTCGCTGTCGGCGCGGTCGTCCCGGACGCGTCGTTCCTGCGGCTCGACGGCAGCTCGGTCAAGGTGTCGGAGCTGACCGCGGAGCGCCCGCTGCTGCTCGTCTTCTACCGTGGCGGCTGGTGCCCCTACTGCAACGCCCAGGTCCACGAGTTCTCGACCGGCTACCCGCGCCTGCGGGAGCTCGGCGTGGACGTCGCCTTCGCCAGCGTCGACCGCCCGGACGCCGGGGCCGTCACCAAGGCGTCGTGGGAGGTGCCGTTCCCGCTCCTCGGCGACCCCGAGGCGACCGCGCACGAGGCCTTCCACGTCGTCAACGCCCTCGACCAGGCGGGCTACGACCGGCTCATGGGCTTCGGCCTCGACGTCGAGCAGTGGTCCGGCGAGAAGCACCACAAGATCGCCGTCCCCGCCATCTTCCTCCTCGACACCGATCGGACCGTGCTGTGGGCCCACGCCGCCCTCGACTACAAGGTCCGGCCGAGCCTCGACGTGCTCCTTCCGGCGCTGCAGGCCGTGATGGCGCGCCGCGGCGGGACCGACTGACGGGCGCTCGCGCTGGCCGTGGTATAGGAGGCGGGTCTCGCTGACGCGTGACCGCCTCCAGCCAGGACCCGCCATCTTGCCCCGCTTCGATCCCAGCCCGCGCTGCGCCTGCTTTGGGGTGCTCCTGCTCTGCGTCGGCGCGTGCTCGCCTCGCAGCGAGGTCCCACCAGCGTCAGCGCCCGCTCCGGCTGCGGCCCCACGCGCCGTGGACGAGGCGCCCCCCGCGACCGGCGACCCAAGAGAGGCCGGACCCGCCCTCGGTGATCCCGCGCTGCCCGGGGTGACGTTGGTGTCTGACGGCGTCGTGACCCGCCTGAGAGCGGCGCTGGCCGCCAAAGGACCGGGCCACACGCCGCGCACGCGCCACCTGACCCCCGAGGGCGGGCCGCGGTTCACCAACCGCCTCATCGCCGAGACCAGCCCCTACCTCCTCCAGCATGCCCACAACCCGGTGAACTGGTTCCCGTGGGGTGACGCCGCCTTCGAGCGCGCGCGCCGCGACAACCGCCCGGTGTTGCTCAGCGTGGGCTACTCGACCTGCCACTGGTGTCACGTCATGGAGCGCGAGTCCTTCGAGGACCTCGAGATCGCGCGCTTCATCAACGAGCACTTCGTCGCCATCAAGGTCGACCGCGAGGAGCGCCCCGACGTCGACGCCGTCTACATGAACGCCGTCCACCTCCTCGGGAGCCGCGGCGGCTGGCCGATGACCGTCGTCCTCACCCCGCAGCGGCAGCCGTTCTTCGCGGGGACCTACTTCCCGGCGCGCGACGGGGATCGCGGCGCCCACAAGGGCTTGCTCACGATCCTCGGCGAGCTGGCCGACCTCTACCGCACCGATCCCGAGCGCGTCGTCGCCACCGCGCGCCGCGTGACCGAGCGCCTCCAGGCCGAGGCTGCGCCGGCGCGCCCTGGCGACCTCGCAGGCCCCGACGCGATCCGCGCCGCCGTCGTCAACCTGGCCCGCCGCTTCGACCCCGTGAACGGCGGCTTCGGCGGCGCCCCGAAGTTCCCGACCCCGTCGAACCTCGCGCTCGTCGCCCGCTACTTCCACCGGACCCAGGACCCGCAGGCGCTCACCATCCTCGCGCGCACCCTCGAGAAGATGGCCGCCGGCGGCATCTACGACCACGTCGGCGGGGGCTTTCACCGCTACGCCACCGACGCCGCCTGGGGCGTGCCGCACTTCGAGAAGATGCTCTACGACAACGCGCAGCTCGCCGTGGCCTACCTCGACGGCTACCAGCTCACCGGCCGCGCCGACTTCGCCGGCGTCGCGCGCGAGACCCTCGACTACGTCGCCCGCGAGATGACCGACGCGACCGGGGGCTTCCACTCGGCCACCGACGCCGACAGCCCCGCGCCGGGCGGCGACGAGCCCGAGGAGGGGCGCTTCTTCACCTGGACCCCGGCCGAGCTCCGCGCGGCGCTCGACCCCGAGGCGGCGCGGGCTTTCGCCGCCTACTACGGCGTCACCGAGCGCGGCAACCTCGACGGGCGCAGCGTCCTGCACGTCGGCGCCCCGCTGGCGTCGGTAGCGGCGACGCTGGGGGTCACGCCGGCGCAGCTCGACGCGACCCTGGGCGCTGCCCGGGCGACCCTCTTCGACGTCCGGGCCCGCCGCCCGCCGCCGCTGCGCGACGACAAGATCATCGCCGCCTGGAACGGGCTGATGATCTCGGCCTTCGCCCGCGGCGCCGCCGTCCTCGGCGAGCCGCGCTACCTCGAGCGCGCGACCGCCGCCGCCGAGCACGTCATCGGGCGTATGCTGGACGGCGACCTCCTGGCGCGCACCTGGAACGACGGCCGCACCCGCAGCGCCGGCGTCCTCGACGACTACGCCTTCGTCGCCCAGGGGCTGCTCGACCTCTACGAGGCCGGCCACGACGTCCGCTGGCTGCGCGAGGCCATCACCCTCCAAGCGGCGATGGACAGGCGGTTCCTGGACGCTGCGAACGGCGGCTACTTCTCGACCCCGGCCGGCGACGCCGGCGTGTTGACCCGCGAGAAGCCCGACTACGACGGGGCCGAGCCGTCGGGCAACGCGGTCGCGCTCCTGAACCTCCTGCGCCTGGAGGAGTTCACCGGGGACGACGCCTACCGACAGGCCGCAGAGCGAGGTCTGCGCGCGTTCTCCCGCTCGTTGACCCGCGGCGGCGGCGTGTCGCTGATGCTCTGTGCCCTCGACTATCTCCTCGACCGCCCCCTCGAGGTGGTCATCGTCTCGGTCGCGCCCGGCGCCGGCGCCGCCCTCGACGCCGCGCTGCGCACCAGCTACCTGCCGAACCGGATCGTGGTGCAGGCGACCGAGGGCGAGGACCTCGCCCGGCAGGCGGCGCTGGTGCCCCTGGTGGCCGACAAGCGCGTGCTCAGCGGCCGCGCGACCGCCTTCGTGTGCCGCGGACGCGTCTGCGAGCAGCCGACCGGCGACCCGGGTCAGCTCGCCGCCCAGCTGGCGAAGACCGAGCCGCTGTTCGAGGTCGCTCCCGCCCCACTGCCGGCGCCGGTAAGGGGGAGATGAAGGACGGGGTTTGACAATGTGAAAGTTCAACCTGCAATATCTGAGTATGTGGTTTGAGAGACTCTCGACCCCCCAAGTGACCAACGCCGCGCGCTTCTTCCCGGTCCTGGTCGTGACGGGCGCACGGCAGGTCGGCAAGACGAGCCTCCTCCGGCGTGCGTTTCCCGACCACGCCTACGTGAGCCTCGAGGTGCCGAGCGTGGCGGACCTGGCCGAGCACGACTCGGCGGCGTTCTTCGCCCGCTATCCGGCGCCCGTGCTGATCGACGAGGTCCAGTACGCCCCTGGGATATTGCGAGCGCTGAAGACCGTCGTGGACGCCGACCGTCACGCGATGGGCCGCTACATCCTGACCGGATCGCAGAAGTTCGAGCTGATGCGCGGTGTCTCGGAGAGCCTCGCCGGCCGCTGCGCGGTGCTCGAGTTGGAGGGCCTCAGCGCTGCCGAGCTCGCGGGTGGCGGTGTCGGCACGGCCGCCGCCCTGGATGAGCTCATGGTGCGTGGCGGCTTGCCCGAGCTGTGGCGCCAGCGCGAGCTCCCGAGCGGCTTGTTCTACAGCTCGTACCTCGCTACTTACCTCGAGCGGGACGTCCGCCAGCTCGTCAACGTCGGGAGCTTGCGTGACTTCGAGCGCTTCATGCGGGCGTGCGCGGCCCGCTCGGGTCAGCTCCTGAACCGGTCCGATCTCGCTCGCGACGTCGGGGTCTCCCACACGACCGCCGGCGAGTGGCTGTCGGTGCTGGTCGCCAGTAACCAGCTCCGTCTGCTCGAGCCCTGGTTCGACAACCTCGGGAAACGCCTCACAAAGTCGCCGAAGCTCTATCTATGCGACACCGGACTCCTCTGCTTCCTTCTGGGCATCGCCCCGGGAGAGCTGGCCCAGAGCCCGTATCGCGGGGCTGTGTTCGAGACGTGGGTGTTTGCGGAGCTGCGAAAGCTGCTCGCGCGCGACGACGCATCTCGTCGTGTGGCGTTCTACCGCGACCAGAGTCAGCGCGAGGTCGACTTCGTCGTCGAGGGCGGGGGGCGGTTCACCTTGATCGAGGCGAAGCTCACCGAGCGTCCATCAAGACGCGACGCGCGCCACCTCGACGCCGTCATGCGCCTCTTGGAGGCGCGGGAGTCGTATCCACCGCACAGCGTGCAGCGCGTCATCGTGGCGCGTCCGCCCGTGGACCACCCGCTGTCGCCCGGCGGACCCGCGGTCGTCCACGCTGCGCGCCTCGACCAGCTCGTCTTCTGATCGCCCGAGCGCGGCTACTTCATGCCCGCGGCGGGGAAGAGCTGGTGGCGCTGGGCGGCCTCGAGGGCGGCCCGCTCGGGGACCTCGGCGAGGGCGTCCCGCCAGGCGGCGAAGCCCCCGCCCCCGCGCCAGGCGGCGTAGGCGGCGAGCCCGGCGTCGCCGCCGCCCTGGCTCATGCGGTACTCGATCCACGCCCAGCGCGCCGAGGTCGAGCGCACCTCGGCGATCCCGGCGAGCCCGTCGCGCAGCCGCCCGAGCGTGCGATCGATGGCCGGCATCCCGGCGAAGGGCGCGTCCCCCAGCGGCGTGTGCAGCTTCGGGACGAGCGGCGAGATCCCGAGCGTCGTCGGCAGGATCTGCGACAGCTCCCGCGAGAACGCCACCAGCTCGTCGAGGTCGGCGTCGGTCTCGCTCGGCAGCCCCACGATGAGGTAGAGCTTGAGCTTCACCATCCCGGCGTCCCGCGCCAGCTCGGCGGCGTTGATCAGGTGCTTGGTGCGGATGCCCTTGCTCAGGGTGTTGCGCAGGCGCTGGCTCGGCGCGTCCGAGGCGACCGTCATCGTGCGGTAGCCGCCGCGCGCGAGCAGGTCGACGAAGTCGGCGTCGAGGCGGTCGGCGCGCAGGCTCGAGATGCCGACCCCCTTGCCGGAGGCGACCACCCGGCGGAGCGCCTCGCGGACGCCTTCCCACTCGCTGACGGCGGCCCCGACGAAGCCGACCCGCGGCGCGTGTGCGGGGATGTGCGAAAGCACCCGCTCGACGTCCGAGCCGCGCATCGGGCTCTCCGGCGCGCGCACCAGGCAGAACTTGCAGTAGCGCGGGCAGCCGCGGCTCGCCTCGATGAGGAACATGTTCGAGAGCTCGGTGTGCGGCGTGACGATCTGCCCGATCGCCGGCAACCCCACCGTCACCTTCTGCGTCGCTGGCACGCGGTCGCCGTGGAGCTCGGGGACCCAGACGCCCTCGATGCGCGCGGCGCGCTCGAGGAGATCCTCGCGGCTCGTGACCGTCTCGAGGATGTCGAGCAGGGCCTGGAGCGCCACCTCGCCGTCGCCGATGACCGCGAGGTCGATGAACGGCCCGAAGGGCAGCGGGTTCGACGCCGTCAGCGGGCCGCCGAGGAGCACCGGCGGGTCGGTGGGGCGGCGCTCGGAGCGCAGCGCCGGGACCCCGGCGAGGTCCATGAGGTCGAAGAACCCCGTGATGTCGAGGTCCCAGGTCGCCGACACCCCGATGAGGTCGAAGGCGTCGACGGGGCGTCCGCTCTCGAGGGACACGAGCGGCAGCCGGCGCTGCTTGTGCGCGGCCACGTCGTCGGGCAGCACGACCCGCTCGCACGACACCGACGGGCGGCTGTTGAGCGTCCGGTAGACGACCTGGTAGCCGAGCGAGCTCATCGCCGCGCGATACGGCAGCGGATAGCACAGCGCGACCTTCAGCGGCGCCTCGCGGAAGATCGTCCCGGTCTCGTCGGCGAGCAGCTCGCGGCGCCGCGCGTCCGGGTCGGTTCGGACCGCCTGGGCCCGGTCGCGCTGCTGCTTGCCGCGCGCCAGCCCCCGCCGCGGGGGGCGGCCCTTCTTCACGCGCGGCCGAGCCGGGGCGCGAGCGTCTCCAGCGTCTCGACCCCCCAGCCGTCGCGCAGGTCGCTGAAGACGCGGCGGAACAGGCGCAGCTTGGTCGCCAGGTCCACGCGCAGGTCGGGCTGCTTCTTCAACACCGGGTCGACACCGTCCGCCTCGAGGTCGCAGAGGTCGATGCCGTGGAGCTCGAGGTTGACCACGTCGACCCGCCGGAGCCACGGCGCGATCACGCTATAGCCGCGCTCGCCCAGCTGCAAGAGGCTGGTCCCGATGACGTGCAGGCGCAGCCACGGCAGGACCGTGATCGGGATCTCCAGGATCCCGTGGCGCTCGTGGGGTGTGCGGCGCTGCCACATGACGCTCGGGCGGTCGAGGATCGACTGGCTGCGCTTGCCGCGCAGGCGCATCAGCCCCAGGTACGCCGCCTTGGCGAGGTAGTACGGGGGCGCCGGGAACAGCGAGCTGTCGTAGGCGTAGCCGCGCTCGGCGAGCAGCTCGAGGAGCTCGGCGGTGACGGTGTAGCCCGGCGCGCGGAAACCCCGGACGGGGCGCCCCTGGACCTCGGAGATGAGGTCGTGGGCGCGGTCGATCTCGTCGGCGACGGCCGCGCGGCCGAGGCGGGTGAGGTCGTAGGGGTGGGAGTAGGTGTGGCTCCCGAGCTCGTGGCCGGCGGCGGCGAGGTCCGCTGCGATGGACCGGACGGCGGCCGAGCGCTCGAGGTCCTGGGCCACCACGAAGAACGTCGCCTTCACCCCGAGCTCGTCGAAGAGCTCCGCGAAGCGCACGACGCCCTTCTCCCAGACGGCGTCGGTGGCGCCGGCCTCGTCGAGCCCGTGGATGCGGTAGTAGAGGTAGAGGCTGTCGATGTCGACGTTGATCGACGCGGCGCGCATGGCTTTTCCCAGATCGCTCATTCGGGGGCGCCGGGAGCGCGACGACCCGCATCCCGACTCGGGCCGAGCGCGCTCGCGGCGGCGGGGGGCCGACGGTCTCGCAGCGCGGTGCGGTGCAGGCCGCCGGCCATCGGACTACTGGCGGCCGCGGAAGCGGATCGCCCAGGTCAGCTTGGCGAGGTCCTTGAGCACCCGAGGCACGCGCTTGCCCAGGTTGATGCTGGGCGGGCGCTTCTCGGCGATGACGATCGGCACCTCGACGACGCGGTAGGCGTCGCGCTCGGCGCGGATGACGAACTCGCTGGCGAACAGGTCCTTGTCGACGATGCAGCGGCTGACGACGGGCAGCAGGCGATCCTTGTGGAAGGCCTTGAGCCCGTGGGTGTCGGTGCCCTTGAAGCCGAGGAAGACCCGCAGCATCCCGTTGATGACCGTGGTGCCGGCGCGGCGCATGAGCGGGCGCTGGTCGTTGGCGTCCTTGTGGGCCTTCGACCCGACCACCATGTCGGCCTGGTCGGCGGTCAGGAGGCCGAGGGCGCGCTTGTGGAAGTCGACGTCGCAGATGTCGATCTCGTCGCACAGGACGTAGATCCCGCGCGCCTCGAGGATGCCGCGGCGCAGCGCTCGGCCGTAGTTGGGCTCGGGGCTGTGCAGCACGCGCACGCGCTCGTGCTTGCGCTCGAGGCCGTAGGCGAGCTCGAGGGTGTCGTCGGTCGAGCCGTTCTCGGTGAGGAGGATCTCGTAGTCGAGCTGCGGCAGCTCCTCGGAGAGGCGCACGATGAGGTCGTGGACCGCCGTCTGGAGGAGGGCCTCCTCGTTGTAGACGGGGATCACGATCGAGGCCGTCGGGCGCTCGTTCGGGTCGCTGGTGTGCTCGGACAAGAGGGCCTCCGCGCGGCTTGGAAAGCCGCCGGGATATACGTTTCGCCTCCGAGGGGTGTCAACGTCGATCTGCGGCAGGCCGGATGCGGGGGCCCTCTCACGGCGCGCGCGCCGTCGCCCCGACTTCGTGCTAGCGTCCCGGGGCAGGGGTCAGGCAGGGGTCAGGCACCCTCACTTTTTACTTTCCCCTGGTTCGCCCCCATTTTTCGACGGGGGTCCCTCGGCAGGGGTCAGGCACCCTCACTTTTTACTTTCCCCTGGCCCGCACCCGCTACGCCCAGGAGGCGCGCTTGAGCCGCGGTCACTTCATCGGACTCAACCACCACCGCCGCATGCTCGCCGATCGCGAGCGCATGGCGGCCTACGAGGCGGCGATCACCGAGGCCGTGCGCCCCGGGATGCGCGTGCTCGACCTCGGCACCGGCACCGGCGTGCTGGCGCTCTGGGCCGCGCGCGCCGGCGCCGAGGTCGTCGCCGTCGAGCCCCACGCCGTCATCGAGGTGGCGCGCCGGGTCGCGGCGGACAACGGCCTCGCCGATCGGATCCGCTTCGTCCGCGCCGACTCGCGCGAGCTCACCCTCGACGCCCCGGTCGACCTCGTCGTCACCGAGTGCATGGGCAACTTCTTCGTCACCGACGAGATGCAGCCGGTGCTGCGCGACATCCCGCGCCACCTCGCCCCGGGCGGGGTCACCCTGCCCCACGGCATCTCGCTGCACGTCGCCGGCGCGACCCTGCCGATGTGGAACGAGCTGGCGTTCTGGGAGGAGCCCGTCGGCGGCTTCGACTTCAGCGGCGCCCTCGACTTCGCCCGGCAGTCCGCCTACGTCGTCGCCGCCGAGCCCGAGCTGCTCGTGACCGCGCCGATGTGCGTTGCACAGTTCGGCCTCGTGAAATCTCCAGATGAGTTTTCATTACAGGCGAGTATGGAAGTGTTGCATCGCAGAACAATTCACGCCGTGCTGGGGTGGTTCGACGCGCAGCTGACGCCCGACGTCGTGCTGTCGACGCGCCCTGGGACGCGGACCCACTGGGGGCAGACGGCGTTTTCGGTGCCGGCGACGTCGGTCGAGCCGGGGGACGTGGTCGAGATGGAGATCGAGCTGGTGATGGACGCGGAGCTGAAGAGCCGCTGGGCGTGGCGCGGGGTGATCCGCCGCCCGGGGCGCGACGACGTGCCGTTCTCGGCGGACACCGCGATGCGGTTCGGAGGTGCGGCGTGACGACACGAGCGGTGGCATCGGCGGCGGCGACGGTGGCGAACCTGGGACCCGGGTTCGACGTGATCGGGGCGTGCCTCGAGGGGCCGCGGGACAGCGTGACGGCCGAGCTGACCGGCGACGGGCTGGTGACGCTGGTCGCCGTCACTGGGGATGGGGGCAAGCTCGCGCCGTCCGGCGGGAACGTCGTCGAGGTTGTGGCGCGCCACGTGCTCGACCGCTTCGCGGCGCCCGGGACCGGCGTGAAGCTGTGGCTCGACAAGGGGCTGCCGCTCGGCTCGGGGATGGGCAGCTCGAGCGCGTCGTCGGTGGCGGCGGCGCTGGCGGTGGCGGCGCTCATCGACTCTGAGATCCCGAAGGCGGCGCTGCTCGACGCGTGCCGCGAGGGCGAGCGGCTTGCGGCGGGGACGCCCCACGCGGACAACGTCGCGCCGTGTCTCTTCGGGGGCATCGTCGCGTGTCTCCCCGGGGACGGCGAGGTGGTGCACATCCTGCCGCTGCCCGTGCCCGACGGGCTGCTGGTGGTGGCCGTCAAGCCCGAGTACGACGTGAAGACGTCGGACGCGCGGGCGGCGCTGCCAAAGACTGTTTCGATGGACGACGCGGTGCACACCGCCGCGGCCACGGCGGCCTTCGTGATGGGCCTGGCGAACGGCGACTACGCTCTGATGGCGCGCGGCTGCGACGAGCGCCTCGCGACGCCGAGCCGCAAGGGGTTCGTGCGCGGCTACGAGGGGGTCGTCGCGGCGGCCAGGCGCGTCGGCGCCGTCGGCGCCGGGCTGAGCGGCTCGGGCCCGACGATCTACGCGCTGAGCGACGATCGCGAGACGGCCATCGAGATCGCTGAGGCGATGGTCGACGCCTTCAGCGAGGCCGGGGCCACGGCCAAGGCCGTCATCAGCGGCGTGGACCCCCACGGTGCCCAGGTGTCGCTGCTCGACGTGTGACGTGCGGCGCTACCAGGTGACGGTGACGTCGTAGCCTTGGATTGCGCGGTCGGCGGTGACCATCGGGACGTTCTCCGCGCGGGCCTGGGCGACGAGCATCCGATCGAAGGGATCGCGGTGGTGGAGTGGGAGCCGCGCGAGCTCGAGCGCGTGTTCGTGGGAGTAGGTCAGCCCGATGAAGCCGTCCCGGTGGAAGAGGTCGGACACGAGCTCGTCGAGGGGGATGGGCAGCGTCAGCTTGCCGATGGCGAGCTTCACGGCCATCTCCGTCGTGCTCACGCTGCTGAACAGGACCTCCGTGCGCCGGTCGAGCAGGAGCGCGAGGACCGTCTCGCTCAGGCGCTCGGGCGTGGACAGCCACCACAGCGCCACGTGGGTGTCGATGAGGACACGACTCACGGCTCGATCGGTCCCTCGTAGAAGTCGCGCTCGAGGTCGGGGTCGGCGGCGTCGAAGTCGTCCGGGATGGTGATCTGGCCGCGGAGTCGTCCGGGAACGCGTGGTTGGCCGCTCGCTCGGATGGGAACGAGGCGGGCTACGGGCTGGTTCGCCTTGGCGATGACGATCTCCTCGCCCGCCGCGACCCGCTCGAGGAGCCGGGAGAGGTGGGTCTTCGCCTCACCGATGTTCACCGTCGTTGCCATGAGTCAAGGGTAGACCAAGTGCTTGGTCTACTCAACGATCCGGTCGCGGTCACAGGTACATGCGGCTGACGATGGCGAGGAGGACGTTGGAGCCGGCGTGGACGAGGATGGAGGCGCCGACGTTACCGCTCCTGGCGCGGAGCCAGCCGAAGAGGAGCGCCGGGAAGAAGACCAGCAGGCGGTGAAAGCCCGGCAGCAGGATGGGGTGGAGCAGCGCGAAGGCGAGCGCTGACAGCACCAGGCCCCAGCCGACGGGGACGCCGAAGAGGCGCACCGGGGTCCCGAACACCAGGTCGAGGCGTCCCTGGAGATAGCCGCGGAAGAACCACTCCTCGGGCAGCGCGACGAGGCCGAGGTGGATGATGATGTAGGTCAACAGCCACCACGCCGAGCGGCTCGCGTCGAAGCCGCCGTCGTCGTCGGCCTCGGCGCGGTTGGCCCCGAGGTGGAGCAGCGCCGCCGGGACGGGCTGGCCACCGTCGGTGAGGTGGACGTCGATGGCGTCGCGGGCCCCGAGCGGGACCCAGACCCCCTGCCCCGCCTCGAGGGTGAACGTCCCGCCGGTCGCGGTGACCGGCGCGCCGACCACGGCGCCGTGGCCGGGCTGGCAGGTGATGACGCGGCCATCGCTGATGGGGGGCGTGCTGGTGACGCGGAGGGCGAGGTGTGCCCGGGGCGGGGCCACGACCCAGAGCCCGTCCCCCTGGAGCCACGCCGAGGTCGCCCCGTCCGCGCGGCCGCACGGGACCGGCGGGGCGTACTCGAGGGCCTCGTCCCAGCGCACGAGGTGTGCCGTGTCCCAGTCGGCCCGGTACTCGAACCACTGGGTGTGGACCAGGTGAAAGCCCAGCAAGAACAGGGGGAAGACGACGAGCATCGTGAGCCCACCGAGGCGCAGCCCGCGCCACCACGGGCCGATGGTCATGCCGAGGCGGGCCTCCTCGGCGGGGGTCGAGCGCAGCACCCAGGTGGGCGCCTGGAGCAGGATGATGGCGAGCCCCACCTGCATCACGCTGGACGTCGCCGGGACCAGCAGCTGGATCACCGCGAGCACACCGGTGAGCCCGAAGACGATCGCCAGCGCACGCAGCGCTTCCCCGCGGATGGCGCGGGGTTGAGGGGGATCGGGGCGTTCCAATGTTTGACTTGGCCGTGTCGTCGGTTCAGATTCGGCGGGATCGCCACGGGAGCCGCACGGTGCGCGCATCTGGCGCTCGTGGGGACTCATAACCCAGAAAGGGTGGGCGGCGACAATGCAAACGAACCACGGGCAGCGCTGGCGCGCGTCCCAAGCGGCGATCGCGCTGGCGATCACCGGTGCGTGGCTCACCCATGGCCTCGTGGCGCACGCCGCCGAGGGCGGTGAGACCAAGCGCGTCCTCCTGGTCAAGACCCAGCGCTACGACGCGGTCGGCTCCATCGTCGCCTCGCGGGTCGACAAGGCCCTCGGCACGGCCCTCGCCCTCGAGTCCCGGGTCGAGCTGATCCTCCCCGACGGCCTCGACGACGCGGCCCCCGCGGCCCCCGTCGCCGCGCCGGTCACCGACGAGACGCTGCTCAAGGCCGGCAAGGTCGTCGAGGACGCCAAGGAGGAGTTCTCGAAGAGCAAGTTCATGGACGCCGTGAAGACCTTCAAGAAGGCCATGGCGCTCTACGAGAAGAAGCTCGCCCTGCTCGAGAACTTCGACCTCTACGTCGATGCCCAGCTCGGCAAGGCCCTCGCCTACTTCGCCGCCGGCTACGACGACAACGGCGAGGACGAGCTCGGCAAGGTCCTGACCCTGCGGCCGACCCTGGTGCTCGACAAGCGCCGGGTCCCGAAGGCCGCGAGCGACGCCCTCGCGCGCCTCCAGATGCTCTACGCCAAGGCGATCGCGTCGCCCATCACGGTGGAGTCCAACGCCAGCGGCCCGGCGTCGGTCTACGTCGACGGGGTCCTCGCCGGCGTCGCGCCGGTGACCCTCGACAAGCTGCTGCGCGGCCGGCACTGGCTGCGCGTCGTCGCCGAGGGCTACGAGCCCTGGGCCGACAGCGTCGACGCGAGCACCCGGGAGCGGACGGTCACCGCCAAGCTGAAGGCCGTCCGGCACGCCGCCGGGGCGCCGGTGGTGGCCGCGGCGACGACCCCCGCGGCGCTGGCCGAGGCCGCCCGCACCGGCTCCTTCGGCAAGAGCTTCGACGCAGGTGCCGCCTCGCTGTGCTCGAAGTATGGCCTCACCGGCATCATCCTGACCTACGTCACCAAGGCGCCCGACGGCTACCGCCTCGCGGGCTTCTTCTTCGACGCTCGCTCCGGCAAGCTCAGCGAGGTCGACGGGGTGCGCCTCGACCCGGAGCTGTTCGACCTCCAGGTCAACGCGCTGACGCTGTCGGAGCACCTCGTCGGCGCCGCTACCGGGTTCCCGGCCAAGGTCTCCATCACGGCGACCCCCGAGATCTACCGGGCCGCCGAGCTGCAGGCCGCCGCCGCGAAGGCCGAGGCCGCGAAGGCCGAGGCCGCGAAGGCCGAGGCCGCGAGGGCCGAGGCCGCGAGGGCCGAGGCCGCCCGGAGCGAGGCGGCCCGTGCGGAGGCCGCGAGGGCCGAGGCGGCCCGTGCGCAGG
>PHBI01000075.1 GCA_002841945.1 Deltaproteobacteria bacterium HGW-Deltaproteobacteria-14
GGACGAGCGCGCCGCGACCTCGCTGGCCGCGGCGATCGAGGCGATCGCTGGGTCCTTGGGGGCGCTGCCGGTGCAGGCGCCGCTCGGCGCCCACGCCCGGGCCTGGCGCGGTCTGCTCCAGGACCTGCCGCGGAGCCTCCTGCGCGGGCAGCTCGAGCGCCTGCTCGACGGGCTCGGGGCCGGGGACGTCGGGCCCGCGCTGACCCGGGCCCAGGCGCGCGCCATCCTGGCGGCGGGGCTCGAGAGCAGCCAGGTGCTGCGGGGAGCGCTGCAGGAGCGCGCGATCCGGGTGGCGCCGCCGATGGCGCTGCTCGGCGGCGACTTCGACGTCGTCTGCGTCCTCGGGCTGAACGAGGGGCGCTTTCCGCGCCAGGCCCGCGAGGACGCCCTGCTGACGGACGCGCTCACCGAGGCCATCGCGGCGATCCAGGGGGAGCGGCGGTTGCCCCCCGCCGAGCACCTGCGCGACGCCGAGCGGCGGCGGTTCGCGGCCGCGGTCGGCGCGACGGCGCGACGGCTGTGGCTGTCGCTGCCCCAGAGCGACCTGATGAGCGCGCGGCCCGCCGTGCCGAGCTCGCTGGCGCTCGAGGCGCTGACCGCCCTGACCGGTGAGCGTGCGACCTTCGGCGCGTTGCGGCGCCGCGCCGTCCGCGTCGGGGGCCGCGACCTGTTCGCGCCGGAGGCGCCCGAGGGCGCGGTGTCCCTCGTCGAGCACCTGATCGCCCGCCTCGGCGCCGACGACGCAGGTCTCGCCGAGCTCTCCCGCCACCCGTGGGCGCGGCGGCTCCTGACGCTCTATCGATCCATCGACCGCCTCTACAGGCCGCGCGACGGCGAGGCGCCCAGGATCGACGGCTGGTCGGGGCACGTGCCGCCCGCGCTGCTGCCCCACCCGGCCCGCGGAGACGAGGCCGCCGAGCCCATCGACGCGCGCGTCCTGGCGCAGACAATCGCGACGCCCGCAGCGTACTTCTTCACCCACGGCCTCGGCGCGTGGCGAGCCAAGTGGTTCAAGCCAGAGAGCGACCCGGCGGGGCGCTGGAACGTCGCGCGCTGGGCCTGCGAGGCGCTGGTGGCGGCCCTTGACGCGGGGGCGGCGGATGTGGGCGCCGCCGTCGACGGGGAGCTCGACGCCCTCGTGGCGGCCGCAGCGGCGCACGCCGATCGCGAAGACATCGAGCGGGCGCAGATCGCGCGGGTGCTCGCCCGGGCGCGCTGCGAGCGGCTGCTCGACGCCTGGGATCCGCCGACGCCGGGGCCGCGCGCGCCCCTCGCCCGCGCGCCCCTCGGCGACGATCTCCCGTGGCGGCTCACGGGGACCACCGGCTACGTCGGCGGCGGTGCCCTGGTCGACTACGACGCCGAGGCCCAGCCCAGCAAGCAGCGTCCCGCGAAGTTCGTCCGGCTCGAGCTCGAGGCGCTGGCGCTCGCGCGTGCGGGCGTGGCGGTCGACACGCCGGAGCTGCGGGGGATCGACGGGACGAAGCACCGGCCCAAGGGCTGGTCGGTCGAGGCCAGCGAGGAGGCGGCGCGCGCGGCGTGGCGTCGGGTCGACGCCGGGGTGTGGCCGGCGGAGGACTCGACCTTCGCCCTGCACCGCGAGCGCGCCCTCGGCGAGGCCGAGCGGCAGGCGCTGGCCTCGGCGAGTCGGGATGGAGGTGAACGATGACCACGCTCAGCGACGCGTCCGTGCGTGAGCAGGCGATCGGCGGGACCGACCGCTCCATGGCCCTGTCCGCGGGGGCCGGGTCCGGCAAGACCACCGTCCTGGTGCGGCGGCTCATCAACGTGCTGCGGCGCGGCACACCGCCGCGTGCGGTCGCGGCTATCACCTTCACGGTGAAGGCTGCCGGGGAGCTCGTGGAGCGCGTGCGAGACGAGCTCGAAGACGCCTTGCGAGGGGCGAGCGGCGACGAGCGCGCGCAGCTTCAGCGGATCCTGGAGGCGCTGCCCGAGCTGACCATCTCGACGATCCACAGCTTCTGCGGCGAGCTGCTGCGTCATGAGGCGCTCGAGGCCGGCTGGGCGCCGCGCACGGAGGTGCTCGGCGAGGTCTACGCGCCGTCCGCGGTCGCCACCGCCTATCGAGCGTGGCGCCGCGGCTTCGACGGGCGCCACCCCGAGGCCGCGCTCGAGCTGCTGCGCGACGTCGAGGTCGCCGAGAAGACGCTGCAGAAGGCGGTCATGACGGTGCTCGAGCATCGCGACCTGGGCCCGGTGCTCGGGCGGGCCGAGCCGCCATGGGCGGACGCGGTGGCGCAGCTTCAGCCCATCCGGCGAGCCATCCTCGACGCGGCGGATGGCTGCCGCGCGCCTGGAACGTGCAAGCTCTTCGGCAAAAACGAGGTGCTCATCGCGGGCGTGAGGTCGCTCGACCTCACCGCCGCCCCGGCCGAGGTGTGCCGGCAGGCCGCCGCGCTGCCGCACGGGAACCTCCAGGGTGGACGCGGTGCGGACTGGCCGGACGACGGCAAGGCGCGCTTCGGCGATGGGGTCAAGGCGCTGCGCGAGTGGAGCGAGGCGGCGCGGACGATGGCGTACGAGCCGCTGCACCGTCTCGTCATCGGCGACGTCGTCGCCGAGTTCTTGCCCGCGGTCGCGGCGGCCAAGGTGGAGGCCGCGCAGGTCGACTTCCAGGACCTGCTGTTTCAGACCGAGGCGCTGCTGCGCGAGCGGCCTCAGGCGGCCGCGCGGCTCAGCCGACGCTTCGCGGCCATCCTGGTCGACGAGGTCCAGGACACCGACCCGATCCAGAGCGCCATCGTGGCGCGGCTGGCCCGCACGCCGGGGCTCGACGGGCGCTGGGACCTGCACCCGCCCCGGCCCGGGGCGCTGTTCGCCGTCGGCGACCCGCAGCAGTCGATCTACCGCTTCCGGCGCGCCGACGTGGCGCTCTGGCGACGCCTCCACGGGCTGATCGGCGGCGATGACGCGGGGCAAGCCTCACTGTCGCAGAACTTCCGCTCGGTGCCCGGAGTGGTCGCGTTCGTCAACGAGGCGTTCCGCGACTACCCCGGCTATCGGAGGCTCGCGGCCCACCGCGCCCGGGCAGCGCTGGAGCCGGTCGTCATGCTCGTCGACGACGCCAGCGGCGGTGACGCCAGCGGCGGCGACGCCGAGGCGGTGGCGCTGTACCTCAAGGCGCTGGTCGAGGCCGGGGCGCAGGTCACCGATCGCGAGAGCGGACAGCTCCGACCGGCGCGCTGGAGCGACGTGATGGTGCTGCTGCCGGCGTGGACCAAGGCCGACGCGGTCCAGGCGGCGCTCTTGGCGCGGGGCATCCCGAGCGTCGTCGAGGGAGGGCGGACCTTCTTCGGGCGCGACGAGATCCGGCTGTGCCTGGCGGTCCTGCGCGCCGTCGAAGAGCCGGCGGACGGCGAGGCCGTGGTGATGGTCCTGCGCGGGCTCTTCGGCGTCTCGATGAGCGAGCTGGCGGCGCACCGCTCGGCCGGTGGGAGCTGGCGCTACACGGTGCCGGACCAGCCGCCCGGCCCAGCGCGAGACGCGCTCGAGGTGCTGGCCGGGTGCTACCGGCGGCGAGGGAAGGCGTCGTGGGTGACGCTGCTCGACGCGGTGCTCGAAGAGACGGGCGCACCGGCGGTGTGGTCGCTGTTGCCGCGCGGCCCGGCGATGCTGGCCAACGTTGACAAGCTCCGTGCGGTGGTACGTGAGCTCGAGGGCCACGTCCGGTCCGGCTACGAGCTGCTCGAGCGCCTCGACGCGCTGCAGCGCGAGGACGACGAGGACCTCCCGCTCGCCGGGGCGGACGCCGACGTCGTGCGGATCACGAGCTACTTCAAGGCCAAGGGCCTGGAGGCGCCCATCGTCGTGCTCCCGTACGCGAACCGCGGCGCCTCGGGGGTGACCCACGTCGTCGACCGCGACGACGACGCCCTGCGGGTGAAGATCGGGCCGCTGCTGCCGCCGGGCTGGGCCACGGCCGAGGCGATGGAGAAGGCCGCCCAGGAGGAGGAGCGCCGGCGCTGGATGTACGTCGCTGCGACCCGCGCCCGCGAGCAGCTCGTCATCGTCACCGGGGCGAAGTGCGGGCTCCTCGACGCCGACCTCCGTCACGCCCTGCCCGGCCCGGAGTGCGCGGACGGCGAGCGGGTCGCGACGGCGCCGGGTGTGACCGTGAGGGTCGCGCGCGCCACGGGCCTGCCGGCCGCGGACGTCGACCAGAGCACGTTCCCTGGCCGCGACGAGGCCGTCGATCAGCTGCTGGCCGCGCCGGGAGCGCTGGCCGACCCGGGGCCGGCCTGGCGACGGCGGCGACGGCGCGCCGTCGAGGCGTCCAAGCGGGCGAGCCTGACCTGGCGGAGCGTGACCGAGCTGTCCGCGCGCGGGCGGGGGGCGGCGGGCGGCCGCGTCTCTCGGCAGGACACGCGGGCGGGATCGGTGATCCACGCGGTGATGGAGCGGCTCGACCTGATGCGCCCCGCCAGCGCGCTGACGGCGGAGGCCGAGCGCCTGGCCCTGAGGCTCGGCGCCGACGCCGACCTGGACGCCGATCACATCGAGAGCTGCAGGCAGATCGCCCAGCGCCTGCTGACGCACGAGGTCCTCGCGCGGGCGCGCCGAGCCCCCGAGCACTGGAAGGAGGTCCCGTTCGCGTACCCCGCCGAGGGGGGCGTCGTGTCGGGCACCATCGACCTGGCCTTCCCGACCGACGCGAGCCGGCGGCGCTGGGTCGTGGTCGACTGGAAGTCGGTGTCGCCCCCGGAGGGCAGCCCGAACCGCGCGCGCTACGAGACGCAGCTCGCGTACTACGCGCGGGCCATCATCGAGACGATCACCGGGGTCGCCCCCGAGGACGTCGAGACGGTGCTCGCGGGCCCACCGCCGGAGCTGGCGAGCGACCCGTGGGAGGACGCCCTCGCGGAGGCCGACGAGGCCGTACACTCCGTCCTGAGCGCGTTGAGCGCGGCGGGCGCCGACGCGCCGGAGGTCGGGGCGGACGTCGGCTCGCCGGTGATCGCGAGCAACGTCGAGCTCGCGTGGCCCGCGCGGCGGGTCGCGCTGGCGCTCGAGCACGATCCGGCCGAGCTGGACGCGATGCGGAAGGCCGGCTGGAGCGTCTTCGACGCCGCGGACGGCGGCGCCCTGACCGCCCTGGCCGCGGCGCTCGAGGTGGACCTCGCCGCCGAGATCCACGCCGAGGCGTGAGATAACTCAGCAGGACGGCCAAGGAGGCGGCCCGCTGGGTGGTTCGACGAAAGCGCAGTCAGACCAGGCGTCTTACAAGCTCTCGTCGGGCCGCCCAGCGGGTTGGATCCGCCGGCCAGGATGTTGAGCTGTTCCTGTGCGGACTTGGGACCCTTACAACGAGATGCGCATCGAGTTTCCGTGGACGACGTCGACGCGCACGATGGAGAAGTTCTCGTGAGCGATCAGGAGGTCGCCGCTGGCGGGGTCGAGCCACATCCCGCCCTCGTTCTGGTAGCCGGCGATGAGCGCGCCGCCGAGGCAGAGCTCCCGCCACGGGCGGTCGGGGTTCGACGCCAGGCAGTAGGCCTCGGTGCGGTCGCCGGTCGCGGGGTCGATGGCGGTCAGGACGCGCCGATTGTTCGCCCCCGACGCCCACCACAGGCCGCGCGCCTCGTCCCACACGACCCAGCGCTGGCCGATGCCGGAGGCGTTGGTCGGGCCGCCTCCGATGACGCCGGTGCTGGTCGACGCGCTCGAGACCTGGGTCCGGTCGCCGGTCGCGAGGTCGACCTCGACCAGCGACAGGTAGGCGCTCTGGATGGCCCACAGCGCGCCGTCCTTCAGCGCGAAGCCCTGGTAGCGCCCGCGGTCGAAGGCGTAGCCCGCGCCGACGTCGACGCCGGCGTAGGTGTTGAGGGGCTGCGACCCCGAGCGGGTCACGAAGGCGCAGGAGGCGCCGTCGGCGGCGACGCGGACGACGCCGACGCCCTCGCCGTAGGCGCTCGTGTTGGTGAAGCCGAGGTAGAAGCGGCCCTGGTCGTCGACGGCGAAGCCGCGGTCGTTGACCTGGACCCCGAGGCGCGCCGGGTCGCCGCTCGGGCACTGCCCGAAGGCCGCGTCCTGCGCGCGCCAGGCGACGGTGCGGGCGCCGGTCGTGGGGTCGACGCGCACGATCTCGAGGGTGGTGCTCGTGCCGGCGACGCTGACGGCGTAGAGCTTCCCGTCGGGGCCGCGGCGGACGTCGATGACCTTGCGGAGGCTCGGCCCGGAGCCGATCTCGGTGAAGGCGCCGGCCGCGTCCTCGTAACCGCCCGAGACCACGCGGCGATCACCGCTGTCGACGTTGACGGCGAGGACGAGGCCGGAGCTCGGGTGGGCCGACGAGGACCAGTCGACGCCGACGATCAGCTCGCGCGCCGCGGCGTCGAAGAGGCCGCCGTTGATGTGGGGCTGGGCCAGGGGGCGGACGCGCGGGCCGGCGCCAAACGACACCGCCGGGTCGAGGTATTGGGCGCTGACGCACTCGCGGATCCCGGCGCTCGGGACGCGGTTGTTCGAGCAGCGGCAGTCGCCGTCGAGGGTCGTCGGGTGCTCGATCTGATGCACCAGGCCGCACGAGCGCTCGTAGTAGGGCGCGCTCGCCGAGGCGACGGAGCTGCGACACGCCGGGGCGCCGCCGACGGAGTTGCAGGTGATCTGCCCCGGGCAGTCCTCGACGAGCGACGCCGGCTCGTTGCACGTCGTCACGGCGTACACGTCGCCGAAGTAGCAGCCGAGCGCGCCGGAGCTCGCGCAGACGCAGTCATCGCCGCAGGAGGCGGCGTCCGAGCAGGTCGCGCCGACGCCGGTGGTGACGCAGGTCAGCGGGCTCGCGCAGGCCTGCAGCACGGCGCCCTCCTGCCCGCACGAGTCGAAGCTGTGGACGTTGCCGTCAGCGCCGCAGCCGACCGAGGCCGCCGCGACGCAGCCGCACTCCGGGCCGCTCGCGCCGACGCCGCACAGCTCGCCCGCGCCGCAGTCGGTGACGACCGCGCTGTCGGATCCGTTGGCGTTGCACTCGCGGATGGTCTGGCCCTCGCAGAAGCGCTCGCCAGCGGTACACACCCGCGGCAGGCACGCCTCGAGCTCGCAGTGCTCGTCCGCCGCGCAGTCCCCGTCACCGTCGCAGGCCTCGATGGAGCGGCACTCGGGGCCGGTCGGCCGCTCCGAACACGGGGCGATCGACGGGCAGCTGTCGGCCACGCTCGTCGGGTTGCCGCAGCTGTCGAAGCGCTCGACGTTCCCCTTCCAGCACCCGAGGTACGCGTTGGCGGTGCACGCGCAGTGGGCCGCCGCGCCCCCGGTGCAGACCTCGCCGCCGACGCAGCTGTCGTACGACTCCCACCCGGATCCGCGCGCGTTGCACTGCACAACACCAGACCCATCACACTTGCGCGACAAGGGCGAGCACGCCTGTGCGACGCACAAATTCTGGTCGCAGTACCCACCGCTCGCGCACTGACTGTCCGCCGCGCAGGTGATGGGCTCGGCGCAGAAGGGCTGACCGTCGCCGCCGACCTGGCAGATCTCGGGGGCGGTGCAGTACGCGAAGAGGGTCTTGCGGACGCCGCACGAGTCGTAGTGGTAGATCTCGGTGTCGTAGCAGCCGCGGGCGCCCGCGTCGACGCACTTGCACTGGGCCTCCGACGCGCCGGCGGGGACGCAGACCTCACCGCCGACGCAGGTGTCGGTGATCACGAGCGCGCTGCCGTTCGGCGCGCACTGCTGAACCGCCTGGCCGTTGCAGGCCTTGGGGCCGGAGGCGCAGACGTCGAGGCGGCACGCGCCGGTGGCGACGTCGCACCACTGCCCCGCGTAACAGCTGGCGTCGGAGCTGCAGACCGGCGGGAGGCCGCAGTCGACGGCGCCGTCCACCTCGGTACACACCTCGGGCGCGCCGCAGTTCTCGGCCTTCGGGCCGCGGACGCCGCAGGAGTCGTAGTTGTAGACGTCGCCGTCGTAGCACCCACGCGCGCCCTCGTTGACGCACTTGCACTGGGCGCCGCTCGCGTTGGCGACGCACGCCTCGCCGCCGGTGCAGGTGTCGAGCACGTCGAGCCGGCTCCCGTCGACGTGGCACTGAACGACCTCGCCCTCGGCGCAGGTCGAGACGCCGTAGGTGCAGACGTCGGGCTTGCACACGCCGCTCGCGACGTCGCACCACTCGGCGGGCTGGCACTGCTGGTTGGTCGTACACGTCGTCGGGACCGCGCAGTCGGCGCTGTCGCCGCTCTCGACGCAGACCTCGGGGGCGCTGCAGTTCTCTCTGCGCTGCTCGCGCGTCCCGCAGCTGTCGAAGTAGTAGACGTCGTCGTCGTCGCAGGCGACGCGGTCGGCGCTGACGCACTTGCACTGCGCGCCACCGGGGTGGTCGACGCAGCGCCGGCCGCCGGAGCAGGTCGCGACGAGGGTCGAGCTGCCGCCGTCGCTGGCGCAGTCGTGGACCTCACCGGCGACGCAGACCCGGGTGAAGGGCTCGCAGACCTGGGCGAGGCACGCTCCGGTCGCCGTGTCGCAGTACTGGTCGCCCTCGCAGTCGTACTGGTCCGTGCAGCCCGTCGCGGCCGGGCAGCTCGCCACCCCGGGCCCGCCGCCGTCGGGGACGCACGGGGCGTCCGCGGCGCAGTCCGCCACCAGCGCTCCCTTGGCGCCGCAGGAGTCGAAGGCGTAGACGTCGCCGCCGTCGCAGCGCTGGGTGGCCGCTGGTGTGCAGACCGTCGGGTCGACACAGCTCGGGGTGCCGTCGCCGCCCGCGACGCAGACCGCGGGCTCGTTGCAGGCGATGGCCACCGCGGCGCGCTGACCGCAGGAGTCGAACCAGTAGATGTCGGTGTCGTAGCAGCCCTGATAGGGCTCCGTGACGCACTGCGTCGTGTCCCCGTCGGCCGGCGCGCCGGCGCCGGCGCTGTCGCACGCGACCAGCGCGAGGCACATCATCCCGACGCCGAGGCGTCCCGTCGTTGCGTAAGTCACATGCCCTCCGGGGCGGTGGCCGGCTGATTCACCACGGCGCTGCGCGCGGCTGGGCACAGGGTTGGCAAACGCCGGCGCCGCTTCAAGACGCCGGGCGCCGATGTGGGAGCGCCGTGGGATCGGCCTCAGGCGCGGACGCGGAGGGCGCGATAGACCGCGAGGCCGTCTCGCTCGCACTTCCACTCGCGCCGGGACTGCTGCGGGCACGGGGGGCGCAGCGTCGCGAGGGCGTCGGGCGGCGCCACCGGGAGGATCCCCGCCGCGGTGGCCAGCGCGGCGTCCACCAGCTCGGCGTACCACGCCACGTCGGTCGCGAGGTGCAAGAGCCCCCCGGGGCGCAGCGCGCGCGCGGCGTCGCCGAGGAACTCCGGGGTCACGAGCAGCCGGCGGCGCGCCTTGCCCTCGGGCCACGGGGTCGGAAAGAGCGCCTCCACGACGTCGAGGGACGCCGCGGGGAGCGCCCCGGCGAGGACCGCGCGGGCGTCGAGGCGGAACACGTGGAGGTTCGGGAGCCCGCGCTCGACAGCCCACGCGCGCAGCTCGGCGACGCGGCGCGCGCGCACCTCGAGGCCGATGACGGTCCAGCCGGGGCTCGCCTGGGCGGTCGAGGTGAGGCGGCGGCCGTGGTCGAAGCCGATCTCGAGGAGCTTCGGCCCGGGCCCAGCGAGGAGCGCGCGCAGCGCGGCCACCTCGGCGGCGACCTCCGGGACCTCGAGGATCCGGCTCCCCCCGAGGGCGCCGGGGACGTCGCGGGTGGCGGCCATCAGAAGAGCCCGAGCTGGCCCGGCATGCGCTCGGGAGGGGGCAGCTCGAAGCGCGCGGCGACCGCGGTCAGGACCTCGTGCGGCGCGTCGGGGAACGGGCGCCCGGGGAAGGCCTGGCGGACCCGGTCCTCGAGCTCGAGCGCCTGGCCGCGGACCCCGTTCAGGTGTGAGCGCTCGCGCTGGCGCCCCCCCTCGTGGCGCTCGGCGTAGCGGCGCAGGAGCCGCGCCAGGGCGATGATCAGGTAGGTGCGCTCGTCCTCGTCGCGCATGACGACCTGGCGATCGACGTGGCTCGCGAGCGCGCGGGCCGCCGCGACGAGCTGCTCGAGGTCGTGGTGGTCCGGCGGAGTGAGCCCCTCGGGCGGGTACGCGTGGAGGTGGACGACCCACGCGTCGATGCAGTCGACGGCGCTAGCCAGCATATCTCACCAGATTTCGAGCGAGAGCAAGGAGACGTAGGTGATATCGGCGTGCTCGGACCAGAGCCGGCTGAGGTGTACCGGGCGTACTCCGCAGGCCGGCGGCGGGAGAACGCCACCATGGCGGGGCGCGGGGGCGCAGCTCCCGGGTATCCGCTGCTCGCAGCCGGAAGATGGTGAGATATGCTGGCTGGAGGCGGGCATCACTCGAGCTGCAGGACGCGGTAGCTGCGCGCCGCGAGGGTGAGATCGCCGCCGGCCTGGCTCGCGGCGGCGAGCAGGTCGGTGTAGGTGCCGGTGGGGACGCTGACGGTGGCCGGGGTGTCGCCGCGGTTGATCGCCACCACGACGTCCTTGGTCCCGGCCGCGCAGCCCCCCATGCGATAGACCCAGGTGTCGGCGGTCACCGACAGCGTCGTGCGGGCGCCGCGGGTGAGCGCCTTGTGGGCCCCGCGGACCTGGGCGAGTTGGGCGACGGCGGCGCGCAGGGCGAGCTGGTGGGCGTTGAGGTCGGCGTCGTTCCACGGCATCGGGCGGCGGTTGTCGGGGTCGCCGCCGCCGGCGAGGCCGATCTCGTCGCCGTAGTAGATGAGCGGGATGCCGGGGTTGGTGAGCATCACGGCGAAGGCGACGCCGAGGCGCTCGTAGGGGGCGGCGTCGGCGGGCTGGTCGTAGTCGGTGGTCCAGCCGTTCGAGCCGTCGCTGCCCTGGGTACACTCGGGGATCTGCCCCGAGGCGAAGTGGATGGCGCGCGGGATGTCGTGGTTGCCGATCCAGGTGGTCATCAGCGAGCGCTTCGAGGCGCCGTCGACGTCGTAGTAGTAGTCGTTGTCGGCGAGCCAGGTGGCGAGGGTGTCGAGGCCGCCGTGGAAGACCGCCTCGCACAGGTGGCGCTTGAACGGGAAGTCGAACTGCCCGTCGAGCATGGTGTCGGGCTGGATGTACTTCTTGAGCAGGTCGCGATCGAAGTAGTCGAAGGTCTCGCCGACCAGGTAGAAGCGGTCGCCGTCGGGGGCGGCGAAGGTCGCGGCGAGGCGCGCGCGCAGCTGGGTGAGCCAGGCGAGCGGCACGTGCTTGATGGCGTCGAGACGGTAGCCGTCGATGTCGAAGGTCTTGGCCCACCACACGGCGTCGGCGACCGACCAGTCGCGCGGGGCCGCCTTGGCGAAGTCGAAGGCCGGTAGATACTGCGCGAAGGCGCAGCGCGTCCCCCAGTAGGGGTCGTCCCACCAGTTGTTGGGGGCGCACAGCGGCGTCTGGCCGGCGTTGTCGGTGAACCAGTCGGCGTTGGCGGCGGCGAGACCGGAGGCGCCGTCGACGTGGTTCATGACGTAGTCGAAGAGCACCTTGACGCCGTGCCCGTCGGCGCTGGCGGCGCCGTGGGCGGCGGTGACGAGGGCGTGGAGGGCGTCGGCGTCGCCGATGCGCGGCTCGACCAGCGGCGTCGGGGTCGGGGCGTCGGGGTTGGCGTAGCTGATGTTGGCCGGGGACGGCCAGTAGCCGTGGTAGGCCGAGTACATCTTGTCGTCGTTGAGGCCCGCGCCGGCGAGGTCGCGGTTGTCGTAAGGGGCGGTGATCCACAGCGCGGTGACGCCGAGGTCGGTCAGGTAGCCGAGCTTCGCGGTGACGCCGGCGAGGTCGCCGCCCTCGTACTGGCCGCTGGTGCCGCGGCCGTTGTCGCCGGTGGCGCCCGCGACCGGGGTGACCACGCCGTCCGAGTCGTAGAAGCGGTCGACGAGGGCGAAGTACATCACGGCGTCGCGCCAGTCGAAGGCCGCCACGTCGCCGCACTCGGCGTGCGCGACGCAGGCGTCGCCCTCGCGGGTGTAGCCGCTGGCGCAGTCGGCGCAGGTGTCGCCCTGGTAGTTGGGCAGGCACTCGCAGACGGCGGTCCCGGTGGCGTCGTCGCAGCCGCACGAGCTGGCGTGGCGGCTACAGGCGCCGTCGTAGCACGGGTTCGGATGGCACTGGGTCGAGCAGACCTGGAGGACCGAGTTGAACCCGCCGTTTCCGTCGTCGACCGTGACCGGGTTCGCGGGATCCGAGGCCCACACCTCGCCGCCGTTGATGACGAACTTGTAGATGACCTGGGCGCCATGATCGAGGGTGACGGTCGCCTTCCAGACGCCGTCGGCGCCCTTCGTCATGGCGGGCGAGTCCGGCACGCTCCACGGGGGATCGGTGAAGTCGCCGGCGACCCGGACCGAGGTGGCGCTGGGGGCGCTGTAGCGGAAGGCGACGTCGTTGCACGGCGGGCCCCCGAGGACGCAGGCGTCACCTACGGGGAAGCGGTCGTCGGCGCAGCGGTCGCACAGGGGGCCGGCCCAGCCGTCGTCGCAGGCGCAGGCGACGCCGCCGGCGGCGCCGTCGCAGCTGCAGGTGCCGTGGGCGCACGGCGACGCGTCGCAGGGGGCGTCCGCGCATGGGTCGAGGCAGCTCGCGCCGTCGCGGGTCCAGCCGGGGGCGCAGCTGGCGCAGGCGGGGCCGGACCACCCGGTCGCGCAGGTGCACACCGGGACGCCGGCGTCGTCGGCGCAGGTCCCGTGGCCGTTGCAGGGGTTGGGGTCGCAGGGGTCGGCGACGGCGACGCAGCGGTCGCCGTCGGGCTCGAAGCCGAAGGCGCAGGTGTCGCACGCCTCGCCGGCCCAGCCGGGGGCGCAGGCGCAGCGGACGCTGGTGGCGGTGATCGCGCAGGCGCCGTGCTCGCAGGCCAGGCCCTCGCACGAGATGGCCACGCACTCGAGCTGCGACGGGAGGTAGCCCGCCTCGCACACGCACACCGGTTCCGACCCGTTGACGAAGCAGCTGCCGTGCCCGGCGCAGTCGACGCCGTCGCACGAGGCGCCGGAGGACGAGTCGCAGCCGCTCGTGAGGAGCAGGCCGGCGAGGAGCGTGGGGATGACGGCGACGAGCCCGACCTTCATGATCAGCTCCCGGTTGGCGAGGCGGCGATGACTCGAATGCGAGTCACGCCCTGCCCCGTGGCTTAGTCGTCGGGGAGTTCCGAGTCAATTGAAGTCGGGGCAGTCGGGGAAGTCGGCCCGCGTTGGCCGCACGAAAAACGGCGCGCCAGCCGGATCGCCTCTTGTTTTTTACTGAACGCGCATTCAATATATTGCCCGCGGACCATGGAGGCCAAGATGGAGCGACTGACGATCCCCGGCGAGGGGCGCGAGCACGAGGGTCTGCTCGCCGAGATGGCGGGCTTCGCGGGGGAAGACGCCGACTTCCGCGGCGGGCGCACCTGGTCGATGGTCTACTGGGCCGGCGACGAGCACCACGCCGTGTGCGAGCGCGCGCACAACCTCTACATGGCGAAGAACGCGCTCAACCCGATCGCGTTCAAGAGCCTCAAGCGCATGGAGCACGAGGTCGTCCAGATGACCGCCGGGATGCTCCACGGGCCAGACAGCGCGGTCGGCACGATGACCTCCGGCGGGACCGAGTCGCTGCTGCTCGCGGTCAAGACCTACCGCGACCGGGCGCGGCGCAAGCGGCCCTGGGTCCTGCGCCCCAACATGGTGGTCCCCGAGACCATCCACGTCGCCTTCGACAAGGCCGCGCACTACTTCGGCGTGAAGAAGAAGGTCGCGCCGGTGGACGCCGACGGCCGCGTCGACGTGAAGGCGATGCGCCGGCTGGTCGACCGCAACACGGTGATGCTGGCGGCGTCGGCGCCGCAGTACCCCCACGGGACGGTCGACCCGATCCCGGAGATCGGGGCGCTGGCCGCCGAGCTGAAGCTCCCGTTCCACGTCGACGCGTGCTTCGGCGGCTTCATGCTGCCGTGGCTCGAGCGCCTGGGCATACCGATGCCGGTCTGGGACTTCCGCGTGCCCGGCGTGACGAGCATCTCGGCGGACCTCCACAAGTACGGCTACGCCCCCAAGGGCGCCTCGGTCATCGTGTACCGCGACATGTCGTATCTGCGGCACCAGTTCTTCGTCGAGACGGCCTGGTCCGGCGGCATCTACGTGTCGCCCAGCCTCCCCGGGACCCGCCCCGGTGGCTCGATCGCGGCCGCCTGGGCGTCGGTCAACGCGATGGGCGAAGACGGGTATCTGCGCCTGGCCCGCGCCGCGTGGGACGCCGCCGAGGCCCTGCGCGCCGGCATCGCGGGCATCGACGGGCTGCGAGTCCTCGGCCGCCCGGAGTCGACCATCGTGGCCTGGGCGTCGGACGACCCGGCGGTCGACCTCTACGCCGTCGCGGACCAGCTCGCCGCCCGGGGCTGGGCGATGGACCGGCAGCAGAAGCCGCCGAGCGTTCACTGCTCGGTCAACGCCAACAACGCGCCGGTGGTCGCGACCTACCTCGAGGACATGCGCGCCGCCGTCGCGCACGTCCGCGCCCACCCCGAGCTCGCCGGCGAGGGCGAGGCCGCGGTCTACGGGCTGATGGCCAAGGTCCCCGTCAAGGGGCTCGTCGCGCACGAGGTCCTCAAGGTCATGGAGGGGATGTACGGCCCCGACGGCGGGGACGTCGACCTGACGAGCACCCAGGGCGACGGCCTCGTCCAGAAGCTCGTCGACCGCTACGGCGACCAGGTGTTCGGCGCCCTCGAGCGCCTCGGCCGCGCCCGCGACCGCGTCCGTCGCGCGCTGCCGTTCTAGCCAAACCGATCTCGCAGTCTATTCAGGAGCCTGCAGCCATGTCCAAGACGCTCCGTATCGCCTATGGCCGGGTCGCCCAGGAGACGAACTCGCTCTCCCCGGTCCACACCGAGCTCGCCGACTTCCACCGCACCCACTGGCTCGAGGCTGACGCCCTGCACCGCGCCACCGGTCGCTTCGGCTACGAGGCGCGCGGCTTCATCCGCAGCGCGGAGCTGTCGGGCTTTCGCCGCGCCGTGAGGCAGCACGGCCTCGGCGAGGTCGAGGCGGTGCCGCTGTTCAGCGCCTGGACGATCCCCGCGGGGCCGCTGTCACGGGCCTGCTTCGAGGCGCTGCGCGACCGGCTGGTCGCCGATCTGCGCGCCGCCGGGCCGCTCGACGGGGTGATGCTCTCGCTGCACGGCGCGATGGGCGCCGAGGGCACCGTCGATCCCGACGGTGACCTGCTCGCCGCGGTGCGCGAGGTCGTCGGCCCGGACGTGAAGGTCGCGATCAGCCTGGATCTCCACGCCCAGGTGACCGACCGGACGGAGCGCTACGCGGACATCATCGCGGCGTACCGCACCAACCCGCACCGCGACCACGCGCAGACGGGCTTTCGCGCCGGCAAGATGCTGATCGAGGCGCTGCGCGGGCGGACGCGGCCGACGAGCGCGTGGCGGAGCCTGCCGATGGTGATGGGGGGCGGGCTGACCCTCGACTTCCTGCCGCCGATGCGCGGGATCTTCCAGCGGATGCGACGCATGGAGCGGCTGGCGCGGGTGCTCGATACGAGCCTCTTCATGTGCCACCTGTGGAACGACCACCCCGCGCTCGGGTGGAGCGTGCACGTCGTGACCGACGGCGACCAGGCACTCGCCGAGCGGCTCGCGGACGAGCTCGCCGAGGCGGCGTGGGCGGTCCGCCACCACGGGCTGCCGACCCCACCGACCGCGTCGGAGGCCATCGCCAAGGTCCGGGCTGCCACGACGCGACGCAAGCTCGGGACGGCCTGCGTGAGCGACGTGTCGGACGTCGTCGGCGCCGGCGCCACCGGGGAGAACCCGCGGCTGGTCGCGGCGCTGTTGGCGGAGGCCCAGGATCTGACGAGCTTCGCGCCGATCCGCGACGCCGTGGTCGTCGAGGCGCTGTGGGACGAGCCGCTCGGCGCGGCGGTCGCGACCGAGGTCGGCGGCCGGCTGCAGCCCGAGCTGAACCCGCCGCTGGCGGTGCGGGGGCGCCTCGCCAACAAGGTCCGCCTCGAGGGCTACGGCCGGGTCGTCCTGCTCGACCTCGGCCACGTGCAGCTCGCCGTGACCGAGGGGCCGCCGCTGGTGATGAAGCCGGGGTTCTACCGGGACCTCGGGCTCAACCCGTGGCGAGCCGACATCTGCGTGGTGAAGAGCTTCTTCCCGTTCCGGCTCTACTTCCTGGCCGAGAACCGCCTGACGCTCTACGCGCGCACCGAGGGGATCACCGACTTCGACCTCGTGAAGGGCTTCGAGATGGAGCACCCCGTCTTCCCGATGGTCGAGCTCGACGACTGGCGCCCGGTCGACCACGCGCGCAGGCACGTCGCCTAGGCACAGAGCCGATCAGCCAGGCACGACGCGCGATCTTCAGAGGGGATGTCCACCTCGGAGGGCGCGGACGACACCGAGAGCGGGCCGAGCCTCGCGGCGGCTCGCGCCGACCCTCCTCGGTGATCTCCGTCACCTCCGTGGTGAAAAACGGGGCGCCGAGAGGCGCCCGGCGGTGACGCGCCGTCCGCGCGGCGAGAGGGTTGTCAATTCGCCGACGGGCATCTAAGGGTGCGCTCGTGAACGCCCCCGAGACGACCCCAACGGACCGCCGCGTGACGCCCTCGAGCGCGTCGCGGCGCTGGACGTTCGCCGCCCTGATGCTCGTGGTCGCGGTCGGGATCGGCGCGCGCTGCTGGGGCATCGACACCAAGCCGGTCTGGCACGACGAGGTCTACACGCGGATCTTCGCCGCCGGGCACCAGAGCAGCGAGTGGATCGCCGCGCTGTACACCGGCCGGCCGGTGTCTCGGGATGAGATCCTGGCCTTCCAGCGCCTCGACCCCGACCGGGACGCTGTCGACACGGCGCGCGGCCTGGCGCGCGACGAGCCCCAGCACCCGCCGGCCTACTACGTGCTGGCGCGGCTCTGGATGGGGGCGTTCGGCGACGACATCGGCGCCCTGCGCGCCCTGTCGGTGGTGCTGAGCCTGCTGGCGCTGTGGGCGGCCGCCTGGCTCGGGCGCGAGCTCTTCGGGCCGCGAGGTCCTCCAGCCGCCGAGGCCGTCGTCGCCGAGCGAGCGCGCAGCTTGCTGATCGCCCTGCTCGCCGCCTCGCCGTTCGTCGTGCTGTATGCGCAAGAGGCCCGCGAGTACAGCCTGTGGAGCGTGTGGATCCTGGCCGGGACCGCCGCGCTCCTGAGGGCGCTCCGCGTGTCCACGGCGGCCGCGACCCGCGCCGCCCGGGTCCGCGCCTGGGCGACCTACGCGGTCGTGACGGCGCTCGGCCTCTACACCTCGTTTTCGCACGTCGCCGTCATCGCCGCGCACGTGCTCTACGTCGCCCTGCGCACCCGCGGGCGGGTGACCCGCGAGGGCCTCTCCGCCGCGCTCGCGCTGCTCGGCAGCGCCGCGCTGTTCACGCCGTGGGCGGTGCTCCTCGCCGAGCACATGGAGGCGTTTCAGGCGTCGATGGCGTGGTCGCGGACCATCATCGTCCCGCGCGGAGAGGTCCTCGCGACCCTGGCGAGCAACGTCAGCCGACCGATCCTCGACCTGTGGCCGGTCATCGCCGGGTCGGTCGCGTGGGGCGCGGTCGCTCTGACCTGCGCGGGCGTGGTCGCGGCGCTCGCGCGGCTCGGACGGCGCGGCCCGCGCCAGACCCGCGCGCTCGTCATCCTGCTGGTCGTCGTGCCCATCGGCGTGCTCGTCGTGCCGGACCTCGCCGTCGGCGGCGTCCGCTCGTTCTCGACGCGCTACCTCTTCCCGGCGCTCCTGGCGGTGCTCGTGGCGGTCGCCTGGGCGCTCGCGAGCGTCCCGCGACGCGGGGTGCGACGCGCGCTGGTGGCGCTCGTCCTCGGGGTGATGGTCGCGAGCGCCGTGCGCACGACGGGGGACGCGGTGCCGTGGACGCGGGCGCTGAGCGCCGGGGTCCCGCACGTGGCCGCCGCGGTGAACGCCAGCGCGCAGCCGCTCGTCGTCGGCGACCGCGAGCGGCACCACCCGGGAAACCTCCTGGCCCTGGCGACCATGGTCGGCCCCGACGCGACCTTCGTGCTGCTCGATCACCCCGACCGCGCCTCGGTGATCGACCAGGCGCTCGCCGAGGCCGAGGCCGGGGGCGGCGCGTGGCCGCCAGGGAGCCTACCGGCGGGGCACACGGTCTTCGTGTACGCGCCGATCCCGCAGCTGCGCGAGGCCCTCGAGGGCGCGACCGGCCGACCGGCTACGCTCGTGTGGCGGGATCTCTACGTCTCGTGCTGGCGCCTCTGACTCAGCGCTTCAGCCACTCGGCCTCGTCCTGCCACACGCGGGGCGCGGGGTCCGGGCCGGTGGGGCCGTCGCCGAGCAGGCCGTCGTAGAGGTGCCAGAGGGGGTAGAGCGCGCTGTCGCTGCGACGGTAGACGGTGATCGAGCGGAGGGTCGCCGACGCAGGCAGCGCCTCGGTCATCGGCCCGGCGAGCGCCTCCGAGCAGATGGGCCAGAGGCTCGCGTAGAGGCGCATCGGGAGGTTCGGGATCGGCGTCGGCCGGCCGGCGCGGCGGCGATGCACCAGGCGGTCGTCGACGAACCACCGGAGCTCGTCCACGTCCCACTCGATGGCATAGGTGTGGAACGCCGCGGCGGCGTCGAAGCCGAGGTCCACCAGCACCGGCGTGCCCTGGTAGCCGTAGTTGTAGGGGGCGCCGGCCTCGCCGGGGTTGAAGTAGACGTTCAGCAGCAGCTTGGTGGGATCGCGGCCGAGCACCTCGACGTCGATCTCCTGCCACGGGTCGCGGCGGTGGAGGAAGAACGCGGAGATGAGACCGGAGCCGCGCGCCGCCCTCATCACCACCTCGAAGCGACCGAAGGAATAGCGGGCGTCGGGGCCGTCCCCGCTCGCGATCGAGCCGGCGGTGTAGGCGCGGTCGCCGCTCTGCTCCGCGCGCAGGACGAGATCGACGCCGCCGCCCGCGGCCGGGGTGACGTTGGCCGGGGCGAAGCGGGCGAGGTTGCACTCGAAGGTCGTGTCGAGGCGCTCCCAGTAGGCGGGATCCGGCGGCGCGAGAGGGTCGACCCGCACCGGCTCGAAGCTGCCGCGGCGGCGCGACCACCGGCTCCCCTCCGGGGCAGCGGGGCTCTCGCAGTAGCCGGGGATGACGTCCGGCGGGACGATCCAGGGATCGGCGTCGTGGGCGAGCGCCTGGCAGTCCGCGGCGGCGACGGTCAGGCGCGAGGCGCGGCTGGCGACGAAGCCCGCGACGAACAGCGCGAGCAGCCCGAGCCAGAGGACGAGGCGCACCGGAGCGCGCCGGCGGGGCAGCGTCATCGTGAAGGTCCTCCACAGGAGCGCGAGCAGCGCGCGCAGCCGCCAGCTCTCGGGGATGCCGACGACCGGGGTCATCCCGGCGTCCGCGGTCGCCGCGGCCGGGGCCTGAGCGGGGCCTGGCGGCGACGCCGCGCGCGGCCGCTCGCCCAGCGCCGCGGTGACGGCCTCGGCGCCGTCGGCCGCGAACGCCAGCTGCGGCGGACGCTCGGCGATGAACGCCCGCATCGCCGCGCCGTGTGCGGTGAAGAGGTCGCCCGCGCGCGACCCGCCGGCGGACGAGGGGGCGCGGCGCGCGGCGAGCGTCGGAGCGCGCGCGACGGCCTGCCACTGGCCCCGCCCGGCGACGAAGTCCGTGAGGCCGAGCAGCGCGCCCGCCAGGTCGAGATAGAACGCCACCGGGTAGGTCAAGACGACCGCGACCAGGGTCGTCTCGGTGAGGAGCCCGAAGCCGAAGAGCCCGACGAGCTGCACCACCAACGGGGCGAGCAGCGCCACCAGGCCGACGGCGAGCAGCGGCGCGGGGAGCGGCAGCGCCAGCTCCACCGGCGCCTGACCGAGCCAGGCGACGACCGCGGTGGCGAGCATCAGGGCCGCGGGGAGAAACCACCCGGTGACCACCGCCACCTCGGACAGGCGGGCCCCCCAGCCGCGCGTCCGCTGGGTCCGCGCGACCGCGATCGCCGCTCCCAGCCCGACCGCGAGCGCGCCGAGCACCGCCCCGGCGGGCAAGGCCAGCGCGATGATGGCGCCGATGACGAGGTGCAGGACCATGACGGCCGCGGCGATGAGGTAGTGAAGCCCGTGGAAGAGGAACTGGACGCGATCGCGCAGCCGCAGCGGGGCGCCGGCGAGGCTGGGGAGGTGGCGCAGAAACGCCTCGGTGTGCCCGTTGGCCCAGCGGCGCCGGCGCGCGAGGAAGCTATAGAGATCCGGCGAGACCTCCTCGTCGGAGCCACCGTCGGGATCCGCCACGACGCGCTCGCCCGCCATGAAGAGGGTGTAGCTGAGATCGGTGTCCTCGGTCAGGCACGGGCGCAGCGGGTGGCGCACGAGGAGCGCCGTGTCGATCACGAAGGTCGTGCCGGTGACGAAGACCGAGAGATCAGCGCGATCGAAGGCCGCGTTGAAGAGCTCGCAGCCGACGTGCTGATGGAGCGAGTCCCACAGCGAGAAGAGGCCGCCGGCGGCGAGGGCGTGGCGGCGCCCTTGCACGACGCGAGCGCCAGCGGCGGCCATGCGCGCCGTGGCCGAGGAGAGCCAGCTCGGGTGGGCCTGGTGATCGCAGTCGAGGATCGCCGTGAGCGGGGTCGTGACGCGCTGGAGGACCGCGTCGATCTTGTCGGCCTTGCCCTCGACGCCGCAGAGCTCGACGGTGACCCGGCGCGGGCCGGCGTAGCCCGAGGCGGCGTCGAGGAGGACGACCGAGCGCGCGCCGTCGCCGAGACCTCGCTCCAGAGCCGAGCCCGCGAGGCCCTGGGGCGACGTCCCAGGCCGCCGATCGACCGGTGGAGGCCCGAGTCTCGATCGAGGTGTGCCAGGGCGCGCGGCGGGGAACGCCGCCAGGAGATGCGGCCACGAGGTGTCGTCGCCGTCCTTGACGAGGAGCTGGATCGCGACCGCCGCCGGGGTGTCCTGGCGGAGCAGCGAGCGCACCACGCGCACCGCCATCGCGCCCTCGTCGCGGGCCGGCACGAGGACGGTGATCGCGACGTCGGGGGCGGCGGACGCGGCGGGTGCGCGGCGCCGTCGCGGGGCCCGGAGCCGTGACAGGATGAAGGCGGCGGCGGCGGCGTAGAGTCCCGCCGCGTACAGCGCGAGGACCAGCACGAGGGCGCCGGTGACGACGGCGAGGGCGCTCATCGGCTACGCGCGCCGGCGTGCGGTCGAGCGCGACGTTGTCGCTGGGTGGGGTTCGGCCGACATGGCTCCCGGCGGGTCTCCGGCCCGCCGTCGCGGCGGGGCGCGCGGCATCGTGTCAGATGGCGTGGGCGAGGTCGACAGGCGATCACCGCGGCGAGAGCAGCTCACCGTGAGCGGCGGCCGGCCGGGCGCCGCGTGACGCCCGGCCGGGGGAGGCTCAGAACACGACGCCGACGCCGATGCGGACGACGTTCTGGAAGTTGGTCGTCGTCTCGGGAGGCGCGTGGGCGATGTTGGTGGGGTCCTCGTCGCCCACCCGCGTGCGGTCCACCGGGGTCCACTCCGCGAAGACCTGGAGGTTCAGGTCCTCGTTGAGGGCGAAGTAGGTCGAGAGCCGCAGCTGGTAGACCGCGAGGCCGGTGTGGTCGGTGCCGTCGGCGCTCGCCTCGGCCGGGGTCCAGCGCCCCATCAGCTCGAGGTAGGCCGTCTCCGTGATCGCCGTCAGGATGCGCGCCCGGAGGTAGCCGTACATGTGCTGAGCGCTCAGCCCCGCCCCGAGCCCGAGCGAGACGAGGGTCGTCCCGGGGCCGCCGTCGCCGATGTGCAAGATCGTGAAGGGGAAGCCGAGCTGCAGGTCGAGGATGAGCGGGCCCATGGTCCACTCGCCCTTGTACGGATCCTTGCCCTTGTACTTCTCGTAGCCGAGCTCGCTGATGAACTCGAAGCCGAGCCAGTTCCCGATGGCGGTCTCGTCGACCATCATCGCCAGCTCGAAGTGCGCCGACAGGCCGAAGCCGCCGCCGCCGAGCCGGTCGCCGAAGCCGACCGAGCCCCCGGCGGTCATCTCGCCGACCCCGAACATCCCCTGAGCGTGGGCGTCGCGGGCGCCTCCGAGGCCGACCGCGGCCATGGCGGCGGCGAACGCGAGCGCGCTGGTGAGTGATCTCATCGTCTTCATGATGACCTCCTAGAACCGCAGGCCGACGGAGGCGCGGAAGCCGAAGTCGAGGGAGTCGATCTCGGGGGTGACGACGCTCGCCTGGACCATGAGCCGCTCGAACAAGACCGTGGTCAGGCCGAGCTCGACGTGGCTGCCGGTGTTGTGGCGCTTGTAGGTGGTCGCGGAGGCCTGCTGCTTTGGGGCGTGGCCGGTCCACTCGCCGAGCCAGTTCCAATCCCACTGGAACCAGATGAGCAGCGGGCCCGCAGCCACGTTCAGCTTGAGCGGCATCCCCCAGTACGAGAACTGCATCGCCGTCTGGCGGCCGTCGCGCTCGAAGCGGCTCACGGCGCTCCCGAAGCCCATGCCGATGTCGAGCATGACGTAGTCGCCGAAGGCCGCCCCGAACATCATGTTGAGCTTGAAGCCAGAGACCTCGCCGCCCCCCGGGAGGCTCGTCATGTAGGCCTCGAAGTCGTAGCTCTGGTCCTCGGCCGCGAGCATCGCCTCGTTGGCCGCCGCGGTCTGGCGCAGCATCTCCTGCCTCTCGGCCTCGCTGCGGTAGGTGGTGCGGGTGACGATGTAGTTGCCCGAGCGATAGGTCTCGACGCTCTTGGGCGAGCTCGCGGCCATCCCCCCCGCGATGGAGTTGAGCAGCGCGAAGAAGACCCCGGTCACGTGCCCCTTGCGCTCGCTATAGCGCACGCCGACCAGGCGCGGGTCGAGCCCCTCGGACGCCCGGCCGAGCTGGCTCGGGCCGACGCCGAAGAAGGGGCTGATGGCGGTCCAGCGCCCGTGGAGCAGGTGGAAGCCCGCGTCCTCGAACGAGAACCCTCCATCGCGGGCGGAAGCGGTCGGGATGGCGAGCGACATGGCGGCGAGCCACACCGCGACACCGACGATACGACGTCTCACGGGTCCCTCCAGGGTGTACGGCGAGATGAGCAAAGCGTATCTGGGGACGGACGAGCGGTCAGCGATTCAAAAGGCGCGCGGCCCCGATTGAGCACTCTTGCTCAGGCGAACCGTCAATACGGTTGACACGCAGCCCGCCAGGGGCCACGGCGGCCCGCTCGGCCTCCCCCCGAACGTCAATCATGTTGACGTTCGGGAGGCTGGGCCTTGGCGCTCAACGCGATGCGCTTGCGCTGGAGATCGACCGACAGCACCCGCACCTTCAGCCGCTGGCCGGCGTGGACGACCTCGTGGGGATCGCGCACGAAGCGGTCGGCGAGCTCGGAGATGTGGACGAGGCCGTCCTGGTGGACCCCGATGTCCACGAAGGCGCCGAAGTTGGTGACGTTGGTGACCACCCCGTCGAGGGCCATCCCCGGCTCGAGGTCCTCGACGGTGCGGACGTCCTCGCGAAAGCGCGGCGCCTCGAACGCCGCGCGCGGATCGCGGCCCGGGCGCGCGAGCTCCTGGGCGATGTCGCGCAGGGTCGGCTCGCCCACCTCGCCGTCGGCGTAGCGGCGGAGATCGATCCGCGCCACCCGGTCAGCGTCTCCCACCAGCGCCTCGAGCCGCGCGCCGAGATCCCGCGCCATCCGCTCGACGAGCGGGTAGCGCTCGGGGTGTACGGCGGACGCGTCGAGCGGGTGTGCCCCGCCACGAACCCGGAGAAAGCCCGCGGCCTGCTCGAAGCGCTTCGGGCCGAGGCCGCTCACCTCGAGCAGCTGGCGGCGGCTCGTGAAGCGCCCGCGACTCGCCCGGTGCGCGACCACCGCGCGCGCGACGGCGGCCCCGAGCCCAGCGACGTAGCCGAGGAGCTGCGCGCTGGCGGTGTTGACCTCGACGCCGACCCGGTTCACGGCGCTCTCGACCACCTGCCCGAGCTTGGCGGTCAGCAGCGGCTGGTGCACGTCGTGCTGGTACTGGCCGACCCCGAGGGCGTTCGGCTCGATCTTCACCAGCTCCGCGAGCGGGTCCTGGAGCCGCCGCCCGATGGACACGGCGCCGCGGTAGGTCAGGTCGAGGTCCGGGAACTCCTCGCGCGCCACGTCCGAGGCGCTGTAGACGCTCGCCCCGGCCTCGTTGACGGCGATGACCAGGACCGCCGAGCGCCCCCCCGCGCGCAGGGCCTCGCGCACGAAGGCCTCGGTCTCGCGCCCGGCGGTGCCGTTGCCGATCGCCACCGCGGCGGCGCCGACGCGATCGATCAGGGCCAGCAGGTCGGCCGCGGCGCGGGAGGTGTCGTTGGTCGTGTGGGGGTGGATGGTGGTGTGGCCGACGAGCTCGCCGGTCGCCGTCAGGGCCGCGCACTTGCAGCCGGTCCGAAAGCCCGGGTCGACCCCGACGACCGGGCGCTCACCGAGCGGCGGCGCGAGCAGCAGGCTCTCGAGGTTCTTCGCGAAGACCGAGACGGCCTCGGCGTCCGCCCGCTCCTTCAGGGCGCCGCGCACGTCCTTCTCGACCGCCGGGCGCAAGAGCCGGCTGTAGCCGTCCTCGACGGCGGCGACGAGCTCCCCCGAGAACGCCGAGCGCCGGTCGTGCCCGGCGACCCGCAAGACCTGCTCGACGAGCCGCGCGTCCTCGAGGTCGAGGCGCACCCGCAGCACCCCCTCCTCCTCGCCCCGGCAGACCGCGAGGTAGCGGTGCGACGGGACGCGATCGGCGCGCTCGGCGTAGTCGTAGTAGTCCTCGAAGCGGGTGCGCTTGCCCTCGGTGGCCTTCTTGACGGCCTTCGACGCCACGCGCCCGTGGCGGGTGAAGGCGTCTCGGGCCAGCGCCCGCACGTCGGCGCGCTCGCACACCACCTCCGCGGCGATGTCGCGCGCGCCGGCCAGGGCCGCCGCCGCGTCCGGGACGTCGCGCTTCGGATCGACGAAGGCGCGCGCCTCGCGGGCGGGATCCCCCTGCCGCGGCTGGGCCAGGATCCGCTCGGCCAGCGGCGTGAGGCCCCGCTCGCGCGCGACGCTGGCGCGCGTCTTACGCTTGGGGCGATAGGGGAGATAGAGATCCTCGAGCTCGGCGCGGGTCGCCGCCCCGCGGATCCGCCGCTCGAGCTCCGGCGTCAGGGCGCCCTGCTCGCGGATCGAGGCGAGCACGACGTCCTTGCGCTTGTCGAGGTCCGCCAGCGCCGTCGCCCGCTCGGAGATGTCGCGGATCTGCACCTCGTCGAGCGCGCCGGTCCGCTCCTTGCGATAGCGCGCGATGAACGGGATCGTCGCCCCCTCGCCGAGCAGCGCGAGCACCGCCGCCACGCCGCCCTTCGTGAGCCCTAGCTCCGCCGCGATCCGCGCCTCCATCGTCCTTCCTCCGCCCTGGGGAGGCGCGAGTGTCGGGGACCGCGCAGGGGAATTCAACGGGGAACGCACCGCGCGCGCCCAGACGCAGAGAAGCCCGGCGCGCTCTCGCGAGCGGCCGGGCTCCTGAGTGCGGTCGACGGAGCCGCGAGCGTCAGCTCACGGCTCCCTCACGGCGGTCAGTCCCCGTGGACCTCCTCGATGTCCGCCATGCGGCCCGGCCCGTGGCAGACCTCGCAGGTCTCGACCGGCTTCGCGGTCTCCCACTGCGCGCGCTCCCACATGATGGCGCCGCCGTTCTGCTCCATGTGCGCGGCCGACAGCCAGCTGTCGTGGCACACGTAGCAGCTGCCCGAGATGGGGCTGTTGACGAGGTCGGTCGCGTTGGGGACGCCGGCGTGCGCCGCGCTGACCGCCGCGCGGTCCTCGTTCGGGTCGCCGGTCGTCGTGAAGACCGTCGCGGGGAGCAGGCCACCGTCGAGGGGGAGCTCGTAGGTCCCCGACTTGTGGCAGGTCTCACAGCGGTTGAGGACGCCGGGGTAGGTGACCTCGGAGAAGTCGTAGTAGTAGGCGTTGTTGCTGCGGTAGCGGACGAACTCGAAGGGCTCCTCGCGGAACGCCGCCGCGTGTACCCCGTGGACCAGGTCACGGAAGTTCTGCGGCTCCTCCGGGAACAGCAGCGGGTCGCTGCCGATGAGCGCCGCCACCGCGGCCGAGACGTTCGCCGGATCCGACGTGCGGCCGCCGCTCGAGAGGTTCGGGTTGTGGCACATGGCGCACACCGCGACCTCGCTGACCCGGTTGCCGCCGTGGAGCTCGAGGCTCTCGTGGCAGGCCAGGCACTTGGAGTTCTCGACGACGACCCGGCGCTCGGTGTCGCCGTCGACGCCGACCGCGACCGAGACCGCGTGCCGAGCGACGTTGCCGGCCGTCAGGACCTGGGTGAAGTAGCCCTGCAGCGCGACCGCGCGCAGCATCGCGCCGTCGGGGAAGGCCCCGGTCATGGTGGCGACGTACTCGCCGGCGTTGCCGCCGGCGACGATGGCGCCGGCGGTCCGCAGGCTCGCCAGCGAGACCGTGCTCGGCTGGGCGGTGCTGTTCAGCAGGTTGTTGAAGTCGGTGACCTCGAGCTCGTCGCCCTGGGGCAGCGCGTAGGCGAGGAGGAAGCTCGGGCCGCCCGTCAGGTCCGACGCGAGGGTCGTGAGGTCCATCGCGACGCCGTCGCGGGTGATCTCGAGGGTCACCGTCGCGTCGCCCGCGGCGTTCACCGTCGCGCTCTTGAGCTCGTACTTGATGTCGGACAGGCCGGTCGGGAGCTCGGGGTTGAGCGGGCTCGCGATCTCGGTCGCGTGGTACTTCGCGATGAGCGAGGGCGTGTGGCAGACGCCGCACGCCGAGTCCGGCTGTGCCCCGAGGGTGTGGGTCGGCGTCGCGCCGGTGAAGGTCGTGGCGTCGTGGCAGCTGGTGCACGCGTCGGTCGACGGGTTGGTGGCCCAGGCGTCGCCGTCGGGGGTCGACGCGATGGTCCCGTCGTGGCAGCTGCGGCAGTTCATCACGCTCTGCGGGTAGGTGATCTCGCCGTAGTGGTGGCTGCCCACCGAGTACTCGTCACCGGTGAAGCTGTCGCCGACGGCCGGCCCGAGCTGCGCGCTGCCGTGGAGCTTGTGGATCATGTTGACCATGTCCACCTTGACGCCGGCGGTGTCGCCGAGGCCCGGGTTGTGGCAGACGGAGCAGTAGTCGGTCTTGTAGCGGCTGCCGTGGAAGACGAGCTCACCGTGGCAGTTGTTGCACGTCGCCTCGTTGACGATGGAGCGCGTGTCCACCACGTCGCTGCCGTTGGGCACGAAGTCGTGGGTCACGTTGAGGCTCGGGAGCCCGCCGCCGGAGAGCTGGATCGCGAGCCGGTGAGTCAGGGTCGGCTCGTAGGTGATGGCCGCGCCCGTCACCGCGTCGACCGCCGCCGTGAGGTCGGCGTCGAAGGTGTAGACGTAGCTGCCGTCGCCGTTGTCGACGAGCCCATCGCCGCGCTCGACGTTGGGCTGCGACACCGTGACGCCGCCCGAGGTGCGCGACCGGGTGATGTAGCTCACCCACTGCGACCAGCCACCGTCGGCGGCCATCACGAGCTTGACCATGCCGAAGCGGAGCTGCCCACTGGAGCCGGCCTCCAGGCCGATGGCGCCGCGGCCAAAGCCGTCGGTGATCTTGAAGGACACCGTCGCGGGCGGCCCGAAGCTGACCGCCGTGACCTCGCCCATCAGGGCGAGCGGGACGTCGGCCTTCACGTTGACCAGATCCGTGCCGGCCGGGCCCTGCGGCCCCTGCGGACCCTGTGCGCCGGTGTCACCCTTGGCGCCGGTGTCGCCCTTGGCGCCCTGCGAGCCGGTGGCCCCGGTCTCTCCGGGGTCGCCCTTGGCGCCGGTGTCACCCTTGGCGCCGTCGACGCCGTTGGCGCCGGGATCGCCCTGCTCGCCCTGCGGGCCCTGCGGCCCCGCGTCGCCCGACGCGCACGCCCCGGCGAGGCCGAAGCATGCGACGAGCGCCCCCAACCCGATCTGCCTCAGTGATGGACACAGTGTCATGGTGTTGCTCCCTCTCTCGGTGGCCGGCTTCCGCGAGTACCCGGAATCACGCGATCCCCACGTTCGGGACGGCACGGCCGCAGCGACGGCGAGCGGCTCGACACCACATCCCCTCACGCTTACGCCGGAACATCACCGACACGCACTCAGCCCCGGGCACGCTCCCCGGGAGTGACGGTCCAACCCGTCTGCACCGGTTAGCCGAAGTCATCCTTGCATACGGCGATTGGACTGTCGAGCCAGAGCGGCGCACCTTGCGATTTATCAACGAAGGCCGTTCACGCGCATCGCAGGCTGATCGTAGCCGGCGTGGCGGCGCCTCGAAGCGGCACCTCGGGCCGCGACACGCCGAATCGAACGGTCGCACGAATCTCCCGAGAGTGCCGGCGCCGGGCAATCGCACACACCGCCGCGACACTCTCGCGCATATCCCCACACAGAAAAAGCCACAGAGTGCGATTTCGCACTTGCGGCCGGGCGGTCGGATCGCGTCTGGGCGGCCGGACCGAGAGGCGCACGCCGGCCGCGCGTGCCTGCGCGGCCGACGTGTCCAAGTCCGCTCCGCGGTTGGGGCGCCCCTCGGCGCGCGTGGCGCGCCGAGGGGGCCGAGACCTCAGTTGCCGGGATCGGCCGGTGCGGCGGGCGCCGCGGGATCGGCGGGTGCGGCGGGATCGGCCGGCGCGGCGGGATCGGCCGGCGCGGCGGGATCGGCCGGCGCG
>PHBI01000272.1 GCA_002841945.1 Deltaproteobacteria bacterium HGW-Deltaproteobacteria-14
CCGCGCCTCCGCCGCCGACCCCACCGCCCCCGCGCCGCCGCCCCCGGTCCCCTTCGGCTGCCCCGTCGGCATGGTCGGCGTCGCCCCGGGCCCCTTCTGGTTCGGCGCCGACGGCCCGCCGCCCGAGGGGCCTCCGCAGCTCGTCTACCTAGGCGGCTTCTGCCTCGACCGCCTCGAGGTGACCCAGGCCGAGTATGCGCGCTGCGTCGCCGCCGCGGCCTGCCCCGCCGCCGCCCACGCGGCCGATCCCCGCCTCGGCGGCGAGCTCGCGCCGGTCGTCGGGGTCAGCTGGTTCGACGCGGGCGCCTACTGCGCCTGGCGCGGGGGCCGCCTCCCGGGCGAGCGCGAGTGGGAGAAGGCCGCGCGCGGGGTCCGCCGGGTCCCCCCCGCCGTCGTCGGCGCCAACCTCGCCGATCCCGCCGACGGTCAGGCCTACACCGCGCCGGTCGGCAGCTCCCCGAGCGACGTCAGCGACTACGGCGTCTTCGACCTCGGCGGCAACGCCGCGGAGTGGACCGCGGACGCCTTCATGCCCCGCGGCGGTCCCGCACCGGCGGCCGATCGCGACGCCCTGCGAGCGGTCCGCGGCGGCTCGTGGCGCCTGCCACCGGCGGCCGCCCGGCTCACCTGGCGGGGAGGGCAAGCCCCCGGCAACCGCGCCCTCGACTTCGTCTCGTTCCGCTGCGCCCGCGACCCCCACCTCGCCCCCACCGGAGGCCCGTGATGAGCATCTCCCGCGCCCTGTTCACCCTCACCCTCCTCACCGGGCTCGCCGGCGCCTGCAACCCGGTGGCGATGCCCTACATGCACACCCCCGAGGCGGACGTCGTCTGCCACCGCTACGCCGGCGCGATCGCCAAGGTCCGCGCCGAGCGCCGCTATCTCGACCCCGAGGACAAGAACTTCGCGCTCTTCAACCTGACCCTCGGGGTGGCCGGGCTCGAGGCCGGCCGCCTCGAGGACGCCCGCGACGGCTTCACCCGCGCGACCTCGGTGATGGACTTCACCACCGGCCGCGGGCGAGGCCTCGCGAGCCTCGCGCTGATGGAGAACGTCAAGTACTTCAAGGGCGGGCTCCACGAGCAGCAGCTCGCCTACCTGCTCCAGGGCGTGGCCTTCGACGGCCTCGGGGACGCCGAGTCGGCCCTCGTCTCCTACCGCCGCGCCCTCGACGTCGACGCCTCGAGCGGCGTCGCCGAGCTCTCCCGCGACGACGCGCTCGCCTGGTACCTCGTCGCCCGGGGCTTTCAGCGCAGCGGCGACGACGACAACGCCGCCCTCGCCATGGCGCAGGCCGTCGCCGCCGCGCCCTGGTGCGGGGCCTGCAACCTCGAGCGCGCGGCCCGCGACAACCTGGTCGTCCTCGTCGGCCTGGGCGAGCCCCTGGCGCGGGTGTGGGGGCCGAGCAGCGCGGTCGACGCCTATATCCCTCGGTCGTCCCCGGTGCAGCGCTGCGAGGTGCGGGTCGACGGCGTCTCCGTGGGCACGTGCGCCCTCGTCTTCGACGCGCTCGAGCAGATCGCCGGGCGCGACGCGACGACGCGCCACGTCGTGCAGGCGATCAAGGGCGGCACCGTCGCCGCCAGCCAGCCCTGGCTCGACCGCGCCCTCAACGGCCGCTTCACCAAGCTTGGCCTGGGCCAGATCGGCCTCGCCGACCTGCGCGCGGTCCCGGTCTTTCCCCAGGGGATCGGGCTCGTCACCGCTGCCGTCCCCCCGGGCGCCCACCGGGTCGAGGTCGTCGCCTTCGACGCCGCCGGCCGCCCCCTGCCCGACGCCGGCGTGAGCTTCTCCGAGCGCGTCCCGGCCGACCGCGCCGCGGTGCGCTACGTGCGCCTCGCCCCCCACCGCCGCGACGCCGCCCGGGGCTACGGCTGCGGCACCCCGAACCGCTTCGACTACCCCATCGACGACGCCCGTTTTCAGGCCGAGTACGTCAAGTTCAAGCCGTGATTCAAGGAGCTTACGATGCCCCCCCGCCCGCCGCTCCCCGCCCTCGCCCTCGTCGTCGCCCTCGCGACCAGCGCCGGCTGCCCGGGGCGCTACGTCGCCCAGCGCGGCCCCAGCGACGCCGCCACCGCGGTGGTCCTCGACCCGATCACCGCCGAGGCGGTCACCGTGGTCCACGAGGACGCCGCCCGCCTCCCCGGCGGCTCCCTCGAGGTCCGCGTGGTGCTGCGCAACCGCTGGCCCTTCGACCGCTGGGTCGACGTGAAGGTCGAGTTCCTCGACCCCCACGGCTTCCCCCTCGAGGCGACCCCCTGGAGCCCCCTGCGCCTCGCCGCCGGCGAGGACCAGCCTTACGCCGCCCGCTCCCTCGGGGCGGACGCCGAGCGCTATCGCCTCAGCGTCCGCGCCACCGAGTGAGCGGCCCGGCCCGCGCCTCAGCGCTCCGCGACGACCTCGCAGACCCCGCCGTCGGCGACCCGCCACGTCCGCGTGGTGACCGCCCGCGCCAGCGCCGCGTCGTGGCTGACCAGCAGCAGCGCCCCCGGCCAGCCGCGCAACGCCTCCTCGAGCCGCTCGACCGACGGCAGGTCGAGGTGGTTGGTCGGCTCGTCGAGGACCAGGACCCAGGCGCGGCGCGCCATCCCGAGGGCGATCCGGAGCTTGCGCGCCTCCCCCGGTGACGGCCGCGGCGTCCGCAGCAGGCGCTCGGGATCGGTCCCCAGCGCCGCGACCACGTTCAGCGCGTCCCCCCGCCGGTCCCGCGGCAGCGACCGCAGCTCCCGCACCAGCGCCTGACCCTCCCCGGCCCCGAGCTCCTGCGGGAGCCACAAGAGCCGGTCGGGCGGCAGCGTGCTCGCCGCCAGCAGCGCCCGCAAGAGCGTCGTCTTCCCCGCGCCGTTGTCCCCCGTCAGCGCGACCTTGTCCTCGCGCCCGAGCCACAGCTCGACCTCGCGGAGCACCACCGCGTCGCCCGCGCGCACCTCCGGCCACGCGCCGCCGAGCAGCATCCGCCGCGGGGACGGCTCGAAGGGCAGGGCGATCGCCGCCCCCAAGCGCCGCTCTACCGTCGCCTCGGCCAACGCGCTCACCGACCGAGCCGCCGCCTCGCGCTCCCGCGCCACCCCGCGCGACAGCGCCGCCTCGCCGAAGGCCGCGCGGCCTTTGGCCACCGCGCTCCGCGCGTCGTGGTCGTGGCGGTCCTTCATCCGCACCCGCGCCGACCGCGTGCGCGTCGCCGCCGCCGCCTGCTGGCGCGCCCGCTCGAGCCCCCGCTCGGCCGCCCGCGCCGCCGCCCGCAGCTGCCCTCGCGCCGCCACCGCCGCCTCGCGCTCGGCCTCCCAG
>PHBI01000076.1 GCA_002841945.1 Deltaproteobacteria bacterium HGW-Deltaproteobacteria-14
CCCCGCGGCCACCCCCACCGACGCCCCCACCGGCCGCCGCCTCCCGGGTCCACCGCCCACCGACCTCGCCGCCGCCGCCGCCGCCCTCGCCGCCGCCCTCGCGCGCCCCGCGACCGCCTGGCCCTTCCCGCACTACCTCCTCGGCCCCCGATGACCGCACCGCGCCCCGCCGAAGCGACCCAGCTCCACACGCGCCTGCTCAAGTGCGCCCTCGCCGTCGACGCCTCCCGCGCCTACTGGCGCGAGACCGCCACGACGCCGGCCACCGCCAGCGCCGCCTTCGAAGGCTACTGGTTCGGCGACAAGTCCCGCGCCTACGTCGAGGTCCTCCTCGCCAACCTCCGCGCCCGCTTCGACGCCTTCCCCCACGCCCTCACCACGCTGCAGCGCTGGCCCGCGATGCCCCCCGACGTCCGCCGCCTGGTCTGCCACTGGCACCTCCAGCTCTCGGACCCCCTCTACCGCGCGTTCACCGGCGCCTTCCTCCCCAATCGCCGCCGCGCCGGCCGCCCCGACGTCCACCGCGACGTCGTCATCCCCTGGGTCGCCGCCCAGGGCAAGGGCACCTGGACCACCGCCACCCGCATCCAGTTCGCCAGCAAGCTCCTCTCCGCCGCCACCGCCGGCGGCCTCATCGCTGGCCCCGGCTCCCGCAGCGCGCGCCCCCTCACCGTCCCCCGCGTCCCCGACGACGCCCTCACCTACGCCGTGCACCTCCTCCAGGGCGTGACCTTCGCCGGCTCTCTGGTCGATAACCCCTACCTCGGCTCTCTCGACCTCGCCGGCCCCGCCCTCGACGCCCGCCTGCGTGCCCTGCCGACCATCGACTTCCACCGCCTCGGCCCCCTCGTCGAGGTCACCTGGTCCCCGGCCGCCGCGCCCCCCTGGCTGCGCCCCGCCCCCGAGGCCCGCCCGTGACCCAGCCCGACCTCATCCCCCCGGCGACCTCGCTCACCCGCGCCTTCGCCGACCTCGCCCGCGACCTCACCGACGGCGACGTCCCGCGCATCTCCACCATGCGCAACTACCGCTTCGCCATCGTCCCCTACCCGCCGGCCGACGAGTTCGCCCTGCGCCGCCACGTCGCCGAGCTCACGGCCACCCTGACGGCCAAGAGCTGGCTCGTCCTGTCGCTCTCGCTCCAGCGCCTCTTCCTCGAGCGCGTGCGCCACCTCCCCGGTGACTTCGCCACTCGCCTCATCGCCCGCGAGCGCCGCCTGACCGACCCCCAGCGCGCCCTGAACCTCCTCAAGGAGAAGCTCGCCCCCGAGCTCGAGGGCCCCACCGGCCTCGCCGCCGACGTCGCCCGCGAGATCGCCGCCTTCGCCGCCGCCCACCCCGACGACACCGAGCGCACCCTCGTCATCCTCGGCCGCGCCGGCGCCCTCTACCCGCTCATCCGCAGCTCGGCGCTGCTCCGCCACCTCGACGGCCGCACCGGCAACATCCCCGTCATCCTCCTCTACCCCGGCAGCCGCCGCGGCGAGAGCGGCCTCTCCTTCATGGACGAGCTCCCCCCCGACCGCGACTACCGCCCCCGCATCTACGGCTGAGGCTCCCCCGATGACCCTGCGCACGCTCTTTCTCGACGACGTCACCCGCGACATCCCCCCGGTCGTCTACTTCCACGAGCAGACCCCCGAGCGCCTCGCCTCCGAGGCCTCCCAGTACATCATCACCGGCGGCTGGCTCTCCACCGACCCGCGCCACCAGCGCGTCCCCAACGGCATCCACGAGCAGTACGTGCGCCTGCTCACCGGCATCACCCAGGCGCTCACCCGCCCCGGCGGCGTCGACCTCCCTTCCTCCTGGATCTCCGGCTTCTACGGCTCCGGCAAGTCCTCCTTCGCCAAGCTCCTCGGCCTCGCCCTCGACGGCGTGACGCTCCCCGACGGCCGCCCCCTCGCCGACCACCTCATCGCCCGCGACACCTCGCCCCAGGCCCACGAGCTCCGCGCCGCCTGGGACGCCCTGACCGCCGCCTGCCCCGCCCCCCTCGCCGTCGTCTTCGACATCGGCGGCCGCGCCCGCGACGACGAGCACGTCCACGCCGTCGCGCTCCGCCACCTCCAGGCCCGCCTCGGCTACTGCCCCAACCCCTGGGTCGCCGAGTACGAGCTCCGCTTCGAGCAGGACGGCACCTGGCCCGACTTCCTGCGCGCGGCCGCCCAGGTCCTCGACGCCCCCTGGGACGAGGTCAAGCACGGCTCCTTCCCCGAGGAGGAGTTCTCCCGCGTGCTGCACCACCTGCGCCCCGACCTCTACACCGACCCGCTGTCCTGGATGGACGCCCGCAGCGGCAACTACGTCGCCACCGCCTCGGCCTCCGAGGTCACCGCGAACATCGCCGCCATGCTCGACCACCGTGCCCCCGGCCGGACGCTGTTCTTCGTCATCGACGAGGTCTCGCAGTACCTCCACCAGGACGACGGCCGGATGCTCAAGCTCCAGTCCTTCGTCAGCGAGCTCGGCCAGCGCCTGCGCGGCCGCGTCTGGCTCCTCGTCACCGGCCAGGAGCAACTCGAGCACGCCGGCGACGCCGTCGTCCTCGGCAAGCTCCAGGACCGCTTCCCCGAGCGCCTCCGCGTCCACCTCGCCGCCACCAACATCCGCGACGTCGTCCACCGGCGCCTGCTCCACAAGAGCCCCGCCGGCGAGGACCGCCTGCGCCCCCTCTACCGCACCCACAAGAGCGATCTCCGCCTCTTCGGCTACGCCTCCGACACGCTGACCGAGGACGACTTCGTCGAGGTCTACCCGCTGCTGCCCGGCCACGTCGATCTGCTGCTCCAGATCACCTCCGCGCTCCGCCTCCGCTCGACCCGCAGCCAGGGCGACGCCCAGGCCATCCGCGGCCTCCTCCAGCTCCTCGGCGAGCTCTTCCGCACCCAGGGCCTCGCGGACCTCCCGGTCGGCCACCTCGTCACCCTCGACCAGATCTACGAGATCCAGGCCAGCGCGCTGGACTCCGACACCCAGAACACCCTCGCCACCATCATCCGCCACTGCGCCGACCACGGCCTCGCCCTCGCCGCCCGCGCCGCCAAGGCCGTCGCGCTCCTCGAGCTGCTGAGCGAGACCACCCCGGTCACCGCCGACCTCGTCTCGCGGTGTCTCTGGGACCGCCTCGATCGCGGCGACCAGACCCAGGCCGTCGCCGCCGCGCTGACCGCCCTGCGCGAGGCCAACCTCCTCGGCTACTCCGAGCGCCAGGGCTTCAAGATCCAGTCCTCGGCCGGCGAGGAGTGGGAGCGCGAGCGCCGCACCCTCAGCGCCCCCGCCGACGTGACCTCCGACCTCGTCCAGGCGGCGCTCGACTACCTCGTCAACCTCCCCGAGCAGCCCGCCATCGCCGGCCGCCGCTTCCCCTGGGCCGCCTTCTTCAGCGACTACCGCTCCCTCGACCGCGCTTTGAAGCGCGCCTCCGACCCCGCCGCCGTCACCGTGGACCTCCGCTGGCTCCGCTCCGCCGCCGAGCGCGCCCCCGACGCCTGGATCCGCCTCAGCGGCGCCGGCGCCACCCACGAGCACCGCCTCTACTGGGTCGCCGGCGACACCGCCACCGCCGACGAGGTCGCCCGCGACCTCGCCAAGACCAAGGCCATGGTCCAGCGCTACAAGGACCGCCGCCAGGGCCTCCCCCGCGAGCGCCAGCGCCTGCTCTCCGACGAGGAGGCCCGCGAAGAAGAGCTCACCCGCCGCCTCCGCGACGCCGTCGACGCCGCCTTCGTCGCCGGCGCCTTCTACTTCCGCGGCCGCCCGCTCACCCCACGCGACCTCGGCGCCAGCTTCGAGCTCGCCCTCGCCGCCGCCGGCGCCCACGTCATCGGCGACCTCTTCCCCCACTTCGAGCCCTTCCAGGTCGAGCCCGCGAGCCTCGCCCAGCTCCTCACCGACGGCGAGATCTCGAGCCCCGCCGTCGTCTTCACCGACCGCGGCCTGGGCCTGCTCGAGCTCGACGGGGGCGCCTGGGTCGCCACCTGCCGCGGCGCCGTCCCCCAGCGCGTCCTCGCCCTCGTCCCCGCCGGCCACGGCGTGCGCGGCGCCGACCTCCTCGCCGAGCTCGGCGGGCCCCCCTGGGGCTACCCCCAGATGGTCATCAAGGCGGTCGTCGCGGGGCTCTTCCGCGCCCAGCGGATCCAGATCGACCCCGCCGGCGGCGGCGACCGCATGACCCACCTGCGCGACGCCGACGCCAAGCAGCTCTTCGAGCGCGACCGCGCCTTCAAGGACGCCATCTTCCGCCCGGCGGGCGAGGATCCGATCGGCTTTCGTGGCCTCGCCAAGCTGGCCCAGTTCTTCAGCGACGCCGTCGGTCGCAGCGTCCCCCGCGACGCCGCCGCCCTCGCCGACGCCTGCGGCCAGCACCTCCCCGAGCTCGCCGCCCGCGTCCGCGCCGTCGAGGCCCGCCTCAACCGCCTCCGCCCGAGCCCCGCGACGCCCCACCAGCTCGCCGCCCTGACCCGCGCCATCGAGGCCATCGTGCGCCGCGTGCGCGCCACCGACCCGGCGATCCGCACCGCGATCGGCCAGCTCGAGGACCTCACCGAGGGGCTCAACACCCTGCAGCGCACCGAGAGCGAGCTCACCGACGCCGCCGTCGCGACGCTCATCGCCGCCGCGGACGCCGCCGCCCTGGCCGCCCAGCTCGACGCCGCCGGCCTGCTCGACGCCGACACCCGCGCCCTGGCCGACCCCATCACGGCGCACCTCGCCGGCCCGCGCCCCTGGGAGGCCCACATCGCCCTGGCCGCGCCGACGGACGCCCTGCGCACGACCTACACCGTCGCCCGCCGCGGCCTCATCGAGGCCCAGGAGCGCGCCGCCGAGGCCGCCCGCGACCGCGTCCGCGCCCGCCCCGGCTTCACCGGCCTGACCGCCGACCAGAGCCACCACGTCCTGCGCCCCATCGCCGAGGCCGGCGTCGACACCACCGCCGCCGCCACGACCCCGCCGCTCACCGCGCTGGGCGCGCCGTTCACGGCCGCCCTCGCCGAGGCCGAGGAGGAGGCCATGGCGCGCCTCGACCACCTCCTCGTCAAGGTCGCCCGGGTCACCCTGCGGCTAAAAAACCGCGTCGTCAGCTCCCGGGCCGAGCTCGACCAGCTCGTCGCCCAGGTGACCGAGCAGATCGGCGCCCAGCTCGACCAGGGCTACCAGGTCCGCATCACCATCGACCCCTGAGCCGCCGCGCGCTTGGAGCCCCCCTTGGAGCGATCGATCAACGCCCCGATGCCCTCCGAGGCGAAGAAGCGCCTCGCGACCACCATCCGCGAGCTGCGCGCGCGGCTGCTCGCCGAGCTCGACGCGGCGCTCGACAGCGCCTACCTCCTCGCCATCGCCGACCCCGCCGCGGCCGGCCTCGACGCCGCCCGCGCCGCCCGCCGGGGGCTGCTGGACCAGGCGCTCGATGACGCCGCCCGCCTGCACCCCCCCAAGGCCCGCGCCGCCGCCCGCGCCCGCGCCCGCCGCGACGTCGTCGAGGAGGCCGCCTACACCTGGCTCAACCGCCTCGTCTACCTGCGCCTGCTCGAGGCCGCGGGCTTGCGCGCCGAGACGGTCCTCACCGGCGGCTGGGGCAGCCGCGGCTACCTCGCCTTCCGCGAGCTGGCCCCGGCGCTCTGCACCGGCGATCGCACCGAAGGCTACGCGACGCTCCTCGATCTGGTCTTTCGCGACCTCGCCCTGGATCTGCCCGGCCTCTTCGGCGACGTCGGCACCCTGCGCCTCGTCCCGATGCCGCCCCAGACGCTCCGCGCCGTCGTCGAGGCCCTCGACCAGCGCGAGCTCGCCCCGTGCTGGCACGACGACACGACGCTAGGCTGGATCTACCAATACTGGAACGACCCCGAGCGCGAGGCCCTCGACGCCAAGCTCAACGGCGGCGGCAAGGTCGAGCCGTGGGAGATCGCCAGCAAGACCCAGATGTTCACCGAGCGCTACATGGTCGAGTGGCTGCTCCAGAACAGCCTCGGCCAGACCTGGCTCGCGATGTGCGAGAAAAACGGCTGGACGGCCCAGGTCAACGCCCCCGACCCGACCCGCGACGGCCGCAGCACGCTGACCGACCTGGCCCAGCGCCGCGCCGCCTTCCGCGCCCGCCGCGAGGCCGGCGCGGTCGCCCCCGACGCGCTGATGCCCATCGCGCCGGGCCTCGAGGACCGCTGGAAGTACTGGGTCGAGCAGCCCCTGCCCGCCGACGCCGCGAGCCACGCCCCGGCGCGGCTAAGCGAGCTGCGCCTCCTCGACCCGGCCTGCGGCTCGGGGCACTTCCTGGTCATCGCCTTCGATCTGCTGCTGGCGCTCTACGAAGAGGAAGCCGCGCATCTCGGCCAGGCCTTCGACCCCGAGGTCGCCGCGCGCCACATCCTCGAGGACAACCTCCACGGGGTGGATCTGGACCCCCGCGCCGTCCAGATCGCTGCCGCAGCGCTGCTGCTGGCGGCCTGGCGCGTGGCCCCGGGGCTGACCGTGAGCCGCCTCGGCCTGGTCGCCACCCACTTTCGCCTCGGCGCCCTACCGCCCGACGACCCGAGCCGCGTCGCCCTGCGCGAGGCCCTCGCCGCCGAGGCGGGGCTGTCGGGACAGGTGACCGACCGCCTCATCGAGACCCTGGCGGGGGTCGATCACCTGGGCACGCTCCTGCGGGTCGACACCGCCATCGACGCCGTGCTGCGCGACAGCGCCCCGCCGCGGCAGGGGGGCTTCCTCGACGTCCTCGACGGCGCCGCCGCCGCCCCGGCCCGGGGCCCGGCGCCCGACGCCGACGGCCTCGACCCCCGCGCCCGGGTGCTGGCCCGCCTCGAGGCCTTCCTCGCCCGCCACACCGGCGGCGCGGATCTGGGCCTGCGCCTCCACGGCGACGAGCTGGCGGCCGGCGTGCGCTTTCTCCGCGTCGTCCGCGAGGGGCGCTATCACCTCGTGGTCGCCAACCCGCCGTATCAGGGCACGGCCAAGCTGGCCGACGCCGACTACGTCAAGGCGCACTACCCGAGGGGCAAGGCCGATCTCTTCGCGGCGTTCCTCGAGCGCGGCCTCGAGCTGTGCCGACCCGGCGGCCTCAGCGCCATGGTCACCATGCGCAACTGGATGTTCATCAAGCAGTACGAGGCGCTGCGGAAGTGGCTCATCGAGGACAATGACCTGCGACTCTTGGGTGACTTCGACCGCGGCGCCTTCGAGGACATCCCGGACGAGGTCGTGTCCGTCGCGCTCAGCGTCGTCCGACGGGCCGGGGGCGATCACACAGACAGCATCGCCACCCAACCGACGCCGCTCGACGACACGACCCGGGACGGTCGCCGCACGGCCCGCAAGCGCGCGGCCGTCCTGGCGGGCGTCGGCCACCACACCTTCGACACCCGCCGCTTCCGCGTCATCGAGGGCGAGCCCCTGGTCTACTGGTGGACCCCCGAGTTCCTCGCCCGCTACGCCGCCACGCCGAAGCTAGGCGAGAGATGGCCAACCAAGTTCGGACAGAACCTTGGAAACAATGGCCGGTTCACGAGACTGCGCTGGGAGATCGTCCCATCGCGATGCCTCGATGTTCGCGCTGGCGCAGCACCAATCGCACGAATCCAGCAGACCGCGTGGTGCCGATATCTGATGGGCGCTGAAGGACATGTTTGGTTCGATCCAATCGATACAATCTGCAAGTGGGAACACAACGCCTTTGAAGTGAAGGTCAATGTCGAGTTCCGTTACGGGACCATCTCGCGCAAGATCACAAACGAACGGTACTTCTTCACCCCCGGCATCGGTTTCATACAGATAGGCGCGACATTCGGCGCACGGGCTCATCGATGGCTCTGCGTGGTCGATGGAAAGGGGTCCTCGGTCTATCCACCAAGTATTCCGTACGTGCTTGCGCTCATGAACGCGAGTCGTAGTCGCGGTATCCTGGAGTCCCTCAACCCGGGGATTGACTTCACCGTCGGCGACGTGAACCGCCTCCCCCTCTTCCCCATCGAGAGCGCCGACGCCATCTTCGCCCGCCTGGACACCGCGTTCAGCGAGCACGAGGCGCACCGGGAGGCGTCCGTCGAGTTCCGCGCGCCCGGCCCGTCGTGCTGGGACTACGCCCAGGCCTGGGCGCAGGTCGCGGTCGACCGCGCGCCCGGCGCGCCGCTGCCCCCCTGGGAGCCCGTCTGGACCGCGGCGTCGCCGACCGACCACGTGAGCTATGCGCTGGGGGTGGCGCTCGGGCGCTTCGCCGGGGACGGCAGCGGGGTTCTGACCGAGGCCGGGCCGGACGCGCTGCCCCACGGGCTCTTGTATCTGTCCGAAGGCGACCCCGACGGCGGCGGGCTCGGTCACCCGGCGGCGGCGCCGCTCTTGGCGGCGTGGGAGCGCTGGGGCCCCGAGGTGGCGCCCGGGCAGTCGCTCTCGGCGTATCTCCGCCACGGCTTCTTCGCGGTCCACAATGACAAGGCGATGTACGACAAGCGCCCGATCCACTGGCCGCTGTCGTCGGAGAAGAAGCGCTTCGTCGCGTGGGTGAACATTCACCAGCTGGGGCCGGACACGCTCCGGGTGCTCTTGGCCGACCACCTCCTGCCCGAGCGCGCACGCCTCGCCGGGCGCCTCGAGGACCTGGCCGCGGCCCGGGCGGGCGGGGACCGCGCCCAGAGCCGCAAGGCGGACAGCGAGCGCGAGGAGACCCGCCTGCGCTTCGCCGAGCTCGATCAGTTCATCGCCGACGTGCGCCAGTGCGCCGAGCAGGGCCCGCCCCCGACGACCTCGAAGTGTCCCCCCCGCGAGGTGGACGCCCGCTACGCCCCGGACCTCGACGACGGCGTGATGGTGAACAGCGCGGCCCTCTGGCCCCTGCTGCTGCCCCAATGGAAGGACCCGAAGAAGTGGTGGACCGAGCTGGCGACCGCCAAGGGCCGCACCGACTACGACTGGTCTCACCTATCTGCCTGCTATTTCCCCGACCGCGTCGATCGGAAGTGCCAAGCGGACCCGAGCCTCGCGGTGGCCCACGGCTGCTTCTGGCGTTACCACCCGGCCCGCGCCTACGCCTGGGAGCTCCGCCTCCAGGACGAGCTCGCTCCCGACTTCACCCTCCCCGAGCCCGACGCCCCGCTGCACCGCGCCGCCTTCCTATCCGCCCACCCCGACGAGGCCCAAGCCATCGCCGACAAAGAGCAGAAGCGCCGCGCCCGCAAAGCCACGCAGTCACCAGACGAGGTAGATGAGGCAGATGAGGAGACCGAGGCCGACCAGCTCGGCCTCACCCTCGGATAGCCGCGCCCCCGGCGCGTGGGCGTCCCGCCCGCACCCATGTGCGGTTGACAGCTGTCGCCCGAGGGCGCAGACCCGACGGTGGACCTCAACACGAACCCGGAGCGCAACGCATGACGAACACCGCAACCGCACCGCGCATCATGGTCGGCGCTGCGGCGTCGCTGCTGGTCTTCTCGCTGCTGTCGGTGATCGGGGTCTTCTCCCCGTGGCTGTCGTTCGGGCCCATCAGCAAGCCCGGTATCGAGGCGGACGGCGCCATTGTGCTGATCACCCTGGTCACTCCGGTCATCGCCGGCATCATCGGGCTGGCGACCAAGAACATCTCGCGCGGGCTCGGTGCCGGGGTGTTCGGCTCAGCGCTGCTGGGCGTCATCATCTGCGTCTACGATCTCTCCAAGGTGCTCAAGGCGCCGCCGGGGCCGGCCTCGGCGTCGCGTTGGACGGTCGGCGCGTTCAGCCCGCGGCCCCTGTCGCCGCCGCGGGCGTCGCCCCCCGAGCTGCCGCTCCCGCCGCCGGCGTCGAGCCGTTCAAGCGTGCGCTCGACATCCTCAAGCTGCGGCGCTCCAACGGCCTGCCCGAGCCCGAGTTCCTGCGCCAGGTCGTGGTCGAGGCGGTGATGAGCGACGGGCCCATGGCGCTTCAGGTACAGAAGCTCAAGTCGCTTCAGGACCAGAACTTCCTCTCCGCTGAGGAGTTCGAGCAGCGCCTCTCGGCGATGATCTGGCACGAGTGGTGAGCCCGGCCGGGTCGGAGTCGCGGCCTTCGAACCCGGTCACTTCAGCTTCATCGCCCGCTGAACCTCGCGATGCAGCACGAGCAGGGACCGTCAGATGCTGCCACGGGTTGGGGTGGCCGGCTTGGAGAGATGGTCGAGGTCGAGGGGGTCGCTCGCCACATAGTCGGCGCCTGTCATCTCTGCGAGGGTGACGACCTGCCCCTCGATCTCCACGAAGCGGCCCGACGGCTGCACCAGCGTGAGCCACGCCGCCAGCAGGTCGGCCCAGCTTCGGCCCTCGAAGTCCGCGTTGTCGTCATGCCGGACGAACCAGAACATGAGGGCCACCGCAGCAGCGTCCCACGCCGGGGCCGCCTGGACCCGGAGCTCGCGGAGCGCGCGCAGGCCCCGCCCCTCGTCGGTGTTCTTCTCGTGCTTGTCGCCAAGGCGTCGTTGAAGCTTCTTCGCCAGCGCGTTGAAGTCGTCCGGGAACGCGACCCGTACTCGCTTGCGCGCGAGTGCCTGCGCGAAAGCCCGGCCATCCGCATCCGTCGCGTATCCAGGCGTGCGTGTCCATGATGCGACCAGCGACTTCTCGACGGTCATGACCCGGTCGAGATCGACGACCAGGTCGCTCGCGACCAAGCCCGGGAGCGTCGCCAGAGCCGGACGTCGTCCGCGCCGGACGTCGGCGAGGGTGTCGACGTCCACCGATACGAGCGGCGCGACCTCGACGTACGGACGTTCGACGCATCGCCGCACGACGTCGCAGGTCTGGGTCAGCACCGCGAGGCCAGCTACCTCCGACGCGAGCGCCTGGAGCCCTGCGTCACCTGACTCCGCGGCCGCCTCGGTCAGCGGTACGGCGCCGTCGCCCGCGTGGATGAACCAGCGCTCGTCGAGCGCGAGGTCGCCCTGGCGCCACGTCGCGAGTGCAGCGTCGATACGCTGCGCCTCGGCAGAGTCGGGCGCGAGGACCGGCACTCACTTCCCCTGGGGCTTCCGGATAGGCTTGGCGGCGAGCAGGCGCCCGCTCGCCGGATGAACCCGGTCCTGCAGGGCACCGACCAGCTCCTCCGGCGGTCGCGGCGTCCGCGCGGCGATGGCCTCGGCGGAGGGCTTCCGTGCCTGCGTCCGCCGCCCGGTGCCGGTGCCGAGCGTCTGCAGCGCCGCGTCGTAGCGCCCCGCCGCCAGCAGGTCGAACGGGATCACCCCGTCGCCGCCCGCCGCGAGCAGGACGGCGCGGTTGGCGCTCGCCGAGCCGCGATCGACGGCGCGCACCACCCTGAGGAGTCGCTGCAGGTGCTCCTCGTTGCTCGGCGCCAGCGCCTTGCCGCTGGCCCAGAAGTGCAGCGACCGGCGGCTGACGCCGAAGAGGCGAGCCAGCTGCTCCCATGTCAAGCCGCTCAGGCGCCGCAGCTCGGCGATCGCGGCCCCAGCGTCGGCCGGCGTCGCGCTCGCGCTCCCGCTCGTCGTCTGCTCGGCGGGCCGCGCGGTCTCTTGCGCGCTCTCGGCGGCCAGCGCGAGCGCGCTCGACGTCCCGAGTCCGAAGAGGAGGGCGCCGACCAGGGCCGGCGCTCTAGCCTGCCGCCGCAGCATCGCACCAGCGGCGGAGGTCGAATCGAAGCGCGTCTGAAGCGCGAAGGGCGTCATGGCGTAGCTCCGTAGCGGGCGAGGAACTCGTCGGTCACCGCCCAGCGGAACACCGTGTAGATGCGCTCGGCGAAGCGTCGCCCCTCCGCGATGAGGTGCTCGGGCGAGAATGGCATCGGGCTCGCGCTGAACATGTCCAGATCGAGAATCCAGCTCTGCTCCGACGCCGGCTCGATGGCCGCCGGATCCACGGTCGCACCCGGCGGGAGCACGCCCCAACGGGCGACGAGCTGTGCGTCAGGGAGCTCGAACACCGACTCCGACAGGGCGAAAGCTGCGTGGGTCGCAGCCAGCGTCCCGGTGATGCCGAGGACCTCCGCCCGAACGAGCCCGGCGATGTCGCCGACGCTGGCTCCCGTGATGCGGTCGATGTAGCGGACCCCGAGCCGGTCAGCCTGCTTGGGGCCGACGTGCTCGGCGAGGGCCTCGAGGACCACCCCGAGCCGCTCGAAGAAGTCCGTTCGGCTCGTGTACCTCGTGGTCTCGAGGGCGACGAACGCGGGGGTGAGAGACACCCGCCAGGAGCCGTCGACATCAGCGAAGCGCCACGCGGTCAGCGGCGTCGCTGGTACCAACCCCGCCGGCTCCAACCGGAACCCGTGCGCCTGCTCCTCGCGCAGGACGGGGTAGGTGGACCGCAGCGCCTCCTGGAAAGGCGCGACGAAATCACGCTGACCCAGCGAGAGGATCTCGGGGAACCGCACCTGGGCGATGACGCGCACCAAGGGGGCGTCTCGCAGGGGGATCTCCGAGGGAGGAGAGGCCACGAACGGGTCGAAGTCGACGTTCATGGAGGTAACGTAGTCGCGACGGCCGGAGATGTGAAGTGGAGTGTGAAGGAAGGCGCGCTGGCCCGCCCGAGGGAACCCGCCGTCGAGGCAGGCCAGCGCACGCTGCGACCCGCTCAGGCCTGCGCCTCGTCGACCACCGGCGCCATCGGCGCGTCGCCCGTCACGCCCGTCGCGCGGCCGCCCGGGACGGCGGCGAGGTAGCGCAGGTAGGGGCCGATGAGGGCGAGGCGGGCCGCCCTGTCCTCGGGGCTGTCGCCCGGGTAGGCCACGTTGGAGACGACCTGGACGAAGAGCGCCAGCTGCTGGTGGGCCTGCACCCGCACCATGAAGAGCTCCGAGCTCGTCTTGCCGGCGTCGTCGACCAGCGCCGCGTCCACCTCGTCGAGCGCCCGGCCGAGCGCCGCCGCCGCACTCACCACCGCGTCCGCCGCCGCGCGCAGGTGCGGGACCTCGGGGGCGAGCGTCGCCAGCGCGGCCCCTACCTCGGGCAACGCCAGCTTCTTCGCGAAGGTCGGCCCCGCCGCCACCTCGTCCGCCCACGCCGCGTTCACGACCAGGAGCTTGTCCGGGTAGAGGGTCGCGAGGACCAGCGCCGCGGCGGCCCGCTGCGCCGGGTCGGGCGCCGAGCTGAAGGCGCTCACCAGACCGTAGAAGAAGCGGTGCGACCGGTCGTGCTCGCCGTCCGCTGCCGTCGCCGCCGCGCGCGCCGCCGGCACGCCGACCTGCTTGACCCGGGGCGCGATGGCGGCGTCGAGGCGCGCCACCATCGCCGTCAGGAGCTCGCGCCATGGCACGAGCACCGGCGCCGCGAACAGGGGCTCTTGCTTCAACGCGCCGCGAAGCAAGCGGACGAGCTGGTCTGCACCGGGGGTGTTGACGATCGGACGATCGGCCATGGGTCGGCTCCTTTTCTTTGATACGGGTGAGGCCTCCAGATTTTCCGACCCGGCCGCGCCTGTCAACCCGACCTCGCCCCCGTCGATTGGACCTTCGGCGCGGGTGGCAGCCCGGGTGGCGGCCTGGGCGGCGGGTGATGGCGGCGGTGGAGGTCGCCCAGAATGTGCAGCGCAAGGTTGTAGTCGATCGGTTCGCCGGACCAGCGGGGCGTGCAGGTCCGGTGGTCAATCGTCAGCCCCCGCTCGCGATTGGCTCGGACAATCGCTTCGGGCCCGTCATACGGTATGCGCAACGGAATGTGCCGCTGCACATGATCGCCGTCGGGCGCCGCGACCGCTACGCGTCCGCGATTCAGCTGAATCGTGTAGCCCTCCTCGTGGACCAGCCCGTGGTGGCGTCGACAGAGCAGCACGAGGTTGTCGAGGGCGGTGCGGCCGCCGTCGGACCAGTGCTGGATGTGGTGGGCGTCGACGAAGCGGCGGCTGGTGCAGCCGGGGAAGACGCAGCCGCCGTCGCGGTGGGTGAGCGCGCGTCGGATGGCCGGCGGGATGGTGCGGGTGCGGCGTCCGACGTCCACCGTCTCGCCCTCCCGCTCGGTCATGACCACGAGCGAGGCGTCGCAGCTCAGGCGCCGCGCCGTCTCGTCCGCGATGGCCGCAATGTCCTCGATGTAGGGCGCTGCGGGTTCGTCGCCGCCGGTCGCGACCGCCGCGCCCTCGCCCGCATCGATGTGCACCACCACCTGGTAGCGCTCGCCGGCGTTGCCCTCGCGATAGCCCGAGGCGAGGAAGGACTCGGCGATATCGACCAGGGCGTCGGCCCGGCTCGCCCCGCGAAGGTCCGTCGGGTCTGGCGCGGCGACCTCCGCGTCACCCCCGGCGCCATCGCTCGCGGTGTCGTGCGCCGCCGCCTTGGCGCTGTCGATAGCGGCGTCGAGCGCCTTCATCACGATGGCGCCGAGCTCGGGCGGCAGTCGCCCGCGCAGCACCACCACACCGTCATCATCGGTCCAGGTGCGGATGAAGCGGTCTTGATGCTGCTGGGTGGCGCGCTCTGCGGCGGCCTCTGGTCCGTATTTTCTGGCGTATCGAACGAGGCGTTCGAGGTGGCCCGATGTGCCGTGTAGCGCGACGTCGAGCAGCAAGTGCTCGTTTTCGGGCGTGGCGATACGGGTGATGGCCCGCGCTTTGGAGTAGCTGAGCTGGCCGAGCCGCAGCGCCTCGGAGACCTTGGGCAGGGTCGCGATGGCGCGGGCGACCCGGACCTTCTCGCGCGCCGCGATGATGCCAATGCCGCAACGCCAGCCGAGCCAATGCGCGAACGACCGCACGCCGACCCCCTGCCAACCGCCGAGCCGGTCGAACTCCGTGAGCAGCGTCAGAAACCGGTACGTGGCGGCGTGGAGCTCACCGGCGAGGCGCGTGATCGCGTCCTCGATCTCGGCCTTTCGGGCTTGGCTCGCGAGGCGGGCGGCGTGGTCGGAGGTGTCCATGACCGTCAGAAGATAGGCTGAAACTTTGTTCAGGTCAAGCGAGATCCGAGCGAGCGCTCGGGAGGCCTTCGCAGGTCCGAACACCTGCCGTTCCCACCTCCTGGTGCCGATCTTGCGAAAGCCCAATCGTCGCGCCAGGACGATTCAGCTGAACCGCGCCACGCCCTCCGCGGCGCATGAACATTGGTCCGGAGCCTCGGCGAGGCGTTCGTCCCAGGTGCCCCCCTGGACGCGGGACCCCTCCGAGGCTCCCCGCGCAGGGCCACACGGCCATTGGGGCGGTTCTCGGGCGATCACACCCGGCGGAGAGCGCGACGACCGCCCGCGAAGGGGTGGCGCAACCCCGCCGCCGACAAGCGCGGGAGCCTCGTCGAGGGGGGCGCCCTCAGGGGCCTATCTGGGGCGGCCGCCTCGACGAGGCTCCGGGCCGGCTGGAATGCGGTCGCGAGCGTTCTCGGGCGGGCCCGTCATGACCCGACGTCGGGCGCGATGGCGATCTGCCGGGTCGGATCGTCGAGGACAAAGCGGAGCAAGTCCGCCTTGAGCTTCTTCTTCACGCCGTTCGGCCACGCCTTGCGCTCCCCATCGCGCAACGTCTCGATGTTGCCGTGGGCATAGTTGGCGTCATACGGGTCGTGTGCGGCACGGAGGGCATAGGTCCCCGAGTTGACCTCGCTCCGGCACGAAGCGACCTGCGCCGCCGTGAAGTAGATGACCCCGTGGGTTGCGCCGCGGTGGCCACGGTAGCCGTCCTGGTCGATGACCAAGAGGGCGTCGACGGGGTCGGCGATCACTCCGCCCGGGAGTCGCTCGAGGGTGACCGAGTGTTCGGGCGAGCGCACCCGATGCTCGGCCAGGTCCTCGAAGAACTCCGGCGCGACGCGGTCGAAGACGCGCGCCTCGACCGGCACGGTCGCCTCCAGCGGCCGGTCCCGACGCCGCAGGCGCTCGAGACGGTCCGCCAGCTCAGCGTCGATCCGCTCGCTCAGACTACGGCCCATACCCGCGCAGCACGTCGGCGATGGAGATGCGATAGCCAGCGACGTCCCGGTCGAGGTCGTGCGGGTCGATCTCGATGAGCGCGTTCTCGTCGCCCCGCCTCCGGTGGACCATCAGGACCTCGCCACAGTTGAGGCACTCGATGTCCGCGTACCAAGTCTCACGGGTCCACGCGAGCCCCATGCCGCCGTCCGCCGCGACACCGACCGTGTCGGGGTATACCGCCCGATCGAGATAGACGAGGAGCCGCGCCGTCAGCTCGAGCGCACGCGCATTCGGGAGCGCGGCCGCATACTCACGCATCGCGTCCGACGGCCGCAGCGCCTCCGCGAAGGCCGAATCGAAGGCGTCCGGCCACTTGAGGCGGCGTCGAAACATCCGCCGCGCCGCGGCGTTCGACGGAGCGCGGCGGAGCGTCGTGAGCAGCTCGGAGAGTGACGCGGGTGGCCGCGATGCGACCGCACCAAGCGACCGCAGTTGCGGGTCGCGTGACGCCGAAGCGTATCCGACCGTCATGAGCCCGGCGTCGCTGGCCGGGGCCTCGGAGGCCCTGACCTGCCTGGCCTCGTAGCTGTGGGATGGCGCCTTCGTCAGCACGCTGTTCATCGCTGAGCTCCAAAGAGCGCGAGGGCACGCGGCGTGAGGTAGCTGAAGAACAGGTCGTCGACGATGTCGTCGAGTCGATCGAGCCCGTCGGCGATCGCGTCGGGCGCCGGCGCCTGAGCGGTCGTGGTCAGGAGCATGGCGGTCGTCTGTGGACCGGTGATCTGCGTCTGCCAGCGGACGCGAGTCGTGACGCCGCGAACGCTGCCCTCGGTGTATAGGTCCATTCTCGGTTCGGTCACCGCCATCCCGGTGGACGACAAGAACCCGAGCGGCAGCGCGAGCGCGGCGAGGTCTTCGGGGGTCGTCCAGTGGACCCCGCGCTCGAACCGGTCGACCTTGGTCAGCTCGAGAACGCGGAGGGCGGGCGGCGCCCCCGAGCGCTCCTGCCAGTAGTCGCGAAACTGGTGATAGACGGCGATGGACGTGTCGCGGAGGCCGACGGCGTCGCCACGGGTGCGAAAGCGGGGATAGGCGGAGTCGCCGCGACGCCAGTTGCAGATGAGTCGGTCGTGCTGGAGCTGGACCAGGTTCGTCCGGTCGGCGCTCTCGAACCATCCCCGGAGCTGCAGCTCGTCGAGCGGCCGGAGGGGCGCCGCGCCGATAGCCGGCTGGGCCTGACGCCCCGGGTATTCGTCGGCCAGCTCGCCCCAGAACCGGCCCAGGTGGAACACGTCGAAGCCGTCGAGGGGCTCGAAGGCGAAGCCACACGCGACCTCGACGATCGGCGGCGCGTCGAGGTGGCGGTGCTCGGGTCGTGGGTCCTGCGTCATGGCTCGGGTCGCCCCTCCCCCCGGGTGCGGCGCTCGGGGTTAAAACGCTAGGCACGCATCGTATCAGGTCGATCCCGCCACGCAACCGTCCTCCGCGCGGGGCGCCGCTTGACAGCGGGCGCTCGCTCGCGTTCGTCTGCACACCGATGCCACCCTCGACCCCCGTCTCCGATGCCCTCGAGGCCGAACTGAGCGAGCTCGTCAGCCGCAACGGGCTGGTCCTGTGGCGCGACAGCTCGGGTCATTACGCCCGCTTCGCCGAACGCCTCGCCGCCCGGGCGGAGGCCGGCGCGCTCGGCTTTCCGGTCGTGCGTTTCGAGGGGAGCTTCCTCGCGGCGATGCTCGCGCTCGAGCCCCACCTCGACGGCGCCGACAAGGGCAAGCTCCTCGTCTACGTCCCCGGCCTTGCCTCCGACTTGATGAGCCGCTCGCCGCTGCTCGAGGTCCAGCGCGTCGCCCGTGAGTTCCGGCGGAAACTCACGACCCTCGTCGAGCAGGCCGCCGTCGGCTTCGTCCGGGCCGATGCGCTGGCCGCCTTCACCGCCCGGGGCGACCTCACCCTCGAGCTCGCGGACGCCTGGCTCGCTGCCGCCGCGGCGGGCGACACCCAGCGCGACGCGGAGGTCCTGCGGCCCCTCACCCTCGAGCACGTCGTCGAGCGGCTCATCGACACCCCGGACTTTGCGGCGTCGTTTGGCGCCGGCGTGCTGAGGAGCCACCTCGCCGCCGCCACCGGGATGAGCGACGCCTGGTGGGACGCGGCGGCAGCGGACGGCCGGGTTCCTGCGGCCATCGTCGCGAGCTGGGCCCTGGCGGTGGAGTACGTCCACGACCTGAGCCGGCCCCCGATCATGGCGGAGCTCGCCGCGCACGCGGTGCTGCAGAAGCCCCTGGTCGTGGCCTGCCAGCGCCTGTGTAGCTGGCTGCGCGAGCGCAAGGCCGACTTCTACGAGCGCACGGCCGACGACACCGCGCTCGCGCTCGAGGCCGAGCGCACCGGCGGCTCCCCCGATGATCTCGGCAAGATCGACACCTTCCGCTTCGAGGAGGAGCGCATCCTGGACGCCGCCCTCGACGCGCTCCGCGGGCAGCGCTGGCCGCGCGCCGTCGCGTGGGCCACCGAGCGGGAGGGCGCGCGCTCGTTCTGGCTCGGCCGCGACCACCGGCGCCGCAACGCGTGGCACCTCGTGACCGACGCCGCCGCGCTCGGGAGCGCGCTCGAGGCCGGGGCGACGTTTCTGCGCGGCGTCGAGACCGTGGGCGACGCGGCGCTCGCCTACGCCGAGCTGGGGGCGGACGTCGACGAGGCGCACCGGCGGCTCGAGCAGCGACGCGAGGTGCTCCTGCTCCCGACCCAGGTCACCGACTACGACGCCCTGCGGGAGGTCCTCGACGATCTCCGCGAGCGCTACGCGGAGTGGGCCGACGCGATCGCGCGCGAGACCAACGCGCGCTGCCGCCGCGCTGGCTTCCTGCCGCCGGTCGGGCTGCAGCAGCGGACGATCTTCGAGCAGGTCGTCCGCCCCTTCGCGCGCGAGCACAAGACCGCGTTCATCGTCGTCGACGCCCTGCGCTACGAGCTCGGGCGGGCCCTGGCGCGGCGCTTCGCGGAGACCCACGGCGTCCACGTCACGCTGTCGCCGCGGCTCGCGGAGCTGCCGACGGTGTCGGCGGTGGGGATGAACCTCCTGGCGCCGGTCGACGAGGGCAGGCCGCTGCAGGTGGTCTTGCGTGACGGTGAGCCCGCCGAGATCAGGGGCTTCGCCGCCCGGGAGTTCCAGGTCACCGAGCGCGAGGACCGGCGGCGCCTCATGCACGATCGGGTCGGTGGGGGCACGTGCCCGCTGTGGAGCCTGTCCGAGGTGCTGCATCGCGACGCGGCGAGCCTGCGTCAGGGGCTCGCCCAGGCGCGGCTGGTGGTCGTGACGAGCGACGAGATCGACAAGGCCGGCCACGCCGGCGTCGGCCCGCAGGCCTTCGAGCAGGTGCTGCTGAAGCTCGAGGGAGCGTGGCGCGTCTTGCGCGAGGCCGGCGTCACGCACTTCGTGGTCACCGCCGACCACGGCTTCGTGCTGCTCGACCCGGCGACGCGCCGGACCCGGGGCCGGGGGGCGCGGCGCGGGGACAAGCCGCTGCGCCACGCGCTGTCGGAGGTCGCGGCGGCCGCCAGCGGTGAGGTCTCGGTGCCGCTGGCCGGACTCGACTATGACGACGCGCGCTACCTGGTGATGCCCGAGGACTGTGCGGTCTTCGATCCTGGGAAGAAGCCGACCCCCTTCGTGCACGGGGGCAACAGCCTCCAGGAGCGCGTGATCCCGGTCCTGACCCTCGAGCACCGGGCGGCGCCCGGGGCGAGCGCGACGGTCTATCGGATAGAGGACGTCGTCGGCGTGGCGGACGCGAGCGGGCGGCACCGGGTCGGCGCCCGGGTGGTGCCGGCGGCGCAGATGGGGCTCGGGTTCGGGGGGGCACCGTCGCTGACGCTAGCGCTGCGGGTCGTCGACGAGCCTGGGGTGAGCGTGGCGGTGCAGGGGGCCAGCGGCGCGGCGGGCGCGGACGGCGAGCGCATCGACGCGCAGGTCGGAAAGCCCTTCGAGGTCTACTTCACGCTTCGCGGGGTGACCGACCGGCAGGTCTCGGTGGAGCTCTATCACCCGCTGGGGCGCGCGCGGGTCGAGCCCGGGGTGACGGCGACCCGCTTCCCGGTGAGCGCGTCGCGGGGCAGGGTCGCGGCCGAGGAGGTGCCGGAGGGCGACCGGACGAGCTGGCTCGCGGCCTTCGAGGATCCGAGGGTGCGCAAGGTCTTCGAGTTGATCGAGCGCCACGGCTCGGTCGGGGAGGCCGAGCTGCTGACGCTGCTCGGCGGCGGGCGGCAGGTGCGGCAGTTCGCGCGCAGGATCGAGGAGTACGCGGGGCGGGCGCCGTTCGCGGTGCGCGTCGAGACGGCCACGGGGAGCAAGCGCTACGTGCGCGAGGGGGGCGGCTGATGGTGACGGTGCGCGACCGCGAGCACATCTTCGAGAAGCTCCGCTCGGGGCTCGTGCCCGAGCGTGGGCTCGACGCCTTCGCCGTGGGGATCGAGCGCGAGCGGGGCGAGATCGTGCGGCAGCTCGAGCTGGCGGCGGCGGGGGAGGGGGCCACGAAGTTCCTGCGCGGCGGCTATGGGTGCGGCAAGACGTTCATGGCGCGGCTCGCGGTGCTCGAGGCGCAGGCGCGCGGGTTCGCGACGAGCTTCGTGGTCGTGTCCGACAACGACCTGCGCTTTCACCGCTTCGACGACGTGTACCGCAAGGTGATGACCGAGCTCGGGACGGCGACGTGTCCGCGCGGGGCGCTGAGCGACGTGCTCGATCGCTGGATCGGCCGGGTCGAGGACCAGCTCGTCGACGAGGGGGCCGATGAGGCGGGTGACGACTTCGACGCGCGGGTGGCCGCGAGGCTCGACGAGCAGCTGGTGTCGAAGACCGAGGGGAGGGCGCCCCAGGACTTCGTGCGGACCATCCAGGCGGTGTTTCGGCTCAAGCAGGCGGGGGAGCTCGCCGACGCGGGGGCGCTCCTGAGCTGGCTGTCGGGGAGCGCGAACGTGGCCGCCGCCGCGAAGCGCCTCGCCGGGGTCAAGGGCGACATCGAGAGCCGTGACGCCTTCGACTACCTGCGCGGGGTGCTCGAGATCGTCAAGGCGGCGGGGTACGAGGGGCTGATGATCGTCATCGACGAGGCGGAGACGATCCTGCGCATGCGGACCGACTCGCGGCACAAGTCGCTCAACGGGATCCGACAGATCTGCGACGGGGCGGGGGCGTACCCGGGGCTCTTGTGGCTGTTCACCGGCACGCCCGACTTCTTCGACGCGCCGCGCGGGGTCCGGGGGCTGGCGCCGCTGCACGACCGGGTGCAGTTCAAGACCCACGGGAGCTTCGTAAACCTGCGCCAACCGCAGCTGCTCTTGCAGCCGTTCAACCCCGAGCGGCTGCGCCAGGCGGCGCTGCGCCTGCGTGAGCTGTACCCTGCGAGCGACCCGGCGCGGCTCGATCAGAGGGTGACGTTGCCGTTCATCGAGGAGCTGGTCGAGCACGTGAGCGCGGGGTTTCGGGGGGACGTCGGGGTGGTGCCGCGGCAGTTCCTGCGCGAGCTGGTGGACGTCTTCGACCTGGTGGAGCAGGAGGCCGGCTTCGACCCGAGCGAGCACTACCGCTTCACGCCGAAGGCGCTGACGCCGGAGGAGGAGGCCAAGATCCAGCGCGGCACGACGGCGGCGGTGGTGGGCGCCGACGGCGGCGACGAAGTGGACGACGGCTTGGTCCCGGTCATGGACGGCTGGTGAGGCGGTGAGCGTCTTCCATCGCTTCGCGCCGCGTCTTCAGGAGGCGATCGTCGCGCGGCTGGGGTGGGCGTCGCTGCGGCCGGTGCAGGAGGAGGCGGGGGAGGCGTTGCTGGCGGGGGACAACGCGGTGATCCTGGCGCCGACGGCGGGCGGCAAGACCGAGGCGGCGATGTTCCCGGTGCTGAGCGGGCTCGTGAACGACCCGCCGCGCGGGGTCGGGGCGCTCTACATCGCGCCGATCAAGGCGCTCTTGAACAACCAGGCGACGCGGCTCGGGCTCTACACCGAGATGGTCGGGCTCGAGCGCTTCGTGTGGCACGGGGACGTGGGGCCGGCGGCGCGGCGGCGCTTTCAGCGCGAGCCGAGCGAGCTCCTGATGACGACGCCGGAGTCCCTCGAGGTGATGTTGATGTCGCCGCGGTTCGACGCCGGGGCGCTGTTCGGAGACCTCCGGGTGGTGGTCATCGACGAGGTCCACGCCCTCGCGGGGACGGATCGCGGGGCGCACCTCGCGAGCGTCCTCGAGCGCGTCGCGGCGCTCGGGGGGCGGGACGTGCAGCGGGTGGGGCTCAGCGCGACGGTGGGCAACCCCGAGGCGATCGTCGGGTGGTTGGCGGGGTCGTCGCGGCGGGAGGGGCGGGTCGTCAACCCGCCGACCGTGCGGGGTGGGCGGGAGCTGCTGGTGGCGCACCGACCGGGCGACGACGAGATCGGGCGCGCGGTGGCGCAGCTCGCGCGGCACGGCAAGAGCCTGGTCTTCTGCCAGAGCCGGGCGACGAGCGAGCGTGTGGCCGAGCACCTCGGGCGCAGCGGGGTGGACGTGTTCGTGCACCACAGCGCCGTGTCGAAGGAGGAGCGGGAGCTGGCGGAGGAGCGGTTTCACGGGGGCCCCGACCGCCAAGGGGCGAGCATCGTGTGTACGTCGACGCTCGAGCTCGGGATCGACGTCGGGGATCTCGACCGGGTGTTTCAGATCGAGGCCCCGGACACGGTCGGGTCGTTCCTGCAGCGGATGGGGCGGACCGGGCGGCGCGCCGGGCAGACGCCGAACATGACGTTTCTCTGCGAGACGAGCGACGGCGTGCTGCTCGCGTCGGCGCTGATCGAGCTGGCGCGATCCGGCTGGGTCGAGGACGTGGAGGTAAACCCGAGGTGTTGGCCGGCGCTCGTCCATCAGCTGCTCGCGATGAGCCTCGCGAGCGGGGGCGTCACCCTCGAGGCGGCGTGGGAGGTGCTGTCGCGGGTGCCCGATTTTCGGGGGATCGGGCGTGAGGAGGTCGAGGCGCTGGTGGCGCACATGGTCGCGACCGAGGCGTTCGTGATCGCGTCGGGGCGGCTCGTCCTGGGGCCGCAGGCGGAGCGGCGCTTCGGTCGGCGCAACTTCATGGAGCTGTACGCGGTCTTCTCGACGCCGACGTCGTATCAAGTCGTCACGGTGGACGGGCAGCCGATCGGCACCCTCGGCCAGGCGTTCGTCGACCGTCTGGTGGACGAGATCTCGAGCTTCCTGCTCGGGGGGCGGGCGTGGCTCGTGGCGGGGATCGACCACAAGGTCAAGCAGGTGCGCGTGACGGCGGCGCCGCGCGGGCGGTCGCCGAGCTGGGGCGGGATGGTGCCGCAGTTCCTCGGGCTCGAGGTGTGCCAACGGATCGGCGCGTCGCTGCGCGAGGACGCGGTGCCGGCCTATCTCGACGCGCGCGGGCGGGAGCTGCTCGCGGAGCGCCGGGCGGCGGTGGCGGGGGTGCTGACGGGGGGGCGGCGCGACCTCGAGGATCGCGGGGAGAGCGTCGTCTGGTGGACCTTCGCCGGGGGGCGCATCAACACGACGTACAAGCACGCGCTGGTGGCGCTGGGCCTCCCGTGGCGGGTGGTGGTGGACAACCTCTGGATCGAGATTCGGGGTGGGGATGATCTCTCGGTGGGCGCGCTCGGCGGGTGGCTCGACCGCCTCGCTGACGACGCGACCTGGGACGATGAGCGGCTCTGGGCCGAGATCGTCGCGGGGCTGCCCGACTATCGGCTGAGCAAATTCCAGGCGCTGATGCCGCCGTGGGCGGCCCAAGAGCTGGTGGCGAAGACGCTCCTGGACGTGGACGGTGCGCGCCGCCTCATCGGGTGAGGGCGACGCGGCACCGCCACCTCCGTCGAGGCGCTACGGGGTCGCCGGGCCGCCGTCGTCTGACGCGAGGAGGGCTCGGAGCTGGGCCCGCAGCTCCGGTGAAGAGGACCGACGTCGGGGGCGTTCGTCCTGAACGCGCGCCCCTCGAGCCGCGCGATCTCCAGCACCGGCTCCACCGCGGTGGCGATGTCCCGGGCCGAGATGCGCGGCGGCCCGGTGTCGCGCGCCGCGCCCTCGGTCGAGCCCACGAGGCTCAGCCAGCGGCCGCCCACCCGCAGGAGCCGCGCCACCTGCGCCGCGAAGCCCGCACGATCCAGCCCCGGGATGTGAAACACCCCGCGGTCGAACACCAGGTCGTAGCGCCCGTCCTCGCCCTCCGGGAACGACCCCTCGCGCCAGTCGACCGCGACGCCCGCGACCACCGCCTTCGCTCGCGCCAGCTCCAACGCCGCCGGCGCGATGTCGCAGGCCGTCACGTCGAACCCCCGCTGCGCCAGCCAGACGCTGTTCGTCCCCGTCCCGCAGCCCACCTCGAGGACGCGCCCGGGGGCGATCGTCGCGTCCGCGAGCGCTGACACCAGGACCGGCTCCGGCTCGCCCGTGTCCCAGGGCAGGCCGCCGCTCCGGTAGCGCGCGGCCCACCTCGCCGCCTCGTCGCCGTGCTCCAACACTCACTCCTCGCTGGGACCCGCGACACGCCCCGCGGGCCACGGCCTCGGCGACCGCGTCAGCGGACCCAGATCCGGTACACGATCCGCGAGAACACGCCGGGGTAGATGGCGGAGTAGTTCATGTAGACCCCATCGTAGTACGACCCGCCCCAGGTCCCGAGGTGCAGGCCCAGATCGCACTCTCCGGTGAGGCCGTTGGTGTTCGAACAGACCTCTGGGACGCCGTTCACGGGCCAGTCGAAGCGGGTCGTGCTCGAGGTCGCCCCGCCCGGACTCAGCGCCGCCACGTCAGGGGTGATGGGGGTCCCGGTGCCGACCGTCCCGACGCCGGGGTCGAGCGCGCCCGCCGCCAGCCCAGCGAAGTAGATGTGGCCGTACAGCTCGTGCCCGTAACGGACCTCGGCGTCGCCAGCGTTCGCGAGCGCCGCGAGGGCCGCCCGCGAGAGCTTCCCGGACACGGCGCTGTCCGGGTCGAGGGCCACGCCCACGGCGGCGTTCGTCCGCAGGTCGTTCGAGTCGTTGTTGGCGCCGACCTGCACCAGCGTCCACCCGCCCCCGTCGGTGTTCTGGTCGCAGTAGACCAGCAGCGGCGCGAACGCCGCGCCCGTGCCGTCGGGGTCGACGCTGTAGACCCCGTCGTCGGTCGCCGCGACCCGGTTCGCGTCGAGCGGGCGGAGGTAGGTCTCGCACGACGTGGCGACCGAGCCGTCGGCGTAGCGCCCGGGATCGCCCGCGGTCAGCGCACCGACCGGCAGCGAGCCGGCAGATGGCGGCGTCGCCTCGTAGGCGTGATCGAAGACCTCCGGCGCGTCGAGGGGCGTGTAGCGGACGCAGACGCCGCTGGCCGGACACGTCGCCGCCCCGACCGGGTGCTGGGTACACACGAGGGCGCCGGTGCCGTCGGTCAGCGTCACGTTCCACGCGAGGTACGGCCAGGTCGCCAGCGACGGTGTCGCGTCCCCGCTCAGGGCGCCGTCCGACGCCGTCCCGGTCGTCGTCACCACGCAGTCGTTACCCCCCGCGAAGCCCAGCGCGACGTTCCACGACTGCTTGTCGACCCCGCTCAGCGCCTCCTGGTTGCGGTAGATCGCCGCGCCGAAGAGCGGGTTGGCGGTCCCGGCGACCTGGGTGATGGCGCCCGCCGGCACGACCCCCGGGCCCGCAGACACGTCGACCGTCACGACGTCGGCCCCGCACGCGACGCGCACGTCGTCGAGGTACTGCCACGTGGCGACCGCGTCCCCGATGCCGCCGGTGCAGGCGAAGCCGAGGATGAAGGTCGTGTCCCGCGCGCCGCCGTTGAACAGGAGATCGATGGTGCTGCTCGGATCTCCAGGGTCGCGCAAGCAGTCGAACTTCGCCGAGCAGAAGATGTCGTCGAAGGTCACCGCGACGTCGAAGAAACCTTGGTCCGCCCGGCGCGCGAGGGTCACGTCGAAGGTCACGGCGACGTCGGCGTTGGCGACGCAGGTCACGCTCTGGGTGAGGGTGCCCGGGTCGCTCCACGCGCCCGCTGCGAGGGCGACGTCGCCGGCCGCCCCCTGATAGAGCTCGAGCACCGTCAGGCTCACCGTGTTGTCGTTGCTGTCCGCGTCACACGGCGCGACGTAGCTCAAGCTCCCGGCGCCATCCCCGTACGCATCCGACGTCAGCTCGAGGTCGGCGACCGTCTGCCCACCCTGGTTCGCGACCACCAGGCGATAGCGGGCGTTCGTGATCCCGGGCAGGGACAACGGCGACACCGTGATCGCGACGCCCGTCGCCGGTGGACCGCTCGGCGTCTCGCCCACACACGCGAGGGCGCCCGATCCGAGGATCCCCGCGCAGATGCACCACATCGCCGTTCTCATCTCGTCCTCCGATCCGTAGCGCCGGAAACCCCGTGCCCATATCCCATATGATGTCCGACGAGCGGCCCTTGTGCAATGCAGCGTTCAGCGACCGGGCCGGACCTCGGACCGATGACTCGACACCGAGCGCCGCCGCAGGAGCCACGCGCCGAGACCGAGCGCGAGGAGCCATAGGCCGCCGCCCGGGCCGCCGGTCGCGCCGCAGTCGAAGCCGCCGCCGCCGTGGACGGCGAGGTAGTCGCGGTCGATTTGTGCAGCGCACACGGTCTGGGCCTGGTTGCCCGCCGTGTCCGTCGCCTGAACGGTCCACTCGAGGACCGTGGCGCTGTCGCCGAGCTCGAGGATCGTCATCTCGTCGCCCGCCATCGCGACCGCGCAGGTGCTCGAGACGTCGTAGGGGTTGCCGGACCCGTCGGGGACCAGGCAGCGCCACCCGACGATCTCCGCGGCCGCCGCGCTGCACGCGTCGGTCGCCGCCACCCGGTGCGTCACCGGCAGCAAGCCGCCCGCCAGCTCCACCGCCGTCAGGTCGCCGCAGTCGATGGTCGGCAGCGTCCGGTCCTCGATCACCACCGTCGTGTCACACTGCGTCTCGTTACCCCAGTAATCGACGATGTTCAGGCGCGCGTCGGACTTGCCGGGCGGGAAGAAGGCGTTGCCCACCGGCGTGGCCGTGATGGCGCCGTCGCACGCCCCCGTGATGAACTGCGTCCAGTCCGGCGTCCCGGTGCACGTCTCCGCGTCCGCCAGCTCCGTCATCTCCCGCTCGCACGCGTAGTCCGCGCGCGTCGGCGGGGTCAGCACCTCCCAGCCGCGCTCGCCGTCCGGCGCGTTGCCGAGGTGCACGAGCAACAGGCCGTCCCCCTCCGCCGCGCACGTCGGGGCGACGTCCAGCAGCACCCGCGCCGTCTCGTCGTAGAAGACCGCGTCCTGATAGAACGACCACAGCTGGCAGCTGGTGTCGACCGTCACCGGGACGTCGGCCTCGAGCGGGCTCGTCGCCGCGTGGTGCGGCGCCGCGTCCACCAGCATCAGCGGCCCGGCGCCAGCGCGCGGCGAGTACACCCAGACGTCGAAGTTCGCCCCGGCCCCGAGGCCGAGCGCGTCGAGCGGCGCGGTCAAGACCCGCACGCTGCCCACCAGATCCGCCACCGTCCAGGCCTGCGAGACCACCCGGAAGCGCCCGTACGGCAGCTCCACCGCCCCCTCGCCGTCCGGCGCCAGCACCAGGCACTCGCCCGCCCCCGTCGGCAGCCCGCCGCCCAGCGTCGACCCGTCGACCGACGTCACCACGAAGTCCGCCGCCCCGTCCTCGTCGACGTCGAGCACCACCGCGATCGGCGCCTCGCCCGGCGCCGCGTCGTAGTCCCCGGTCGCCACCGCGAACTGGACCACGTCCCGCCCGCCGCGCACCGACAGGCGCACCCCGACGGCGCGCAGATCCAGCGCGTCGAGCGCGCTCGGCTCGTCGGGATCGGTCAGCACCAGCGTGAACAGCTCGGTCTGCCCGCGCACGAGCCCGGTGTTGTTCACCCGCAGATCGAAGTCCGGCGGCGCCAGGCACACGTCGCTCGCCACCCCGTTCGCCGCCCGCCGCGGCAGCACGTAGAACGGCACCGCCAGCGGCCTCCCGCCCCCCTGGGGCGTGAAGCGCACGAAGCCGTCGTACTCCGCCTGGGTCAGCCGCTGGGGCTCGCCCGCCCAGCCCGCCTCGAAGGACGTCGGGAGCAGCGGCCACAGCGGCAGCGAGCGCGGGTCCACCACCACCTCCACCGCGACCGTCGCGTCAGCCCCCGCGGGGACCGTCACCGTCGTCGCCGCCGGGGTCACGCGGACGCCGGCCTGGGCGTCTGATGCGTCGCGAAAGACGAAGTCGATGTCATAGGCAATATCAGCGTCGCCGTCGTTGTGCAGTGCGATGTCCCGGGTCTCTGACCGGGGCTCGGAGGCCGACTGGAAGCCGAGGTCGAGCGCGACCTCGGGCTCGGCGTGCGCGGTCACCGGGGTCTCCAGCGCGGCCAGCGCGTTCACGCGGCCGGCGCCCGCCACCGTCAGCGGCGCGCGCTCGCCCCGGCCGCCGTAGGCCGGGTTGCCGCCGAGCAGCGGGATCGCCTCGGTCCACGCCGGCGCCACCGTGGCGACGAGCGCCGCCTTGAGCGCCCGCGCCGGGCGGTCGGGCCACGCCTCGCGCAACAGCGCGGCCACCCCCGCGACCCGGGC
>PHBI01000077.1 GCA_002841945.1 Deltaproteobacteria bacterium HGW-Deltaproteobacteria-14
CACGGGGGAGATAGCGCCGCGCCCGCTCCGGGGCAAGCAGAGGCTGACCCGGAGCGTGGACCGCGGAGTCCGACCGGGGCAAGATGCCGCGGCGGCGCCCACCCCGGGCAGCGGCCAAACGATGCGAGGAGCGCCCCCATGCACGAGGTCTTCATCGACGCCGACGCCTGCCCGGTGAAGGACGAGACGTACAAGGTCGCCAAGCGCCACGGCTTCGTGGTGTGGGTCGTGGCCAACAGCTACGTGCAGACCCCGCGCGGCGAGGACGTGCGGCTCGTGACCGTGAAGTCCGGCGCCGACGAGGCGGACGACTGGATCGTCGACCACGTCGGCCCCGGCGACATCGTCGTGACCGCCGACATCCCGCTGGCGTCCCGCGCGATGGCCAACGGGGCGCGCGTCCTCGGCTTCAAGGGCCGTGAGTTCACCGAGGACAGCATCGGCGACGCGCTCGCCGGGCGCGAGCTGTCGTCGCAGCTCCGGGAGATGGGGGTCCAGACCGGCGGCCCGGCGCCGTTCTCGAAGCAGGACCGGTCGAGCTTCCTCAACAAGCTCGACGCCTTGGCCCACGCGGTGAAGCGCGGGCGGTAGTCCCGTCTGGTCGGGATCGCCGGCCCCTGCTATCACCCCCGGCCATGAGCTCGATCCGCCCTCGCCGCACCGTCTCCGCCCCGCCGCGCCGCGCCGCGGGCACCTCCAGCCCCGCGACGACCACCCGCGCGACCGCCCAGGCGGGCTATCGCTTCGCGCTGGACGTCCCCTTCGCGATGCGCGCCGTCGCCAGCGCCTCCGGGGCGCGCTGGGACGCCGACGCAGGCGCCTTCTTGTTCGTCGGCGACGCGCTGCCCCCCGGGCTCGCGCCGTTTCGGGCCCAGCCCTACTCCCTCGAGGAGCGCGTCGAGCGCCAGCTCAACGGCGCCGCCTTCCGCCGCCACGAGCGTCCGACCGGCCCGGCGCTGGTCCCGCGCCCCCATCAGCGCGAGGCCGTGACGGCCATCGGCGCCTCGGTCCGCGCCGGCCATCAGGGGTTTCTGCTGGCCGACGACGTCGGCCTCGGCAAGACCATCACCGCCTGGCAGGCCATCCTCGAGATGCCGAAAGCCAAGACCGTGCTCATCACCTGCCCGCTGGCGGTGGTCGCGCACTGGCGCCGCACCATCGCCGCGATGGGGGACGGCGGGCGCGAGGTCACGGTCCTCAACTACGAGCGCCTCGGCAAGCTCTTCGAGCTGACCCCGAAGGCGCGCGCCAAGGTGAAGAGCAAGAAGGGCCTGGCGCGCTCGGGCACGGCGGCGGCCTTCGACGTCCTGGTCTGGGACGAGAGCCACCGCTGCAAGAACCCGGCGGCGGCGCGCTCGAAGCTCGCGGCCAAGCTCAACGCGGCGGGCGGCTTCGCCCTGTGGCTCTCGGCCACCGCCGGGCAGAACCCGCTCGAGCTGAGCTATCTGGCGCCGCTGCTCGCGCGGGTGACCGGCGACAAGCCCGGCGAGCTGCGCGACTTCGAGGCGTGGTGTCAGAAGCAGGGGCTCGGCGTGCGGCGCGGCCAGTACGGGCGCTGGGAGTGGGACAGCGACCCGGCGGACTGCGAGAAGGTGCGCGGGCTCTTGTTCGACGGGCGGACCCCGGCCGGCGTCCGGCGTCGCCCCGAGGAGATCGCCGGCTGGCCCGAGCTCAACCGCATCCTCACGCCCATCGCCCTCGACGGCGAGGCCCGTGCGCTCTACGACGCAGCTTGGACCGAGTTCCGCCGCGAGCTCGAGCTCGAGCAGAAGGGGAAGAACCCTCGGTCTGCGCTGGCCGCGACCCTGCGCCTGCGTCAGAAGGGCTCGCTTTTGCGCGTCCCCGGGACCGCCGAGCTGGTGCGCGAGCTGCTCGACAACGGCCACCAGGTCGCGGTGTCGGTGGCCTTCCTCGAGAGCCTCGAGGCGCTGCGCGACGACCTCGAGGGCGACCTCGGCCCGGGCGGCTGCGCCATCATCGCGGGCGCGCTGAGCGCCGACGAGAAGGAGTCCGAGCGCTTGCGCTTTCAGCGCGGTGACGCCCGAGTCGTCCTGTTCACGGTCGAAGAGGGGATCTCGCTCCATCAGGGCGAGCACAACGAGGTGCCGCGCTCGGAGGTCATTCACGATTTGCGCTGGTCTGCCATCCAGATGGCGCAGATCGAGGGCCGCTGCCACCGCGACGGCCGCTTCGCCCAGGTCTACTGGGCCTACGCGGACGACACGCTCGAGGAGCGCATCGCCAACGTGGTCTGCGGCCGCCTCCAGAGCATGAAGGGTATGGTCGGCGACGACACCGACACCCTGCGCGAGATCGGAGCGTTGCTCGCCGAGCCCGCGCGCTGACCCTGCAGGGCGACGCGATCAGGCAGCCGGGAGCTACCACGGCGCGGGGCCTTGGACGCCTTCGCCGTGCGCGGCGGCAGGGCTCCGTCGCCGATCGCGGACGCATCGTGACCTGGAATCCGGGATTCCGGACGCGGCGCAGCCCGTTTCAGCGAAACGTGAATGCAACTCATCGAAACAACACCGTCTGCTCGGCCAGCCGCTGCCAGACCCGCCGCGGCCCGAATGTTGCTTTGCCTTGGCGGGTTGGACCGCTCCGGCGACGGGAGCGACCATGGAGTCGACCAACTCGACAGCCACAAGGCGAGAGGACGCAAGATGACCATGAGACGGAAACCTGCCCCCCCCCCCCGGCACGCGAATCGACTGGTTCGAGAGTTCAGTAGGGTGGCGCTCTTCGCCGCCACCCTGACCCTCGGCCTGGGCGCCCAAAGCGCGGTCACCCGGGCGGCGACGCGCGCGATCGCGTCGACGGCCCCGGAGTTCTACGTCGAATACTTCACGGTCTCGTACCAGAGCACGCTGACCATCCAGACCTCCGGCAGCGCGGGGGCCACCGACCCGGTACTGCACCTCCTGCGTGACAACGGCGATGGCACGTTCACGCAGATGGCGTACAGCGACAACTGGTCCGGGGTCGAGGCCCGGATCTCGTACACGAACGCCAGCCTGGCCTACTCACGCTTCCTGCTCGTCCTGCGCGCGAAGACGTACGCCGCGAGCGGGACATGTAACCTGCTGAAGTCGGGGCGTTCCTACCGTTCGGGGGTGCCGGTCGGCGGGAACATGGTCACCGCGAGCGCGTTCATCTTCAACACGGGGGATGAACTCCGAACGGTCCATGTGCCGGGCGGCAGCGTTGCGCCCGCGCTCCTGAAGTTCTCGACGTCGGCGGGCGATATGATCTCCGGCGTGGGCCTCGGCAATGGCGTCGGCGGGAGTTCGGTCCTCTCGCTTGCCGGAACCGAGCTGCATTTCCTCGTTGGCACGCCCTGGCTACGCGATGGCGCAGCCTACCTGACCCCGCGCGCGGGCGCCGCCAACGTCATGTCGAACGACGTCGCGAGCGACACGGACGGGGACGGGATCGGCAACGCGCTCGAGGCGACCCTGGGCCTGTGTGCCGGAACGTCGGGATGCCCGAACGCCGCCGACGGCCACGGGCGGGACACCGACCGCGATGGGCTGTCGGACGGCGAGGAGGTTTGGGGTGTCGGTGGCACCCTCACCGATGGCATCGACGACCTGCCGTTCGCCCGCTGGGGCGCGAACCCGAAGAAGAAGGACGTCTTCCTCGAGGTCGACTACCTCACGGGTATCGGCGGCGTGCTGGGAACCAACACCAACCCCTTCCAATGGCTGCGCGACCACCCGACCGGCTACCTCGGAAACTGGCAGGGCTCGCCCGAGGACTGGTTCGACCACGCCTCCGAGCCGTTCGAGGCCGGGCCGAACAGCCACCTGCACAACCCGGACAGCAGCGACGGGGTCGCCATCCATCTGGACGTGGGCGTGGCGCCCACGAATCCGGCCAACGAATCCGAGTTCGGCGATTGGTCCTCGGGGTCGTCGCGCGCCCTGGTACCCGACTTCATCATCAACGTGCTCGACGCGATCGACGGTGACGTGACGGTGGCGATCAACGGGGTGGACGCTACCTTTGATGCGACGGGCTACACGCCGGCCGACATCGGGATCATCCTCGGCTTCGCCGTGGCGAGCACTGGCGAACCGGTCAGGCTCAAGTCCTACACCGACAACGGCGACGGGACCGCGACGACCATCTTCGAGGCGGGGGAGCACGGCGTTCACTTCACGCGGGCGCTGTCCGTCCCATCCGGGTATCAGGACGCTGTCAGCACTCCCGGCGAGGATTCGGTCTCCCTTCGGGCCCACTATCTCAATGACGCCGATCAAGTCGATGTCATCCGTATTGGCCGAGTGCGCTACGCTGCGACGACCGGCGTCTACGGTGGCGGCCAGACTGGCGGCGCGGCGTTCTCGGCCGGGCTGGCACACGGCGCCTTCATTCACGAGCTTGGCCACACTCTAGCGCTAGAGCACTGGGGTCACGGCCAGTGGGGCACCTTCGGCCCGAACTGCTTCCCGCAATACCAGAGCATGATGCGGTATGGCGGCCCCCCTTTCCGCTTCTCCGATACCGAGGGAGTGGATTCGCTCGATGCTGGCGCGATGCCCGAGACCGAGACGTTCGGCGCAGGCTATGATCACTCCGTCTACTCCCCATGGCCCTACTACTACACGGCGACATCGTCCACGGTGGACTGGAATCGAGATGGGAGCGTTTCCCCCAGTGGCACGTACTGGCGTACACCAGGGCTCACGATCTACGGTAGTGGCTATTCGAGTTGCGGCGCTTTCGTCCAAGGGCGGGACCGGATCGTCCCTAGTGCGGATGTCGTCGGCCCGGTCGACCTCGTGCGGGCGTCGACGCGGCTCTATGCGTTCTGGGCGACCGGTTCGACGCTCGAATACAAGTTCGCGACACTCGGCTCGCAGGGGGACAAGTCCTGCACGGGAACCGCGGATCCGGCGTCCGGAGCGTGTCTGGACTGGTCTTCGACCTTCACCTTGCTATCCGGGTCGACCTACCTTGGCGTCAGCTCGCTCAACTTCGGTGGTGATCTCTTCCTCGCCTACAACAACTCGTCGAACGGGTTGGTGGCCCGCAAGTTGACGGTCAACGGTAACGGCACGCTCACCGTAGCGGGAACGTGGTCAATGCTGACGGCGAACGCTGAGGATCGCTCAGCGTTCGCCCCGGAGCTGGTCGAACACCACAGCGCGCGCTACACGGGGGCCATGGTCATGCTCTTTCTCTCGGAGGCCGGGACGTATCGCTACTACCGGTTCACGGGGACGACCTGGATCGAGAGCTACAACCTCCTCGACAGCACGGGATCTCCGATCTCGGGCGGCGACTCTCCGGCGGCAATCGGCTGGCCGGATGCGAACGCTGCGGGGTTCGCAGCGAGCGAGAAACGCACCGTGGCAATCCTCCCCGACTCGTCGGGGAACCTCCGTGTCTACGTGCTCAACTACGACACGCCGTGGGATTGGGCGCAGGTGAGCCTGGGCAGCCTCGGCACGACGGAAGGCAAGCCCTTCATGGCCTACCGGCACCAGCGGCAGGCGGATGGTGCGCCGCGGACAGACTTCCCGGGCCAGTTCATGTTCGGGCGCATGGCGCCATGCGACGGTGGCCACTGCGCCTACGTTCGCTTCACCGCCCAGACCAGCAGGACCAACCCGCCAGGCGCCGCCATGACTACAACCTACGTCGCTGACTACCTTCAGAACGTCTGGGCCATCACGCAGCCCGGGACATCCGCGGCGCTCTACGGCGACTCCACGCTCGACAACGTCTTCGGCCTTTCGCCACACTCCGTCAAACTCACGTCGGAATATGGGCTGAACTTCTATCCTCACGCGGATGGGTCTCCAGAGCATGCGTACGGCATCCGGTCCGACTTCCGTGTGATGGAAGATGGTATCTGCAGTGTTATTGGCGGCGATCGCGCGTTCGCCTGTGGGGGCGTCAATGTGCTGGACTAAATATAGTGCCATGCGATATCTCGCTCCGACGTGGCTGTTCGGACTCTCGATCGTGCTTGGAATCGGCGGTTGCTCATCCAACAGTGGGACGCGAGTCGGCGAAGACACGGTCAGCGACGCGGCTCCTGACACGGAAGACGCTCCCGATACGCTGCCCGGGAGTGATACGGATTCGCCTGCGGACATCGTCGACGCTGACTCGGAGCACGATCAGTCGGACACCGGGGACAGCACCGACGCTGACGCGGAGTTCAATCCGTCAGACGCGGAGGACACGACCGACGCTGTGGATTCGGTTGACTGTGCTACTCCCCAAGAGGGCTGCCCATGCGATCCCATCGCACACACGGTCCCGTGCTGTCTCTTCGCGTCATTCGGACTCGAGTGCGTCGCATTTTTCGGCACGTGGCGCTCTTTCCGCGACTGCGGGTGCTCTGAGAGCCCCGATTGCGCGGGCGACCCGCTCTATCACCTCTGTGAGATCCAGTATCCCCCGACCATTCCCGTCCAGGAGTAACCGACGATGCGCAATATGATTCCGATCCTGGCTCTCTGGGCCTTCATCGGCTGTGACGGCCCGGCCGCCACGCCGAGCCTGGAGGACAACGCGAACCTGATGACGGCCGCGCTCGAAGGCAGCGCGCAAGAGCAGCACGTCCAGGCGGTCGCCTCGCTCGGCGACGAGGTGCCACTGGACCAGCAGGTGACGTCGGACCCGCCGGCGCCGATGGGTCCGGTGGCCATATCCTACGACCCGGGGACGGTACTCGCCGAGGCGGCGAAGGACCCGAAGATCGCCGCAGCGCTGGCCACCATGGGGCAACGGCAGGCGAGCGGCGAGCGAGCGACCGTGGCGCCGCAGCCGCGCGATGAGGAGCACTGCACGACGGGCGTCGAGCGGGAGGGCTCGGACCCACAGCCCGTCGCACCTGCTGCACTGGCCGTGGCCACCGCACCGGACCGCTCCGATGTCCCGCTGATGGCTCGCCTCACGGCGGCGCCGGCGAGCGATCTCGTGCCATCGCCTGACGCCGTCGTCGGGCCGGCCGAGCCGACGCCCTTCAGTTACTGACGTTACTGACGTGACTGGCGGATGGGCGAGGCCGAGCGCCGGCCTCGTTCGTCCGCAGGCCCGTTGCGCCTCGCCAGGAAGGAGCCGATCGCGACAGGGCCTCGATCCTACACCGTTTTTTGACCGAACGCGAGGATGGGGTGATGGTCGGGGCATGAACCGTATCCCCTTGACTCTGCTTGTGTTCGTCGGCTTCGCTTTGGGTTTCGGCTGCGAGAGCGGTGGCACCCGGCACGCCGACGACGAGGACACCGTCGCCGACGCCTCGGTCGCCCTCCCGGACGCCACGCAGGGGTGGCCCGACGACCCGGTCGTGCCGACCGCGGTCACGGACCCCGAGGAGACCGGCAGCGAGCCGTGCCGCTTCGACGCGGACCACTGGTTCTGCCGGCTCAACGTCGAGGGACCCGGCTACCTCATCGTGGACCTCGGCGACGGGATCCGCGGATACAGCCGGTCGCTGCGCGCGAGCCTGCGCGGGCCGAGCCTCCTCGATGAGCACGGCGCCACGCTCCTCGCGCTCGACGAGGCCGGGGGCCTGGCGCTCGTGCCGCCGCTCGACGTGCTCGAGCCGCGGGCGACGACGGTGGTCCACATGGCGATGAACCTCGACGCCCGGGCGTCGGCGCCTGTCAACAGGCTGAGCCCATCGGATCCCGACAGCTACAACTACACGACCCAGATGACGGTCTTCGACTCCCTGGGAGTGTCCCACGAGATCGCGCTCTACTTCTCGAGCGACGGCAGCGGGAGTTGGAGCTGGAGCGCGTTGGTCGCCGCTCAGGACCTCGAGGGTGGCCCCGGCGATGACCCGATCGAGATCGGCAGCGGGACGCTCTCCTTCGGGTACGACGGACAGCTGCTCGATGACACCCCCCAGACCATCTCGACAACCTTCCCAGGCGCCAACTCCCAGGACATCGACCTCGACTTCGCCGGGACCACGCAGTACGGCGCACCGTTCAGCCTGAACTCCGCCAGCCAGGACGGCTACAGCGCCGGCTGGCGCGACGGGCTCGACGTGGGCTGGGACGGGGCGCTGACCGCGACCTACACGAACGGGCAGGTCGTGAAGATCGGGACGTTGGCCGTGGCGCTCTTCGCGTCCCCGGAGGAGCTGCGCCAGATCGGCCCGCACCTGTGGATCGCGACCGCCCGCAGCGGCCTCCCCCTCGTCGACCGCCCCAACGTCGCCGGCCGCGGCGTCATCCGCGGCTGGACCCTCGAAAGCCCCTGATCGAGGGGCTGACCCTCAGAGGTCCTCCAGGGTGAACCACGAGACCTCGCCCGCGGCGACCGCGCTGCGGACGCCGTCGTCGGCCTGGTCCCGGGCGGAGAAGAAGGCTAAGTGGGCCACCGACGCTCCCATCTCGCGCTGGAGGAGTCCGGCGCGCAGCCGCAGCGTCGTCAGGTCCTCGCGGGTCACGCCGCCGAGCTTGCACTCGGCGGCGAACAGTCGCCCTTCGGCGTCGATGGCCGCGATGTCGAGCTGGTGCTCCGAGCGGACGTCCCACCACTCGCCGACGCGGACCGGGCGGATCGGCAGGCGCTCGGCGCGACGCACGAACTGGCGACAGACCTCCTCGAAGACCGGCCCGAGGTGCTCGGACAGCCGCGGGCTCACGACCTCGGTCCAGAGCCGCTCCGGCGCGACCAGGCCGATCGTGCCCGCCTGGTGGAGCGGGCCGACCGTCCGGTGCCAGAAGGCGACATACGGGTCGGTGACGCGGTAGACAGCGCGTTTGGAGCGGCTCGGGTTCCGCTCGGTCAGCGGCACCACGCGCGCCACGAGCCCCATCTCCTCGAGCCACTGCAGCGGTCTGAGCAGCGCGCCGCCGGACAGGCCGACGCGCCTGGTGATCCCGGTCCAGGTGTGATCGCCGAGCGCGATGGCCTCGAGGATCGAGTACGGGACGCGGGCGTCGTTCAGGAAGGCGTCGAGCATGTGCTGGGCGTCGTCGACGAGGGGCCCGCTCGGGTCGAGGAGGGCCCCGGCCGCGTTGGCGGCGATCGGGCTGTCGGGGTCGATGCGCGCAAGGTGGCCGGGCAGGTGGCCGAAGACGGCGTAGGCGACGAGCCGATCCCACGGGGTGTGCCTCGGCATGAACGCGGTGGCGTCCGCGAAGTCGAAGGGGCCGACGCCGAGATGCAGCGTGCGGCGGCCGTAGAGCGGCTGATCGGCGCCCTCGAGCGCCTTCATGGCCGTGACGTACGATCCGCTCAAGACCAGGCGGACGCGGCTCTGCGGCCAGTCGTGATCCCAACAGCGCTGGATGATCGACGTGAGGGCGGGCGAGGCCGAGGCGAGGTAGGGGAACTCGTCGAGGACGAGGAGGAAGGGCGCGCCCTGCGCACGCTCCGTCACGTAGGCCAGGAGTGCCTCCCAGGACGCGAACCCGGCCCCGTGTCGCAGCCCGGGATCGTCGAAGCGGGTCGCGAGAAGTCGGCTGAGCTGGACGAGCTGCTCCGTCTCGGTGCGGCGGGTCGCCTGATAATACAGGCCATCGACGTGTCGGGCGAAGCGCGAGAGGAGGTGGCTCTTTCCGATGCGTCGGCGCCCGAGGACGAACGCGAGCTGAGGGCCGCGCTTGCGCCACATCGCCTCGAGCGTCGCCCACTCGGCTTCCCGATCGAAGATGTCCGCGGGCTTCATCCTGGAGCCTCAGTGCGCATGGTAGCGGCCATGTGGAGATTCCGGACGGGAAAGTTCCAGGCCTGGAAGTTCCAGGCCTGGAAGTATCGCGCGCTGACCGAAAAAGCAAGGGACGCGCCATCTTCACGAGAGGTGTGCGCTAAGCCGGCGCGTCGAGGACCTCGCGGAGCCTGCGGAGCAGCTCCTGGGAGCCGAAGGGCTTGGTGATCGCGTGCTCGATGGGGGCCTCGGCCAAGCTGCCCCGCGCGTAGCCGGTCATCACCAGGACCTGCGGCGGGTTCGGCCGGTCGGCGATGGCGGCGATCAGCGCGGGGCCGCTCATCACCGGCATCACGAGATCGGTGAGGACCAAGGCGACGTCTGGGTGATCGGCCAGGTAGCGGAGCGCCGCGGCGCCGCCTTCGGCGAGCCCGATCCGGTAGCCCGCGCCATGGAGCAGGCGCTCGAGGTAGCTCCTGATGTGGAGATCGTCATCGACGACGAGGACGTGCTCGGCCCCCCCCCGGGCTTGGACGAGCTCTTCGAGCTTGGTGCCGACGTCGGCGGCGTGGGACGCGACGATCGGCAGGTAGATCTTGAAGGTCGTGCCGACCCCCTCCTCGCTGTACACGTGCACGAAGCCCTGATGCTGCTTCACGACGCTGTCGACCACCGCCAGCCCGAGCCCGGTGCCGACGAACAGCGGCTTGGTCGTGAAGAAGGGCTCGAAGATCTGACCGCAGACCTCCGGCCCCATGCCGACGCCGGTGTCGCTGACCGAGAGCAGCACGTAGCGCCCGACCTGCGCCCAGGGGTGGGCGTCGACGTAGGCCTTGTCGATCAGGACGTTCTGGGTCTCGAGCACGAGGCGTCCGCCGCGCGGCATCGCGTCCCGCGCGTTGATGGCCAGGTTCATCACCACCTGCTCGAGCTGCCCGCGGTCGGCGTGGACGGCGCCGAGGCGCGCGCCGGGGAGGAACTCGAGCGTGACGTCGTCGGGCAGGAGACGCCGGAGCAGCCGCGAGAGATCGGCGATCACCTTGGAGAGATCGAGGTCGTGGCGATCGAGGAGCTGGCCCCGGGAGAACGCCAGCAGCTGGCGCGTCAGGTTCGCGGCGCGGGCAGCGGCGTCCTGGACCTCTTCGACGAGCTCGAGCGCGGGGTGGCCGCCGAGCTGGGACGCGACGAGGTCGGAGTTGCCGACGATGCTGACGAGGATGTTGTTGAAGTCGTGGGAGATCCCGCCGGCGAGCCGCCCGAGGGCTTCGAGCCGCTGGTTGGCGCGCATCCGCTCCTCGAGGGCGCGGTGGGCCTCCTCGGCGTGCAGCCGCCCGACGATGACCGAGACCAGCGAGGCCACCTGGACGATGAAGGCGAACTCGTCCGGGGTCGGCGGGAGCACGCCCTCCGCGTCGCCGAAGGTCCCGACGCCGAAGGCGCCGAGGCGCTCGGCGAGGCGCACCATCGGCACGGTGATGGCGGTGCGGTTCTCGAAGAAGGCGACCTGCTCTTGATCCGCGTCCGGGTCGAGGCGCATGTCCTCGATGACGAAGGCCTCGCTGGCGCTCAGACAGCGCGTCAGGAAGCGGTCGGCGGCGACGTCGAGGGCCGCAATGCGCGCGTGGATGCGCTCGTCGTTGGTCGACGGGTTGCCCACCACCGTGAAGCGCGAGTGGTCGGTGGAGAACACCGACATCCAGGCATGCTGGTAGCGCGTCGCGGCCTTGATCGCCGTGATCACCTCGGTCATCACGGCGTCCAGGGTCCGCGCCTCGTGGAGCTGTCGCGACAGCTGGAGGAGCGCGTCTGTGTTCATGCCGGGAGCCTATCTCAGCGACGAGACGGCCGCCACCGTCGCCGGGGTGGCGACGAGCGCTCGCTTCGGCTATGCCATCGGCGCCGCGACGCTGTGGGCGTGGGCGTGACGAGGGCCCGACGGCCCCGACAGGAGCGTGAGATGGACTACGTCTGGATGGGGCGGACCGGGGTCCGCGTGTCGCGGTTGGCGTTCGGGACGATGTCGTTTGGCGGCGAGGCCGACGAGGCGACGGCGGGGGCGCTGTTCGCGCGCTGCCGCGACGCCGGGATCAACCACTTCGACTGCGCCGACGTGTACAACGCCGGCCGCGCCGAGGAGATCCTGGGGCGCCTCGTCGCGGGCTGCCGCGACGAGGTCGTGCTGACCTCGAAGGGCTACTTCCCGACCGGCGGCGACCCAAACGCCCGCGGGAGCTCGCGCTACCACCTGGTGCGCGCGGTCGAGGCGAGCCTGCGCCGGCTCGGGACGGACCGCATCGACGTCTACTATCTGCACCGCTTCGACGACAACGCCGCGCTCGACGAGACCCTGCGTGCGGTCGACGACCTGGTGGCACAGGGGAAGATCCTCTATCCGGCGGCGAGCAACTTCTCGGCCTGGGAGACGATGAAGGCGCTCGGCGTGCAGGAGCGCCGCGGCTTCGGCGAGCTCGTGGCGATCCAGCCGATGTACAACCTGGTCAAGCGGCAGGCGGAGAGCGAGCTGCTCCCGATGGCGCAGGCCGAGGGGCTCGCGGTGTTCCCCTACGGGCCCCTCGGGGGCGGGCTGCTCAGCGGGCGCTACGGGGTCGGGCGGCGGCCGGAGCAGGGGCGCCTCGTGGACAACGCCATGTACGGGACGCGCTACGGCGACGCCGTGAACTACGAGGTCGCCGATCGCTTCGTCGCGCTGGCCGCCGAGGTCGGGGTCCACCCCGTGAGCCTCGCCATCGCCTGGGTGATGTCGCACCCGGGGGTCACGGCGCCGCTCCTCGGCGCCCGCTCGCTCGCGCAGCTCGAGCCCGCGCTGGCCGCGGTCGACGTGCCGATGACGGCCGAGCTGCGCGCGCGCATCAGCGCCCTGTCGCCCGCGCCCGCGCCCGCCACCGACCGCAACGAGGAGGCCACGGGCGACAACTACGCCGCCCGCCTCGCGAAGTAACCGCAGCCTCACTCGAGGCGGAGGCAGTAGCACCAGGTGAAGGCCTGGGTGGCGCCGGCCGGGGTGTTGTGGACCTCGGCGAGGCTCCCGAGCTTCGCGAAGCGCGGGCCGAAGGCGGCGTGGATCCCGTCGGCGTCGTAGCGCGCGACCGGCAGGCCGCTGCAGCGATCCGGCCCGTCGAGGGCGAAGGTCGCCAGCAGCACGTGCCCGCCGGGCCGCACGGCGCGCAGCACCTGGTCGACGTAGCGGTCGCGGTCCGCCGGGTCGACGAGGAAGTGAAAGACCGCGCGATCGTGCCAGACGTCGTAGCGCCCCGGCGCGAAGTCCGCGGTGAGGACGTCGTCGGCCCGCCAGGTCACGGCGCTCGCGCGCTCGCCGAGCCGGTCGCGGGACACCGCCAGCGCCGCGTCGGCCAGGTCGAGGACGGTCAGGTCGCGAAAGCCACGCTCGAGCAGGTCGTCGACCAGGGTCGAGGCGCCGGCCCCGACGTCGATGAGGGCCGCGTCCGGTCCGACGCCGACCGCGTCCATCAGCTCGAGCGACCGCGCCAGGCGGGGCGTGTACCAGCTGACGTCCGTCACCGCGCGACGGCTGTAGACGCCTTCCCAGTGGTCTCTCGTGGCCATGGAGTGCCTCCTGGCGGCGAGGGTAGCGCTCCGCCACGGCGACGCCAGAAAAAATCGATCGATCGACAGGTTGGCGAGGGGAGGCGGGTGCCAGGGAGGAAAGTGAAAAGTGAGGGTGCCTGACCCCTACGGCGGGGGAGGCGACGGGGGAGGCGGGTGCCAGGGGGGAAAGTGAAAAGTGAGGGTGCCTGACCCCTATGGCGGGGGAGGCGACGGGGGAGGCGGGTGCCAGAGGGGAAAGTGAAAAGTGAGGGTGCCTGACCCCTATGGCGATTGGGAGCTGGAGGCGTTCCTCGCTAACGAAACCGGGCTGGCGCGGGTCGAGGGATCACCACCCGAGTGGTTGGCTCGCAGGTGCGCCCGGCGCCGGCGTCGCGCGTGGCGACATTGGGGACCCGGCGGGGGCGCACCTGCACTTTCGCCCGAGCTGCGATACAAGCCGATACAACGGGACACGCAATCGCGGTAGTGCGCCGACCGGCGGGCGCATACCCTCCCGAGGTTGCCCCCGGTGGGGCCGCGAGAGGAGGACCCCGATGACCGAGACCCAAGCACGCGTCCTGCTGGTCGAAGACGACGCCCGCCTCGCCGACCTCGTCGGCGAGTACCTGACCGAGAACGGCTTCGTGGTCTCCTTCGAGTCCCGCGGCGACACCGCCGTCGACCGCATCATCGACGAGGCGCCGGATCTCGTGGTCCTCGACCTGATGCTCCCCGGGCTCGACGGGCTCGAGGTGTGCCGGCGCGTGCGGCCGCAGTTCGACGGCGGGATCCTGATGCTCACGGCGCGCGGCGACGAGATCGACGAGGTCGTCGGCCTCGAGGTCGGCGCCGACGACTACCTGCCCAAGCCCGTCCGCCCGCGCCTGCTCCTCGCCCACCTCGGCGCGCTGCTGCGGCGGGTGCGCAGCGCCATCGCCGCCGACGAGGCCGCCTGGGACGCCGCCGCCCCGACCGCCGAGGGCGAAGGCGCCTTCAAGGTCGGCCCGCTCACCATCGACCCGCGCACCCGCAACGCCACCATGCGCGGTGAGGCCCTCGACCTGACCACCGCCGAGTTCGACCTGCTGCTGCTGCTCGCCAAGCGCGCCGGCGAGGTCCTGACCCGCGACACCATCTACCTCGAGCTGCGCGGCATCGAGTACGACGGGCTCGACCGCTCGGTCGATCTGCGCGTCACGCGACTGCGCCGCAAGCTCGGCGACGACGCCCGCAACCCGGAGCTCCTCAAGTCCGTGCGCGGGGTCGGCTACCTCCTGGCGTGGGCGCGGTGAAGCGCCTCTACCTCCTCGTGGTGCTCAGCGTCGTCGGCGCCGGGGTGCTGTCGCTGGTGCTCAACATGTTCATCATGCGGAGCTACTTCGGCCGCGACTCGGAGCCGGCGCTGCGCCACCTCCGCCCGGACATCGCGGGGACCCTCGACCCGGTCGCGCGCGCCCTGGCCGCCACCCCGGACATCGATCGCGAGACCCTCGCCCGCGCCATGGACGTCCCGGTCACCCCGGTGACCCTCGAGGACATGACGGCGCTCGAGCAGGGCGGCACCCTCGCCACCGTGCTCCTGACCGCGGGCGGCAGCATCCTGCTCGACACCACCTCCCGCGACTCCATCAAGCGCTACGCCTATGTGCCGCTCGCCGCCGGCGGCGTGGTGCGGATCGGGCCGCTGCGTGAGGACAGCTTCTGGAACGCCGACCGGATGTCCGTCTGGCTCGCCGTGATGGTCGTCGTCGCGATGGTCGCGAGCTTCGTCGTGACGCTGCCCATCGCCCGCGGCCTCAACCACCTCGAGCGCGCCGCGCGCCGGCTGTCGACCGGCGACTTCGCGACCCGCGCCCCGATCCAGCGCGGCGCGACCCGCGAGCTGAGCCTGGCGCTCAACACCATGGCCGAGCGCATCGAGGGCCTCCTCGAGAACCACCGCGATCTCCTGCAGGCGGTGTCCCACGAGCTGCGCACGCCGACCGCGCGCATCCGGTTCAGCCTCGAGATGCTCGACGACGCCGGCACCGAGGCCGCGCGCAAAAAGCGCATCGACGCCATCGACAAGGACCTGACCGAGCTCGACGAGCTGGTGACCGAGCTCGTGACCTTCTCGCGAGTCGCCGCCGACGTCGACGAGCGCGACGCCCACCCCCTCGCCGTCGCCGCGGCCCTCGACGAGCTGGTCGCCGACGTGCGCGAGCGGCGCCGGGACGTCACCGTGACGGTGGCCCTCCCCGAGGGTCCCGACGCCGACGCCGAGGTCCTCGTCGAGGCGCGATCGTTTAGGCGCGCCATGCGCAACCTCGTGCTCAACGCCGTTCGCCACAGCCACACCCGGGTCGAGCTCGGGTGGAGCGTCGCCCCGGACGGCCGCGTCGCCATCCGCGTCGACGACGACGGGGACGGCGTGCAAGAAGCCGATCGCGAGCGCATCTTCGAGCCGTTCACCCGCGCCGACGCGAGCCGCAGCCGCGACTCGGGGGGCGTCGGGCTGGGATTGGCGATCGTGCGGCGCATCATCGAAGTTCACGGCGGGCGAATCGATGTGGGCCAGTCGCCGCTGGGCGGCGCACAGTTCGTCGCCGAGTGGCCGCGCGTCGAAGCGTCGGCGGGGCGCAACGGCGCCGCATGATTCGCGATACCAAGCGATACCGAGACATACCCGACCGCGACTGACGCGACGGGGGCGGGTCGTCACAGTGAGGGCTGGACACATGATCGAGCAGCGTGAGGACGCCATGAACAGTATCGTCGACCGCAGCGAAGACACCCCGGTGGCCAGCCAAGCCGACCAGGCGGCGAAGCTAAAGAAGAGCCTCGGAATGGGCGGCGGGGTCCGCTGGGGCCGCTGGCTCTTCTGGCTTATCCTGCTCGGCGCCATAGGAGGCGGCGTCTATTACTTCTGGCAGGGCGCGAACGCTCCCGAGGCGCCGCCGAGCTGGAAGACGGTGGGCGTCGAGCGCGGCGACCTGACGACCACGGTGACGGCGACCGGGTCGCTCTCGCCGGTGCGCACGGTCGAGATCGGCGCCGAGATCTCGGGCCGCATCACGACGGTGCTGGTCAAGGAGAACGACCGCGTCACCGCCGGGCAGAAGCTGGTCGAGATCGACACCGCACTGCTCGACGCCAAGCACGCCCAGGCCAAGGCGCAGCTCGACGTGGCGCAGGCGTCGGTGCGGCAGCAGCGGGCCACGTTGGCCCAGGCGCGCACGACGCAGAAGCGGGCGAAGGACCTGACGGCGCGCGGGATCAGCTCGACGCAGTCCCTCGAGGCCGCCAACGCCGACCTGGCGCGGGCTTCGGCCCAGCTCGCCAGCGCGCAGGCCCAGGAGCGGCAGGCCCAGGCGAACCTGGAGAGCGTCGAGACCGACCTGTCGAAGGCCGTGATCAGCTCGCCCATCGACGGCATCGTGCTGTCCAGAGCCGTCGAGCCCGGGTCGACGGTGCAGTCGAGCTTCCAGTCACCGACGCTCATGACCATCGCCGAGGACCTGACCGCGATGGAGCTCCACCTCGACGTCGACGAGGCGGACGTGGGGCTGGTGGCGACCGGCCAGATGGCCAAGTTCACAGTCGACGCCTACCCCGACGTGACCTTCGAGGCGACGGTCCAGTCGGTGTGGTTCGCGTCGCAGACGGTGTCGAACGTGGTCACCTATCGGGCGGTGCTGACGGTGGCCAACCCCGAGATGCTGCTGCGCCCGGGGATGACGACGACGGCGACCATCACCACCGGCATCGCCGAGGACGTGCTGATGGTGCCGAACGCGGCGCTGCGCTACACGCCGCCGCGGGACCTCATCGGCATGGGCCGCCCCGGGGGCGGGCTGCGGATGCCCGGGATGCGCGGGCCGGGGGGTGGTGGCCCCCCGCCGGGCGGCGGCATGGGCAAGATGGTCGGCCCCAAGGTGTGGGTCCTGAGCGAGGGGAACGTGAGGCCAGCGCTGGTCGAGGTCGGCACCAGCGACGGCTCGAAGACGGCGGTGACCAGCGAGCGGCTCAAGGAGGGCGACCTCGTCATCATCGGGCAGCAGACGGCCGCCGAGGTCGCCGCGGAGAAGACCGAGGAGACGCCGTGATGAATGGCGCACCGCACGGAGCAGGGCCGCCGCTCATCGAGATGCGGGGGATCACCAAGTACTATGGCAAGGGCGAAGCCCTGGTGAGGGCGCTGGACGGGATCGACATCACCATCAACGACGGCGAGTTCGTGGCGGTCATGGGGTCGAGCGGCTCGGGCAAGTCGACCTGCATGAACATCCTGGGCGCGCTCGATACGCCGACCGGCGGCCAGTACCTGTTCAAGGGCGTCGACGTCGCGCGGCTCTCGCGGGATCAGCAGGCGCTGCTGCGCCGCGAGTACATCGGCTTCGTCTTCCAGAGCTTCAACCTGCTGGCGCGCACGACGGCGCTCGAGAACGTCGAGCTGCCCTTGGTGTACCGCGGCATCCGGAGGAAAGACCGCCACAAGAAGGCCCTCGAGATGCTCGAGCTCGTCGGCCTCGGCAACCGGGCGCATCACACCCCGGCTGAGCTGTCCGGCGGCCAGCAGCAGCGGGTGGCCATCGCGCGGGCGCTCGCCACCGACCCTTTGGTGCTGTTCGCCGACGAGCCGACGGGCAACCTCGACTCCAAGCGTAGCGCTGAAGTGCTTGATTTCTTAGCGGATCTGAACCGCCGACGGGGCATCACCATCGTGATGGTGACCCACGAGCCGGAGCTGGCGGCGTGGGCCAAGCGGGTCCTGTGGTTCACCGATGGGCGCGTCGTCAAGGACGGCACCCCGGCGGAGGTGGCGGCATGATCGTCTGGAGCACCATCGGGATGTCGTTTCGCCAGATCGGGCGCAACAAGATGCGCTCGTTTCTGACGGCGCTGGGCATCGTCATCGGCGTCGGCGCCGTCATCACCATGGTCCACCTCGGCGAGGCGGCGACCCGCAACGTCACCGATCAGATCTCCTCGATGGGGCAGAACCTGCTGATGGTGTCGCCGGGGACGCGGGGACGCGGGCCGGGCGGGACGCGGACCGACGCCAAGCCCTTCGACGACCGCTCCATGCGGGCCCTCGAGAGCGAGGTCGACGGCGCGCTGTTCGCCCCCTCGGCGACGACCCGGTCGACGGTCGTCTACGGCAACACCAACTGGCCGACGACGGTCACCGGGACCACCAACGAGTTCTTCAAGATCCGCAACTGGCAGGTCGCCTCTGGGCGCGAGTTCGAGGCGGGCGAGCTGCGCGCCGCGACCCCGGTGTGCATCATCGGGTCGACGGTGGCCACGGAGGTCTTCGGCGACACCGAGCCGCTCGACGCCCAGATCCGCGTCGGCAAGGTCTCGTGCCGGGTGATCGGCGTGCTGGAGAGCAAGTCGTCGATGATGGGCAACGACCAGGACGACCTGCTGCTGATGCCGCTGACGACGTTCCAGCGGCGGCTGGCGGGGAACTGGGACATCACGATGATCTACGTCTCGGCGCTGACCGACGGGACGACCGCCGAGGTGCAGGCGCGGATCGAGGACGTGCTGCGCGAGCAGCGCCGCGTCGCGCCGGGCGCCGACGACGGCTTCAACGTGCGCGACATGGCCGAGATCGCGCAGACCGTCGAGGGGACGTTCCAGGCGCTGTCGATGCTGCTGTCCTTCATCGCGGCGGTGTCGCTGCTGGTCGGCGGCATCGGCATCATGAACATCATGCTGGTGAGCGTCACCGAGCGGACGCGCGAGATCGGCATCCGGCTGGCCATCGGCGCGCGCGGGCGCGAGGTGCTGTGGCAGTTCCTCATCGAGAGCGCGGTGCTGAGCGGCATCGGCGGGCTGCTCGGGATCGGGGTTGGGCTCGGTGGCGCGTACGGGCTATGTCAGCTCGCGGAGTTCACCTTCGTGCCGGTGCCCAGCATCATCGTCATCGCGTTCCTGATCTCCGCCGTCATCGGCGTCATGTTCGGCTTCTGGCCGGCCTACAAGGCCGCCCGACTCGACCCCATCGAGGCCCTGCGTCATGAGTAGAACGACCAAGACCCTTCGTGCGGCGGCCCTCGCGGCCGCCATGTTCGCCGCTCACGGTGCGGCGCTGGCCGAGGCGCCGGCGCCGAGCGGGCCGCTGACCCCGGACGCCGTCATCAAGCTGGCGATCGACCACAGCCCGTCCTTGCGAGCGGCGGTGGTCGAGGCCAAGCGGGCGAGCCTCACGGTGACGGCCGAGGACGAGCGCTACCTGCCGACGCTGACGGCGGGGCTCGACTACACCCACAGCGCGCGGCCGAGCCTGAACGGCACCGGCGTCCGGGTGAGCGACGGCGACGAGGTCACCGGCTCGGTCGGCGTCGCCCAGCAGTTCCCGTGGGGGACGTCGATCGCGGCCAGCCTGGGGCTGTCGGGCTCGGTGTCGCGCTACGTGCAGCCGGGGCTGCCCGACCCGATCTCGCTCGGGCCGGCGTACGGGGTCGACCTGAGCCTGTCGGTGACCCAGCCACTCTTGCGGGGCAACGGGAAGGTCCAATGGGAGTCGGCGCTGCGCGCGGCGCGGATCTCGCAGAAGGCGGCGCGCACCGCGGAGCAGGAGGCGGCGTCGAGCACGGCGCGGGACGTGCTGGCGGCCTACTGGGACCTCTGGTACGCGCAGGAGGCCGAGCGCATCCAGGTCCAGGCGCTCGAGACGGCGAAGCGGCGGCTGTCGGACGCGCAGGCGCAGGTCGACGCCGGGGCGCGGGCGAAGTTCGACCTGCTGCCGCTCCGGACCCAGGTGGCGTCGATCGACGAGGCCCGGGTGGCGGCGCAGACGACGGTCGCGACCAAGCGCGTGGCGCTCGAGCGCCTCATCGGGCTGCCGCTGGGCGGCGGCGCGCTGGACGTGGCGGCGGCGCCGCCGGCGGAGCTGGTGGCGCCCCCGGTGGTCGAGGAGGCGACGGCGGCGGCGGTGGCGAAGGCGTACAGCCTGGCGAGCCTGCGGGCGTCGGTCGACCAGGCGAAGGTCGGCGCGGACGTCGCGGCCGAGCGCTCGCGCATCAAGCTCGACGCGGGGGCGTGGCTGCAGGTGTCCGGGCTCGGCAACGAGGCCATCGACGACGCGTTCTCGCAGTTCGGGGCCTTCGAGGCGGTCAGCGGCGGGCTGTCGCTGAAGCTCGAGCTGCCGATCGACCGCACGACGGTGGAGTCGGAGGCGGCGACGGCGCGGCTGGCGATCGACACGGCGCGGGCGCGGCTGCAGGACGCCGAGGAGAAGCTGGCGCAGCAGGCGGCGGAGCTGGTGGCGACGCTGAACGCGGCGCAGTCACGGGTGAGCTTCGCCCAGGAGACGGCGTCGCTCGCGAACGAGACGCTCCTCGGGCAGCAGGAGCGCTTCCAGACGGGCGCGGGCACGGCCACCGAGCTGGTCATCGCCGAGCAGGACGAGCGCGAGGCGGTGCTGCGGGTCGCCAAGGCCCGGGTGGACGTCGAGGCCGCGCGGCTGTCGCTGGAGCACCTCACCGGGGGCCTCCTCGCCGAGGTGGCGCCGGAGCGCTGAGCCTCAGCGGAGGAGCAGCAGGGGGCGCTGGGTCTTGGCCATCATCTTGGCGGTGAAGCTGCCGACGAGGAAGCCGCGGATGCGGCTGTGGCTGAAGGCGCCCATCAGGGTCAGGTCGATGTCGTGGCGGGTCTGGTAGGCGGACAGGGCGTCCTCGATGCGGCCGCCGAGCTGCGCCGTGACCGCCTCGATGCCCGCGCCCTCGAGGATCTGCGCGGCCTCGTCGAGCAGCTCCTGGCGCTTGTCGCCGACGTACACGACGTGGCACGGGACGCCGCGGAACAGCAGGCTCGACGCGACCATGCCGAGGGCCTTGCGGCTGGCGTCGCTGCCGTTGTAGGCGAGCATCACCCGGCGCGGGGCGGTGAACACCGTGTTGACGACGAGCAGCGGCCGGTGCAGCGAGCGGACCACCGTCTCGAGCTGCGCCCCGAGGCCGGAGTGCTCGCGCTCGTGGGCCTCGCCGCGGATACCCAGCACCACCACGCGCAGCTCGTCCTCGAGCTCGACGAGGGCCTCGGCCAGCCCGCCGTGACGCTGCGCCGTCTGGGGGTCCGCGACGCCGGCGGCGACCGCGCGCGCCCTGGCGGCGCTCAGGATCTCCTTGCCGTGCTCGATGAGGAGCTTGCCGCGCACCTGCTCGAGCGCCGTGAGCTCCTCGAGCAGCCCCTCGCGGCTGCCGAGGCCGATGGCGCCTGACAGATCGGCCACCGCGGGGTCGGCGCTGTGCTCGATGGTGTGCAGGAGGCGCAGGGGCGCGCCGATGGTGTTGGCGATCCAGCACGCGTAGTCGCCCACGGCGGCGCTCACCGACGCCCCATCGACGCAGGCCAGGACGACGCGATCCTCGAAGCTCACAGGCATCAGTGCCCCCCCATGACTCTGTCGACCAGCTCGGGTTTGTCGTGCACCCCGAAGCGGTCGATGATGGTCTCGCTCGCGTCGTTCAGCCCGATGACCTCGACGTCGGCGCCCTCACGGCGGAACTTGATGACCGCCATGTCCAGCGCATGCACCGCGGTGATGTCCCAGAAGTGTGCGCGGTTCAGGTCTATCACGACAGTCGCGACGACCTCTTTGAAGTTGAACAGCTTCAGGAACTTGTCGGCGGAGTTGAAGAAGATCTGGCCGTGAAAGCGGTAGGTGCGGACGTCCGCGGCGGCGTCGAGCTCGCTCTCGCAGTACATGAAGTGGCTGAGCTTGTTGGCGAAGAACAGCGCCGACAGCAACACGCCGACGAAGACGCCGTAGGCCAGGTTGTGGGTCCAGACGACCACGACCACGGTCGCGAGCATCACGACGTTCGACGACAGCGGGTTGACGCGCAGGCGCTGGATCGAGCGCCAGTCGAAGGTGCCGATGGACACCATGATCATCACCGCGACCAGGGCGGCCATCGGGATCTCGGCGACCCAGTCGTTGAGGAAGACCACGAGGATCAGCAGCACCACCCCGGCGACCATCGTCGACAGGCGGCCGCGGCCGCCGGACTTCACGTTGATGACGGACTGGCCGATCATGGCGCAGCCGGCCATGCCGCCGAGCAGCCCGGCGCCGATGTTGGCGAGCCCCTGGCCCTTGCACTCGCGGTTCTTGTCGCTCGGGGTGTCGGTCAGGTCGTCCACGATGGTCGCCGTCATCAGCGACTCGAGGAGCCCGACGATGGCCATCGCGATGGCGTAGGGGAAGATGATGGAGAGGGTGTCGAGGTCGAGGGGGACCTCCGGCCACAAGAACACCGGCAGGGTGTCGGGGAGCGCCCCCATGTCGCCGACGGTGCGGACGTCGATGTGGAGGGCGGCGGTGGCGACGGTCAGCAGCAGGATGCAGACGAGCGGCGAGGGGACGACCTTGCCGATGACCGGCACCCGGGGGAGGAGGTAGATCACGGCGAGCCCGGCGGCCGTCATGGCGTAGACCTGCCAGGTCACGCCGGTCAGCTCGGGGAGCTGGGCCAAGAATATCAGGATGGCGAGGGCGTTCACGAAGCCCGTCACCACCGAGCGCGAGACGAAGCTCATGAGGCTGCCGAGCTTCAGAAAGCCCATCACGAGCTGCAGCGCCCCGGTCAGCAGGGTCGCGGCGAGCAGGTACTGCAGGCCGTGCTGCTGGACGAGGGTGACCATGAGCAGCGCCATCGCGCCGGTAGCGGCGGAGATCATCCCGGGTCGGCCGCCGACGACGGCGGTGACGACGGCGATGCAGAACGAGGCGTAGAGGCCGACCTTGGGGTCGACCCCGGCGATGATCGAGAAGGCGATGGCCTCGGGGATCAGCGCGAGCGCGACCACCAGGCCGGCGAGGACGTCGCCGCGGACGTTGCCGATCCAGTCCCTCTTCGTCGAGCGAAACAGCGTGGTTGTCTTGATCACGAGCCACCGTGGCGCGGGCGACGCGACGCCGACGCCGACGCCGGCGCCGACGCGCGGGCGCGGGGGGGGGGCCGTTAGTGCCCGCCGGGCGCGGCGCTGTCCACCACAATCCCCCGAACGCTCCCCCGCCGACCGGGCGCTAGGAGCCTGTGGCGCATACAGGCAGTTGCGCGGCTCGGCGTCGTATCGGTCGGGCCCCTGCGGTCTCCGCGGCTCCCTCCGGCCGACTACGTCGTCCTCCGGGACCAGCTACGACCTCCGGGTCCCGCCCAGCCGTTGCTTAGTCCGCGCGCAGGAGGCGGAAGGTGCGGGCGGGCAGGGTCAGGTTGCCCCCCGCCTGGGTCGCGTCGGTGACCAGATCGGTGTAGCCGCCCTCGGGGATCGCGACGTCGACCGGGACGTCGCCGCGGTTGATGGCGACGATGACGTCGCTCGCGAGGTCGCCGCAGCCGCCCATACGGTAGACCCAGGTCGAGGCGTTCACCGTCAGCGTGGTGCGGACGCCGCGGGACAGGGCCTTGTTCTGGCCGCGGGCGCGGGCCAGGGCGCGGACGTTGGCGCGCAGCGCGAGCTGGGGGGCGGACAGCGCGGCGTCGTCCCACACCATCATGCGGCGGTTGTCGGGGTCGCCGCCGCCGGCGAGGCCGATCTCGTCGCCGTAGTAGATGAGCGGCACGCCGGGGCTCGTCATCAGGACGGCGAACGCGACGCCGAGGCGCTCGTAGGGCTCGGCCTGCTCGGGCTGCGGGTAGTCGTCGGTCCAGCTGTTGCCGTTGTCCGAGCCGCGCGCGCAGTCGGTGATCTGACCCGACGCGAAGTGGATGGCCCGCGGCACGTCGTGGTTGCCGAGCCAGGTCGTCATCACGCTGCGCTTGGACGCCCCCTCGACCTCGTAGAAGCCGTCGTTGGTGTCCATCCAGGCCGACAGCGTCTGCAGCCCCGCCGTCCCGAACACCCCCTCACAGAGGCGCTTCTTCAGCGGGAAGTCGAACTGGCCGTCGAGCTTCGTGTCGGGGTCGATGAAGGACTTGAGGAAGTCCCGGCGGTCGTAGTTGAACGTCTCGCCGACGAGGTAGAAGCGCCCGCCGGCCGGGTCCGGCATCGCCGCGTCCAGCGCCGAGCGCACCCCGGTGAGCCAGGTCTCGGGCACGTGCTTGATGGCGTCGAGGCGGTAGCCGTCGATGCCGAACGCCTTCGCCCACCACACGACGTCGGCGATGGACCAGGCGAGCGGCTCGTCCTGATAGAAGTCGAAGGCCGGCAGGTAGTTGGCGAACGCACAGCGCGTGCCCCAGTAGGGGTCGTCCCACAGGTTCTTCGGCGCGCACAGCACGCTGTCGCCGCCGTCGTCGGCGATGAACCAGTCGGGGTGCGCGGCGAGCAGCCCAGACTCGATGTCGACGTGGTTCATCACGTAGTCGAACAGGACCTTGACGTCGTGACCGTCGGCGCCGGCGGCCCCGTGGGCGGCGGTGACGAGCGCCGTCAGGTCGGCCTCGGTCCCGATGCGGTCCTCGACCGCCGGCCGCGGGTCCGGGTCGGCGGGGTCGGTGTAGTCGATGTCGGCCGGCGACGGCCAGTAGCCGTGGTAGGCCGAGTACCAACGCGGGTCGTTGGTGCCGCGCCCGCGCGAGTTGCGGTTCTCGAAGGGCGCGGTGATCCACAGGGCCGTCACCCCGAGGTCGGCCAGATAGCCCATCTTCGCGGTGACCCCGGCGAGGTCGCCGCCCTCGTACTGCCCGCTCGAGCCGAAGCCGTCGTCGCCCGTCGCCCCCTCGACCGGATCGACCAGCCCGTCGGAGTCGTAGAAGCGGTCCACCATGGCGAAGTACATGACGGCGTCGCGCCACTCGAAGGCGTCCGGATCGCCGCACTGCGCCTCGGCTTCGCTGATGCAGGCGTCGCCGCTCGGCACGTAGCCGGCGTCGCAGGTGTCGCAGGCCGCCCCGGCCCACCCGACGTCACAGGCGCAGGTCAAGAGATCGCGGTCCACGCTGCAGGCCCCGTGCATGCAGTTTGTTGCGTCGCACACAGGCGACTCGGCACACGTGGGGCCGTCGTCATACCAGCCCTCATCGCAGGTGCACACGGCGGCTCCCGAGACCTCGAGGCAGTCCCCGTGGCCGGCGCAGTCGACGTTGGCGCACGGCGAATCGTCACCGCAGGCCGGCGCGAGCAGGCCGAGGAGGACGGCGGTGGTGATGAAGGCGGTTCGCGTGTCCACGGATACCCCTGGCGGCGACAGCAGGTCGGAGCGCGCGGTGAGCGACCGTCGCCGTGCCCGCGCGACGGGCGGAGTATAGACCGGCGAGGGGGCGGCGTCGCGCCTCTTTGCGACACCGGTTGCGGAACAACCCCGCGCTCTATATATCGGCCGGACAAATGCCGTCAGGCAATTTCCAGCCCGTTCATCATTCGGTCCCATCCGATATCGGAGTCTCGATGTTCTCTTCCGTTCACGAGCGCGCAACGTGGTTTGCGCTCGCAGCCCTGTCACTACTCGTCGCGCCCGCGTGCGACTCCGAGGCCACGCCTCACACCCACGACCTGCACTGGAGCTACGCTGGCGAGACCGGCCCGCAGCGCTGGGCGGACCTCTCCGACGACTATGTCGCTTGCGGGGAGGGGACCGAGCAGTCGCCGATCGACATCGACCCCCACGTCACGGCCGGCCACGTCGCTGGCCTCGCGATGACCTATGGAACCTCCACGCTCAACATCCTCAACAACGGCCACACCGTGCAGGCCAACGTCGATGGTGGCAGCAGCGTCACCTACGGCGGCAAGACCTACGAGCTGGTGCAGTTCCACTTCCACGCCGAGAGCGAGCACACCATCGACGGCGCCCACACCCCGATGGAGATGCACCTCGTGCACCGAGCGTCCGATGGCGCTCTGGCGGTGGTCGGCGTGCTGATCGAGGAGGGCGCGGAGAACGCGGCGCTGGCCGACGTCTTCGCCAACCTCCCCACGCACGAGGCCGAGGCGGCGCCCGTCTCAGGCGTGACGCTCGTGCTCGAGTCGCTCCTCCCGGCGCGCCACGACGCGTGGAGCTATGAGGGTTCCCTGACGACCCCGCCCTGCACCGAGGGCGTCTCGTGGATCGTCATGGACGAGTCGGTCGAGGCCTCGGCGGCGCAGATCAAGGCGTTCACCGACATCTTCGACGCCAACTACCGCCCCACGCAGGCGCTCGGCTCGCGCACCGTCCACGGCGCGCACTGGTCCTACGAGGGCGAGGCCGGGCCGGCCCACTGGGGCGAGCTCGCCCACGCCTGGGAGGCGTGCGAGACCGGCCTCGAGCAGTCGCCGATCGACCTCGCGACGAGCGTCGCGCCGGCGGACGTCGCCGGCCTGTCGATCAGCTGGAGCACGACCGGGCTCGCGATCCTGAACAACGGCCACACCGTCCAGGCCAACGTGGACTCCGGCAGCAGCATCACGCTCGGCGGCAAGAGCTACGATCTCTTGCAGTTCCACTTCCACGCCGAGAGCGAGCACACCGTGGACGGGGTCCACACGCCGCTCGAGGCACACTTCGTCCACAAGGCCGCGGACGGGTCACTCGCGGTGATCGGGCTCCTCATCGAGGAGGGCGACGAGAACGCTGCGCTGGCCGAGGTCTTCGCGAACCTGCCGACGACGGAGGTCGCGGAGACGCCGATCAGCGGCGTGACGCTGACGCTCGGCGACGCGCTGCCGACGACGACTCAGGGGTGGTGGTACGGCGGCTCGCTGACGACGCCGCCCTGCTCCGAGGGGGTGTCGTGGGTCGTGATGAGCACCGCGGTCACCGCGTCGTCGACCCAGATCGCGGCGTTCGAGGGCATCTTCTCGGAGAACTTCCGGCCGACGCAGTCCCTCGGCGACCGGGTGATCAACGCGCCGCCGAACTGATCCGTGGCCCTGCGCCGCACGGGGTGGCGTGCGGTGATCCATCATTGACGTGCGGGCGCGCCGTTGGTAGCAGGCGGGGGCGGGCGTGAGAGCGCCCGACCCTATGCGCGACACCTACTGACATACGCTCGTTCGAGGCGCCTCGATGGAACGCCTCACCCATCCCGCCGCGGGCCTCGCAAGCTCGGCCCGCGGCGGGCAGGGTGAGACGTTGCAGGCGCCCCTCACTCGCTGGCCCCCCACCGCCGGCGGCGCCCCCGCCGCCGCGGTGGGGGAGCCGTCGGCTTCCAAGCAGCCCGGCTGCGTGCCCGCCCGCGACGAAGAACGAGCGTAGCTGCGCATGAGGCCCACGACCACGTCGCGCTGCGCGCTCGTTCGTGGGAACCCGGCCGCGACCCTGGCGTGGATTCGAGTCCGACGCCCGGGCCGCGGTGCCCTGGTCTCTCGGAGGTCACCATGACCGCCCGCCCCTCGCTGGTGCTGCGCGACGTCGCGTTCGCACACGACGACCACGTCGTCTTCGCTTCCCTGAACCTCCACCTGAGCGCCGGCTGGCACGGCCTCGTCGGGCCCAACGGGGCCGGCAAGACCACGCTCCTGCGGCTCGTCACCGGCGAGCTGTCGGCGGACGCAGGGAGCCTGCAGGCCGCCCCGAGCGACGCGCTGATTGTGCATTGCACACAGGGTGTCGACACCTGTGATGACGATATCCTGAGCCTCGCGCGCCGCGACGACGGCGACGCCTTTCGCGTTCGCGGTGAGCTGCTGCTGGAGCCCGCGGAGCTCGCGCGCTGGGGGACGCTGTCGCCCGGTGAGCGGCGGCGCTGGCAGATCGGCGCGGCGCTGGCGCGGGAGCCGGACGTGCTGCTGCTCGACGAGCCGGAGGGGCACCTCGACCTGGCCGGGAGGGAGCTGTTGATCGGGGCGCTGGCCCGCTTTCGCGGGGTCGGGGTCGTGGTGTCCCACGACCGGGCGCTGCTCGACGCGCTGACGACCGTGACCCTCGGGGTCGAGGGCGGGGACGTGCGGGTGTATCCCGGGGCGTGGAGCGCGGCGGCGGAGACCGGGCGGTCGGCCTTGTACGCGACGCTGAAGCTCGCGTCGCTCCCCGCGCCGAAGGCCGCGGCCACGCGTGAACGGAGCCCCTCGCGGACGTAGCCGTAGGCCGGGACGGTCAGAGAAAAGGTCGCCTCGACCCCGTTATACGCGTAGATCGCAACCGTGACGTGCGCGGCCTCCGTCCCGGCGTTGAGGAAGCCCACCGTATCGGCCACGCCGGGGTTCCCGGCGGAGAAGTAGCCCTCGGGCATGACGCCCGCGGTCGAACCCGAGTCCGCGACGCCGAGCATCGCGAGACACTCGTGCTGGGCAT
>PHBI01000078.1 GCA_002841945.1 Deltaproteobacteria bacterium HGW-Deltaproteobacteria-14
GCGGCCGGCGCGCGACGGTCGCCCGAGCGCGTCAGCGGTCGCCGGGTCCCGGGCGCGACGCGCTCGCGCGCGGGGGCCGAGCGCACCGGCTCCAGCGCGGGCGCCGACGGGATCGGAGGCGGGGGCACCCCCACGGCGGCTCTCCGCGACCGGGCGCTGCGCCGCCGCAGCAGCGGGTTCTCCTCCTCGGGCAGCGGCGGCGGCGGGATCTCGTCCTCGTCGTCGTCGTCCTCGATGGCGCGCACGAAGCCGGTCGCGTCCATGTCATCGTCGTGGTCGTCGTCGTCGTCGGCCAGCGCCAGCGCGGCGGCCTCGCGCTTGCGGTCCTCCTCCTCGATCGCGAAGCGCGCGTCCTTGAGCTTGCGGATGCGCTTGGCCTTGTCCGGCATCCACTTCGGGACCTCGTCCCCGCGGAGCTGCAGCCCGCAGCGCGTGTCCTCCTCGTCGTCCATGAGCCGGCTCCGGTCCACCCAGCGCCGCGCCTCGTCCTCGAGCGGGTCATCGGCCCTCCCGAGGCTCATGCTCGTCTTCTCGCCGTCGTCCTCTCCGGTGGCGGGGCCCCAGGGCAGCCCGAGCCGCCGCGCGGCCCGAAAGAAGCGCACCACCGCCTGCACCAGCGCCTCGGCGTGGTTGTCTCGGAAGGCGCGCACCGCCTCGAAGTCGGGCTGCTCCATCGCGGTCAGCGCCATGAAGTCGATGCGCTGCTCGCAGGCCTTGGCGATCTTGCGCGAGGAGTAGACGCCCTCACACCAGGCGTACAGGAGCAGCGCCGTCATCATGGCCGGGTAGCTCGGCGAGCGCGAGACGTCGTCGTCGTACGCCGCGTAGATGTCCTCGCCGTCCAACACTTCGCGGACCAGGTCGCACATGAAGTGCGCGAAGTGCCCCGGCGGCACCTGATCGTGGACCGACGGGTGGATCAACCACTGCTTGTCCACTTCCCAGGGGCTGAAGGTGCGGCTCATGCGGCCCTTGCTCTCTCCACGGCGGCGCGTCGCGGACGAACCACGCAGCGGTTGACCGAGCCGTCCACGCGGGGGAACGGCCATCGCGTCGACCACGGCGTGCGCAGATCCGCGATCGATGGCAGGAATTCACCACGTCGGGGCGGTCTTCGTCAACCCGCTCGCCCCCTCGACACGCGGTCGCGCGCCGCCCTGCCGGCGCCCGTATGCTGCGTTGCAACAGGACCCCTGCGCCGCCGCCGGGGCGCCGCGCCACACCCCACGGCCGCCTGGACACACGGGGTCCGAGCCGCTATAGGCGGCCCCCCCCGCGCCGAGGAGAAGCGAGCCATGCGGATCCTGTCCTGGAACGTCAACGGCCTGCGCGCCGTCGCGAAGAAGGGCTTCGGCCCATGGCTGCGGTCCTCCGGCGCGGCGATCGTCGCGCTGCAGGAGACCCGGGCCAACCCGGAGCAGCTCCCGCCGGCGGTCCGCCGCCCCCGCGGCTGGCGGACCTGGTACGCGAGCGCGGAGCGCTTGGGCTACAGCGGCGTCGGCCTGTTCGTCCCCAAGGGGGGCGAACCCGACGCGGTCAGCACCTCGCTCGGCGTACCCGAGCTCGACGTCGAGGGCCGCTTCCTCGAGGCGCGCTTCGGCCGCCTCACCGTGGTCAACGCCTACTTCCCCAACGGCAACGGCGTCGACCGCGACAACAGCCGCATCCCCTACAAGCTCCGCTTCTACCGCGCGGTCTTCGAGCACCTCGCGCCCCGGCTCGACGCCGGCGAGCCGGTCCTGGTGATGGGCGACTTCAACACTGCGCCGGAGGCCATCGACCTCGCGCGCCCCAAGACCAACCACAAGACGAGCGGCTTCACCCCCGAGGAGCGCGAGGACTTCCGCTCCTACCTCGCCCGCGGCTGGGTCGACACCTTCAGGCACGTCCACGGTGACGTAGAGGGCGCCTACTCGTGGTGGAGCCAGCGCTTCGGCGTGCGCGAGAGGAACGTCGGCTGGCGCATCGACTTCGTCCTGGCCTCCCCGGGCGCCCTCCCCTTTCTCGAGGACGCGTTCATCCTCCCCGACGTGATGGGGTCGGATCACTGCCCGATCGGCGTGGAGATGCGCCCGGAGGTCACTGGCTGACCTCCTCAGCCTTCCTTCGGAGCGGCCCGGATACGCCGGAAATCCAAGCTCATCGCGTCGAACGGCGGCAGCGGAACCTCCTCGGCCCCGACGATGGCCAGGAGCGCCAGGTAGTCGCCGCCGTGCCCCTCGAACACCTCGACGGAGCGTGCCGCTGACAACCGCCGCGCTGACCGTTGCAGCCCGCGTGATTGACACAGATCGAAAATCGTTCTGCAATGCCGGTCGAATACTACAGCGGCGGAGCAAACCCATGCGGCGACCACTCGGTGTCACCATGTTCCTCGGCGCGCTCGCCCTCGGCGGCGCCTGCAAGGAGCCCTCCCCTCCGGCGGCCACCGCGCCGGCCCCGCACGCGGCGGTCGCGACGCCCGCCGCAGCGCCGACGCCGGCGGCCGCGCCCACCGCGCTCACGCCGTCAGCGGCGGCCGCGACGCTCACCGCGAAGTTGACTGCCGCGGTCGCCAGGGACGCCGGCCTCGCGGCGATCAACGGCGAGGAGGCGACCTTCAGCGCGGTGGTCCGCGACGTGCTGCGACCGTGGTCGAAGAGCTGGCGCGCCCGCGACGGTGCGGCCTTTGGGGCGCTCCTCACCGCTGACGCCTCGGGGACGAGCTGGTCCAGCTCCCCCGTCACCCCGATCCGCGAGCGCGACGGCCTCACCGAGGGGCGCGTGACCCCCACGCCGGCCGCCGATCTCCGCGCCGACGTCAGCGCCTACCTCGCCGGCTTCGCGACGATCGAGGATGTGACCCTCTACCCCTTCCGGTTCGTCGCGAGCGGCAGCACCGCGGCCCTGACCCTGCGCTACGACGTCCGCGGCCTGACCGCCGCCGGCGCGCGCCGCAACGACCGGGGCGAGCTCGCCGTGACCGTCGCAGAGTCCGATGGACGCTGGCGGATCGCCGCAGCGACCGCGACGTCCGCCGACACCCTCAGCGCCGGCGCGGACCGGCAGCCGACCTTCCTCGACACCACCGCCGTCGCCGGGCTCGACGCCGTCCCCGTCTCGAGCCGCGCCGAGGCCATCCGCCGCGGCGGCTACGCGATGGCGGTCGCCGACTACGACGGCGACCGCCGACCCGACGTGCTGCTCGGCCACTTCGGCCGCTCGCAGCTGTTGCGCAACACCGGCGACGGCTTCGAGGACGTGACGACGAAGGCGGGCCTCCGCGGCGACACCCTGGTCAAGGCGGCCGCCTTCGCCGACCTCGACAACGACGGCCACCGCGACCTCGTGCTGCTGCGCTTCACGGCGGACGCGACCGACGCCGGCGTCCCCGGCGAGCCGTGCCATGACCGCGCGGGCGTCTGCCACCGCGACCTCGTCGCCTACCGCAACCGGGGCGACGGGACCTTCGCCTTCGAGGGCGACGTCCTGACCCGCTACAACGAGTACGATCGCGCCATGCCGATGGCGGTCGCCGACTTCGACAACAACGGCTTCCTCGACATCTACATCGGCTTCCCGGGCGCCCGCGACTTCACCAACAACCTCGCGGTCAACGGCCGCGAGGAGAAGCTCGTCGTCAACGGCGTCTGGCTCAACGACGGCGCGTGGAACTTCACCGAGGTCCCGAACGAGGCCTCGGGCTTTCCCCACGCCGCCATGGTCGGCGACCTCGATCAGGACGGCGACCCCGACCTGGTCGTCGTGGACGACAGCGGCCTCGAGAGCCCGGTCTACCTCAACGACGGCCAGGGCAAGTTCAGCGAGGGCAACGCCGCGACCGGGATCCGGATGCGCGGCTTCGGCATGGCAGCTGCGCAGTCGGACTTCGACGGCGACGGCCTGATGGACGTCACCATGACCGCCATCGACCTGGTCGCCGGTCGCCGGCTCGCCAACTCCTGGCTCGACCGCACCGAGGGCTCGGTCCACGACGCCCTCGCCGAGGCGACCCGCGGCTTCGTCGGCAGCGTCCTCTACCGCAACACCGGCCATGGCTTCGAGGACGTCACCGCGAAGGCCGGCCTCGGCTTCGCCGGCGAGGCCCCCGCGGGGGTGAACTTCGTCGACTACAACGGCGACGGACACCCCGACATCTACGTCTCGAACGGCCTGTGGTCGGGCGCGGGCGAGCAGGACATCTCGAGCCTCTTCGTCCGATCCCTCATGCGCTCGGACGAGGCCCCGATCTTCACCAGCTCCGACGACACCGGCGCGATGTCCGGCCCCAACCCGGTCCTCGACATCCTGCGCGAGTTCAGGGGCGACCTCGCCCACCCCGAGGCCGCCGCGACCTCGGACGCGCCGACGCTGACGATGGCCGGCTACGAGCGCAACCGCCTGTTCCGCAACAACGGTGACGGGAGCTTCACCGAGGTGGGCTACCTTGAGGGCGCCGATCGCCTCGAGGACGGCTACGTCGTCGCCGCCGCGGACTTCGACGGCGACGGGCGCCAGGATCTGATGCTGCGCAACTGCGACCCCGCCCCCGGGGTGAACTTCGGGACCGTGACCCTGCTCAAGAACCAGGGCGCACACTTCAACACCCTCACGGTCTTCGCCCGCGGCGCGAAGAGCAACCGCGACGGCGTCGGCGCCATCGTCACCGCCACCGTCGGCGGTCGGACGCTGGTGCGGCCCATCGAGTCGACCAACGGCGCCATCCAGGGCGAGCCGGTGGCGTACTTCGGCCTCGGCGGTCACGATCACGTCGAGCGCCTCGAGGTGCGGTGGCCGAGCGGCCTCGTCGAGCGCTTCGATGGCGTCAAGCGCGGGACCGTCCGCCTCGACGAGGGCGAGGGCATGGTGGAGCTCGCGACGCGCTGATCAGCGCGTCGGGCCGCGGCGGACGGTCGGGTCCGCCGCGGTCAGCCGGGCGGGCGCCCGCGCCGGGCTCAGCGCGGCTTGCGAAAGCGCAGCACGAAGCGGTCGCTGGTCCCCCGGCGTTCGCCAGCGAAGCCGGGCGAGGCGCTCCAGTCCCGCGCGTCCTCCGGGTTGCGGAGGAAATCGGCCTCGGCCTCGAGCACGAAGCCCGCGGCGGTGATCTCTGCGATGACCACGCGCTCGTCGATGCGATGAAGGGTCTTGGTCGCGGTGTCGCCGTCCTCCGGGCGCGCCGCGTGGTCGACGATCCCGTAGCTCCCGCCCGGCTCGAGCGCCGCGAAGATGGCGGCGTTCATGGCCGCGCGGTCGAGCCCCATCCAGAAGGTGTCGTGATAGAAGAGGATGTTGACGACGGCGTCGAGCCTCCCCATGTCATCGAAGTCATTAGGGAATGGATCGTCGAACGGCCGATCGAGGCGCGTCACGCGGGCCATCACCGGCTTCTCCAGGCGCTCGCTCCACGGCTTCTCGGCGAACTTCTCGAGCACGAACGGCGAGTTGACCCCGTAGACCCGCCCGCTCGGGCCGACGACGCGGGCGAGCAGCTCGGAGGAGTAGCCACCGCCGGCGCCGATCTCCGCCACCTTCATTCCTGGCCCGATCTGTAGGAACGCCAGGGTCTCGGCCGGATGACGGCCGACGTCGAGCGCCCGATCCGCCTCGCTGCGGTCCGGGCTGGCGACGGCCCGCTGCGCGCCCTCGAGCAGCGCCGCGGCGCCGGCGCGCGCCGTGTCGGCGCCCTCGACGGCGGGCGCGGCGTGGCCGCAGCCCAGCCCGAGGGCGGGGACGACGAGCAGACACAGGAGGAGACGCCGGGAGCTGCGGCTCCGACGCTGGAGGGAGCCGCGGTCAGTCGTGCTGTTCATGTCGCACGACGTAGCACACAGCGGCCGCGACGCCCAATCCGCGTCAGCCCTCGGCGGTGTTCGCGGCGCCGAGGCGACGGGCCAGGTCCTCGAGCCCGCTGACCCAGCGCTGGTTGAGCTCGCCGCCTTCGGTCCACAGCTCCACGAGCTCCGAGGCCTCGCGGATTCGGGTGAGCGCGGCCAGCGCGTCGCTCACCATCTCCGGATCGGGCTCCTCCTGCTCGTCGCACCAGTCCTTGATGCCGTCCGGCAGGCGCGGCGACGGCTGCCCGCCCATGGCCGCGACGAGCTCCGCCGCCGCGATGGCGACGCTGCAGTCGTCCGCGTCGAGGTAATCGCCGTCGGCCGCTCCGACGACGGTCCCGAGGGCGTCGTCGACGAGGGTCGAGTCGTCCTCGGACTCCACCTCACCCAGCCAGTCGAGCGCCTGATCGTTCTGAAAAGCCCCTGGTCCCCACGCGCCCATGACCACCCCCACGTCAACCGACCCCGGTCGCGACGAACATCGCGCGAGCGGGGCCGCTGTGGCGCGGACCATAGACACCCCGAGAGCCCCGAGCAATCGGAACTTGGCCGCCACAAACGATGCACCGCACAACACATCGCCCAGGTGTTCTACGTGCGTTCACGCGCCATGATCCTGCACCGCATCACGGCCGGGCGGGCCGCCGCTCGAGCCACACCGCGCCGTCCTGGAGCACGATCCGCGCCCCGCACCCGTCGGCGTCGCGCGCGAAGCGGATGATCTGGCCGTCCGCGCTGCCGACGTGGAAGCGATCGCCGCCCATGGGGAGCAACCGGGCGAGCCCGTGCCGCACCGGGAGCGACGCGCTCGTCGTCGGGGTGTACTGCCACAGGCCGTCGGAGAGCAGCACGACGTCGCGCTCGGGGAGCCACGCCGCCCCGTAGAGGCCGACCAGGGCCGCGAGATCGCGATCGGGGGGGGCGAGGGCCGACGCCGGCGCCAGGCGCGCCAGGGTGTCGGCGTCGATCAGGTCGTCGAGGACGCGGCCGGCGACGTCGGCGACCGGCGCGTCGTCGGCGTTCGCGAGGACGACGGCCCCGAGGCCCAGCTCCGGGACGAGCGCGATCTGGGCGCGGTGCCCGGAGAACCAACCGTTGTGGGACGCGCGCAGGTAGCCCTTGACCTTCTCGAGCTCGAAGCCGAGGCCACGCGCCTCGGTCCACACCGGCCCGGCGTCCTGGGGTGCCATCATCTCCGCCACGCTGTCGGGCGCGAGGACGCTGGAGCCGCCCGGGTCCGCGCCGAGCAGGAAGCGCGCGAAGCGGGCGAGGTCCGCGGCGGTCGTGACGAGGCCGAAGGCGGGGCTCAGCGCGCGCGGATCCCCCGCCGCGAGGGCGCGGCGCGCCCCGTGGAGGTGGCGCTGCTCGCGGGAGTAGGGGGTGGCGAGGCCGGCGAGCGCGGCGTCGCCCCCGCCGACGCCGCTGGCGGTCATGCCGAGCGGGGCGAGGACGTGGGTGGCGACGTAGTCGGCGTAGGGTTCGTCGGCCGCGGCCGCGATGACCTGCCCGAGGACGGCCATCCCGACGTTGGAGTACGCGGTCCGGGTCCCCGGTGGGGCGTCGAGCGGCGCGGCGGCGAGCTCGGCCGCCAGGGTCCGCCAGCTCGGGAAGTCGTAGGTCATCCAGTAGGGATCCGCCCCCTCGCGCCGCAGGCCGGACCGATGGGTGAGGAGCATGCGCACGGTGACGCGCGAGGCGTCGCCGCCCGCGACGGTGAAGTCCGGCAGGTAGCGGGTGACCGGGGCGTCGAGCTCGAGGCGGCCGGCGTCGCGGAGCTGCAAGGCGGCGACGGCGGTGACGAGCTTGGTCACCGAGCCGGCGTAGAACCGCGTCGACGGCGACACCGCCCGACCGCTGGCGAGGTCGGCGAAGCCCGCCTCGCGGCGCCACAAGACCTCCGGGCCGCGCAGCACCACGATCGCCATCCCCGGGATGTGGCGCATGGCGACGAGGTTGTCGTACCAGCGATCGAGCAGCACCAGCAGGTCGTTCACCGGGGGCGGCGACGGCGCCACGGGGCTAGGCTGTGCGGACGGCGTTGCTGGCGCCGACGCGGCGGCGGGCGAGGTCCCGCACGGCGCGGTCGCGCACGCGCCAGCGCTCGGCAGCAGCGCGGCGAGGAGGGCCGCAACGAGCGCGCGGGTGCGCATCAGCCCCAGACGTCCAGCGCCTTCTGGAGGGTCTCGACGTCGCAGAAGACCTCGTCGACGGCGTCGTCGCTCATGAGCACCTCATAGAGGGGGCCGGCGGCGGTGGTGACGGGCTCGGCCGTGAGGAGCTGCCCGACGCTGACCAGGAGGTCCCGGGGCCGGTGGCGGTACTCGATCAGGCCGTTCTCCTCGAGGAAGGCGAGGAAGGCGCCGGCCTCCTCCCCCGGGGTCGGCCCCGCTGCGGCGTCGGCCTCCGCCGTCGGGCTCACCAGCAACTGAGTGTCCTCGATCCACGCCTCCCAGCGCGGCAAGAGGGCCTCGTCGTAGGTCGGCCAGCCTACGGTGCAGGAGACGAGGACGTGTCCGGCGGTCTCGAGGCGCGTCAGCGGGATCAGCTCCTGGGCCAGGCGCGTGTCGCGCGCGGCGTCGCCGGTGAACTCCATGGCGAAGATGACGGGGTTGTCGTGCACGTGGGCGAGCAGGGCCGCGCGGACCGCGTCGAGCCCGCGCTCGCGCACGGCGGCGAAGAGCCCGACGACCTCCCGAGCGGGCTCGAGGAAGTCCGACAGCCCGACGGCGCCGACGAACTCACGCGGATCGAGCAGCACCGTGCTGTGCAGCGTCGGGGCCCGCAGCGCCTCGGCCAGGAGCTCGAGGGGGCGCCACATGAGCCCGAAGTAGGGGTCGCTCCGGGCCGCCTCCCAGAGGTACTCAGCCCGCGCGGCGGCGAGCTCGCGACGGGTGACCCAGAACACGTCGAGGTCGCGATCGCCCTCGGCGATGAGGCCGCTGTCGAGCAGATCGGCGACCCCCTCGTCGTCGGTGACGTCGAAGATCTCGAGCTCCTCGGGGTCGAAGAGCGCCAGCCACAGCGTCGGCAGGACGTGGTTGGCGGCGAGCTCGCGCTCGGAGGCGGGGACATCGATGGTCCGGCCCCGGATCAGCTCGGCGCCGATGTGTAGGAAACTCCAGCTCGACATGACCGCCTCTGAATCGGGCTCGCATCCGTCGCGCGCCCCTCACCGAGAGTAGCAGGGGCCGCGGGCCGCGTCGCCTCCTCCGTCGGATCGCGCGATCTCTCAGGAGTTCCAGGGAGTTGGCGCGCGGATGCCGGATCGCGATCCGAACCGGTCGGGCGCGGCCCTCGACAGCCCGCGCGTGAGCGAACGGCAACATACTGATATCAAAGCGATGTCACAAAACCGACACAAAATCGACCGCCACCTGTTGCACACGTAACAAAGATCCTGCATCTTCACTCTCGGTTGTCGCTGCTGCTTCGGCAAGAGCGTCGCCAGGGAGGTCCGAAAGGCGTTCGCGCCTCGACGACCAGAACCCCAGGGAGGGAAGATCGTCCTCGAAAGAGGCGGTCCAACTCGGTGGTTCTTTGAAACTCTGTAGAGCGAGCGTATCGACAGGCGGGCGACCGTCAGGCGATACGAAGAAGCCCATGAGAGGAGGCTCTACGCGGAGACGCGTGAGCCAAGACTACCGAGGTGAAACCTCGGAGGGGAAGAAGGCCAAGAGAGGATCGGTTGGCAGGTTCCGGGTAACACCGGGTCGTCAAAGACGGATCCGACGGATGCTAAAACCCTTGAAGTCGACCGGACGCATGCCAAGCGGCGCAAGCTGCAGCGGCGTCTCGCCAACGACAGGAAGGGAACGAGGGGTCGTGAGATCCATCGGGCTACCGCCGGGGGAAAACCTCTGAAGGTCGAAAGCCCAGGGACGTTACCGGCATGAAACAAGGCTGGAACGGTTGTGGACGGAACAAGGCGTCAAGAGGTTGAGAAAGCCTGAAGACGCAGCACAGTCGGGGGAGGCAATCCCGGCGTTGGTCGCTGTCCATTTCCTCAAGCGTCGAAGGGCATCAAACCCCAAGGAAGGGCGAGCACGACCCGACTACGGCTCACTTCGGTGAGTGGCGAGCACGACGTGCTAGCGGACGGAGGTCATACTCTGAACGTGAGGTGAACGGCAGGAGAGGACGGTGCGCGCGAGCGCGTCGGATCTACGACCGAAGACCACGAGGAGCAAATCGATTCATCGATCCAAAGCTCGGGGTGGGAGCACTCAACCAATACGGTGCTAGGTCGCTGATCATAGACTCTGGAGTCGAACCAAACACGATGAGAGGACGCTCTTTTTCACGGAGACGTGAAGAGAGCAGCCTCTGCGAGCCAAGTCCTTCGAAGGGGAAAACTCTCTGCTTCGCTCTGCAGCGACAACCTACCGAGGGCCCGAACGGCGCAAGCTGTTCGGGCCCTCGGCGTTTTGCGTTCCGGTGGTTTCGGCGCTCCGGTCGCCAGCTCCTACCGTCGTCTTCCGGGCCCCCGACCGCTTGGCCACGGCGTCGGGTCCGCCGGTCGGGCGTCCCGTTGTGGTCTAGATGCCTCGTTAGAGGGTGCGCCGCCCGAGCGCCGATGCTAAGCAAACGGCTCCCAGCCGATGGAGCGCCGAGATGGATAGTTTCAAGCCGATCCTGCTCATGGTCCACGTCGCCGTCGCCGCCATCGCGTTCGGCGTCTCGCTCGCCCCCTCGGGGACGCTCAAGCGCGCGCGGGCGCTCGGATGGGACGCCTTCAAGGCGGCCGCCACCGACTTCAAGCGCCGCGACGGCATGGCGGCGATCGCGGGCTTTCTGATCCTGATCACCGGCCTCGGCCTGATCCTGATGGCGCCGGGTGGGTTCCGCGGGGTGGGCCCCGCCTACCACGCTGCGCTGGGACTCGTGCTGATCATGAACGTGATCGGGGGCTTCGTGACCCGCCCGACCGCGAGCAAGCTCGTCGCGGCCGCCGAGGCTCGCGACGACGCCGCGGCCACGGCCGGCATCAAGCGCGCCGCGATGGGCGCCGGGATCCTGCAGCTCCTGTGGACCGTGACCCTGGTGCTGATGTTCCTGCACCGCTTCGGCCAGTAGGCCGAACGCAGACACGACGACGCCCGCCGGAGTGCGGCGGGCGTCTCGTCTCGTCGCGCGGCGCGCCGCTCGATCAGCCGGCCTTCTTCAGGTTCGCGGCGGCGAAGTCCCAGTTGGCCAGGTTGTCGAGGATCACGCCGATGAACTTGGCGCGGTCGTTGCGGTAGTCGATGTAGTAGGCGTGCTCCCAGACGTCGACCGTGAAGAGCGCGGTCTGGCCGTGCTTCAGCGGCAGGTCGGCGTTGCTGGTGCTCGTGATCTTCAGCTTGCCGTGGTCGGCGACGAGCCAGCCCCAGCCCGAGCCGAACTGACCCGCGGTGGTGGCCGCGAACTTCGTCTTGAACGCCTCGAACGAGCCGAAGTCGCGCGTGATCGCGGCCGCCAGGTCGCCGGTCGGGGCGCCGCCGCCGCCGGGCTTGAGGCACTTCCAGAAGAAGTTGTGGTTCCAGGTCTGGGCGGCGTTGTTGAAGTCCTTCGCCTCGCCGTTGAGGATGATCTCCTCGAGGCTCATCGCGGCGTACTTGGTGCCCTCGATGGAGGCGTTCAGCTTGCTGATGTAGCCCTGGTGGTGCTTGCCGTAGTGGTACTCGAAGGTCTCGGCGCTCATGAAGGGCGCCAGAGCGTCCTTGGAGTAGTCGAGCGCGGGCAGGCTAAAGCTCATGGTCTTCCTCATGTGTCGTCGGTGATCAGTGCGTCGGAACCGGGAAGGGGTAACCACGCGCCACGGGCGGACCAGCCCGATAGGCAGGCCCACCGCGGGAGCGGCGCACCGCTACCCCCCGAGGATCCCGTCGAGGACGATATATAGCCCGAAGACCAGCGCGATGGCGACCGCCGCCAGCCGAATCCGGCGCTGACGGGCGACGCGGCGGGCGTCGCTCGCCGCCGGGTCCTCGGCCGCGGCGAGGCGCGTCTCGGTGACGCGTCGGTGCACCAGATCGACCGTGACGCCGGGGAGCTGGGCGGGGTCGCCGTCCTCGAGCCGGGGACGCGGGGGCTGCCGGGTGCGCGGCGGCGGGCGGGTCAAGGCCGTGCCCGGCGAGCGCGCCTCGACGGGCAGCTGCGCGAGGGCTTCGCGCAGAGCCGAGACGCTCTGGAAGCGCTCGATCGGCTTCTTCTTGAGGCAGCGCTGGACCACAGCGTCGAGGGCCGCGACCGCCGGGCTCGCGCCGAGGCGCACCGTCAGGTGCGGCGGCGCCTCCGAGAGGTGCTTGTACATCACCGCGAGCGCGGTCGCCCCGGTGAAGGGCAGCACCCCCGACGCCAGCTGGTACAGCGTCACCCCCACCGAGTAGATGTCGGAGGTCGCGTCCACCGCGCGCCCGTCGATCTGCTCGGGGCTCATGTAGCTCAGGCTACCGACCGTCATGCCGTCGCGGGTGAGCTTGTTCGCCGCGAGGTCGGGGAGCTTGACCACGCCGAAGTCGAGCACCGTGAGGGACTCGTCCCCCGCCGGCCGCCGGGAGACGATGAGGTTGGCCGGCTTCACGTCGCGGTGGACGAGCTCGAGCGCGTGGGCCTCGGCGAGGGACTCGCAGAGCTGCAGGGCGAGCTGCTTGAGCCGCACCAGATCGATCGGGCCCTCCTGCCCGAGGACCTCGCTCAGGACCCGCCCGTCGAGGAACTCCATCACCAGATACAGGGTGCCGTCGGCGAGCTCGCCCGAATCGTACACCGTGATGGTGTGCGGGCTCCTGAGGCGCGCGGTGACCTCGGCCTCGCGCACGAAGCGCTCTCGCATCGCAGGGGTCGCGCGGTCGCCGCGGATCGTCTTGACGGCGACGACGCGGTTCACGCGCTGCTGCCAAGCCTTGTACACGGTCCCCATGCCGCCTTCACCGAGGCGCTCCAGCATCAGGTAGCGCCCGTCGAGCACCTGCCCGACCAGCGGGTCGCCGGGATCGACGCCGAGGTGCAGCAGCGAGCGGTCCCCGTGCTCCGTGCAATGCACAGCGGTGTCGGGATAGCGTTCTGCGCAGATGGGACAGATCTTCATGGCGTCGGACCGTGCACCGCAATATGGACGGGGCGCGGGCCTACGGCAAGCTCACGCTCACGACCGCGTCCCGCCGCGACCCACGACGTCACTATTCCACGCCGCGCCCCTCGGCTCCACCACCCCGGACCCGCCGCACCCACCCGGTCAACCCCACACCCCCGAAAACGCGAACGCGCCGCTCAGGCCGGGGGGACCCGGCACGAACGGCGCGCGTGGTTTCGAGAGCCTCGCTCAGCTCGCGAAGCCGACGGTGGGGTGCGCCTCGGCGGTCCGCCGAGGCGCCCCGAGCGAGCGCGTCTAGTAGATGTTCTTGAACATCCACTTCCCGCCTTCCTTCACCAGCTGGTAGGGGCGGGGCATCCCGCGCTCGTCGCACTGGATGAAGATCTTCACGTTGTCGTCGCTGGCCGGATCACCGTCGACCTTGGTCACCTCGAGGTTGGCGCCCTTGAGGCACTTCGGCGCCTGGCGCTGCGCGGCGGGCAGGTTGTACTTCTTCAGGCTCTTGATGGCCTGGTCGGTCGGGCAGAGCTTGTCCTTGCTGCAGAACTTGTCGACGAAGACGTCGAACTTCCCGTCCGCGACGGCCTTGAGGCCGTTGTAGAGGGTCTCGTAGACGGTCCCTGCCTCCGGGGTCACCGGCTTGGCGGTGGCGGTGGTGCTCAGACCGAGGACGAGCAGCGTGGCGCAGGCGGTGACGAGCCGGATACGACGAGCGAGATTCATGACACCCTCCATCGGGCGAATAGGCTGAAGAGCGGGCGCCGTGCTGGTCCAGAAGCGAGGCTGGCAGACGCGACGAAGCCATTGGAAGCAAAACACACTTCCCACCCGACCACAAACCCACCCGGTTTGTTCAAGCGAACTTCGAGCCTCTGCAACCCCGGCGCCCCGGCTGGTGTTCCGACCGCAAGGGGGTCGCCTTCCAATCCAGATGGGCCGTGATAAGCTCTCGCACGGTTTCCCCAAAAAAAACGCCCGCCCCGCGTCGTCCGGCGCGCGGTGGCGCGCCGATCCCACGCGAGGAGAACGCGGATGACTCGAGATCTCAGGGCGGGCACGCTGGCCCTCGGGCTGGTGACGCTGGCCACATTCGCCAGCGGGTGCCCGGCCACCATGAACTGGACCCAGTCCACCGTCGCCATCGAGGCGGAGGGGATCGGGATGCAGGGCGACAAGATCGGCAAGGTCGGCTGGGTCGCCACCGGCTTCTGGATCGACGACTACCTGCTCGCGACGAACGCGCACGTCGCCACCCGCGCGCTCGCCCTCACCGGCGTTGACGACGACGGCAACAAGTACCACTTCGACCGCATCCTCGCCCTCGACCGCGAGGGCGACATCGCGATCCTCCGCGCGGACCGCGCCGGCGACAAGCCCGGCGTCGAGTTCCTCGAGCGCCCGAGCCACCCGAAGGACCTCCGCGGGCACCAGGTGATGCTCGTCGGCAACTCGGGCGGCCTCGGCCTGGGCTTCTTCAACGGTGAGATCACCAACGTGCTGGGGGAGAGCGGCGCCGAGATGATCCTCCACAACTCGACGGTCGTCGGGGGTTCGAGCGGCAGCGCGCTCTACGACAAGGACGCCCAGAAGGTCGTCGGCATCCACCACTCGGGGGCCGACCAGCTCAAGACCCGCATCGCGACCGCTGGCTGGCACCTGCAGGAGGTCGTCGCGGAGGCGCGCAAGCGCGAGGGCGTCGAGCTCAAGGCGCTCTTCACCCTGGAGAACATCGGCCGCTACGCCAACATCTGGGGCCAGCGCGAGTTCTGCATCGCGCCCGGCGAGTCCTTCAAGATCAGCTTCAACGTACCCCGCGCGACCGACATCCTGGCCTACGTCAAGCCGACGAACCCGGAGTCCGTCCTCGTCGCCGGCCTCGTGCGGGGCGGGAGCGACGTCCTGTGGAAGGGCGCGTTCAAGGGGACCGTCTACCTGCCGTTCTCGCTCGAGGCCAGCGGCCCTCACGAGATGCTCGTCGTCGCGCCCGCCGACGGCCCGCCCAAGTCCTGCGGCGTCATCGGCGCCGGTGAAATCGCCTGGGAGAAGGGGATCAAGTGATGAAGCGCACCACCTCAATCGCCGCGGCGTTCGCCCTCGTCAGCCTCGCCCTCACCCTCGCCCCGGGCCGCTCCCTCGCCGCCGAGGAGCCCCCGAGCGACGCCGAGATCCTCAACGCGAAGACCGTCGGCGTGCTGCCGGTGCTCGCGACCGGGCTCTCGCGTCAGAGCACCTACCAGCACGTCGCCGCGCTGGCGGTCCGCGGCATCGAGGCCAAGCCGAAGGGCAACGGCGCCAAGCTCGTCGATCTCAACGGCGACGGCGGCGGGCTGGCCTTCGCCGGCTCGTCCTCGACCGCCGACATCCGCGTCCTGCAGTGGGCCTTCATCGCTGGCGGCCTGGCGTCGAACATGGCCGATCCCGAGGTCTACAAGCAGGCCGTGGCCTTCCTCGAGGCGGAGCACGACGGGCTCGCGAGCCTGTCGCCGAAGCTGGTCGCGGCATGCGACCGCTACGTCGCCGCCGCCAAGGCGGGCCGGATCGACGGCGAGGCGCTCGTGCAGGCCCTGTCCGCGGCCGAGGAGGGCATCTCCGCTGGTCCCGAGCGGGCCCACGGGTACTTCGCCACCGGCATGTGGCTCGGCCTCTCGTTTCTCGCGGCGGCCGCCGGCGAGCCGGACCCGAACTACTACGGGATGGCGGTCCCCCTCGCGACCCTGCTCGAGGAGGACGCGGGCTTCGGCGGCTCCGACCGCGCGCTCGCCAAAGAGGTCCGCGCGATCGGCGTCCTGATGTCGAAGGCCAGCCCGGACCTGGGGACACTCCAGAAGCACCTCGGCGCCGCGCTTGCCGTCGAGGCCGACGCGCCGACCGGTGGCTGATGACGAGACCGTGACGTGAGGCCCACCCGGGCGTGACCCACGGCGCCACCGAGCCCCCTAGGCTCGGTGGCGTTCGTGTCACTGCCCCGGAGGTGCCTGATGTCATCACGCTCGTTCACCCGCTCGCTGTCTTCCGCCGCCGTCCTGGCGCTGGTCGCCCTCGCGCCCGCCGCCGCCGCCGAGGCCCCCGCGGCCCCGCCCTGGGCCGCGCGCGTCAGCGCCGCCCTCGTGGACGTCGAGACCGCCTGGCAGGTCGCCGGCGGCGTCCTCGTCAGCGACGGGCGCACCGCGCTGCTCACCGATCTGGTCGACACCGGCCGCGCCCTGCACGTCCACCGCCTCGCCGCGCCGGAGGTGGTCCGCGAGGCGGACGCGCGCGTCTCGGAGGAGGACCGCTCGTCGCTGTGGATCCTGGATCTCGATGGGCCCCTCGCCGAGCGGGGCCTCACCATCGCCGCCGGCGCGCCGCAGGTCGGCGACCCGGTGTGGCTCATCTCGCGGGTGACCCGCGGGGGCGGCGCGCCGGTCGTGAGCCTCGGCGAGACCCGCGTCACCGGGGTCGCCCCCGAGCGCTTGGCCATCGGGGCCTCGGACCTCGGCTGGCGCGACGGAACCCCGGTGCTCAACGCCGCGGGCGAGGTCCTCGGCCTGCTGTCCCGCGACGGGCGCGTGGTGCGCGTCGACCCCGACGCCGACCGTCCCGAGCCCGCGCCGCGCGGGATCAGCGTCCTGCCCGTGGTGGGCTTGCGCCTCGGCGGGGAGGCCGGCGGGCTCTTCGACGGGGCGTTCACCTACGACGTCGAGGCCGGCGTGTCCCTGTGGGACCGCCTGGCCATCGTCACCCGCTTCGGGTTCGCGATCGGCGACGCCGGCCCCGGGCTCGCGCCTCTCCCGGCCGTCGACGGCCTCGGGCCCGGGGTCGCGACGACCGCGGGCGACCTCGCCCTGCGCCTCGGCCTCGAGGCGCGCTACCGCATGTACCTCGGCGGCGCGGACTTCCCGGTCTACATCGACCTCGCCGCCGGCCTCCAGTACAGCTACGCGCCGGGCCTCGCGAGCGGGCCCGCGTTCCGCAGCGGCGACCTGGCGTGCGACCCCCTCGCGGAGGCTTGCCCGCTCCAGGTCGTCGAGCCCGGCGTCCTCCCGAGCCGCGACGCCCTCGACGCCTCCTTCGGCGTCGACGTGCGCCTCGGCGGCGTCGTCCTCGGCTACCGCTTGCTGCCCGGCCTGGGCGACGCGCCCATGGCCCACCAGTTCACGATCGGCGGGGCGATGTTCTGAGGTGTCAGTCGCGCCCGTCGCCCGTCGCGGCGGGCGCCAGCGCCGCGTCCCGATGGCGCACGTAGTCGGCGCGCCCGCGCTCGCAGGCGGTGACGTCGCCGGGGCCCTTCAGGAAAGCAGCGCACCCACCCAGGACCTGGGTGAGCGCGCCGTCTGGGTCGTCGCCGAGGCCGAGCCCGGCGAGGGCCTGGAGCGCGACGTCGCGCGCCGTCGCGAGCTCGTCGCCGGTCGCCCCGGTCCCGTCGGCGTGCGGCGCGGCGAGGTCCTTGACGATCCCGAGCAGGAACCCGCGGTCGTGGGCGCTCGGCCCCTCGCCCACGAAGCTGAAGCCGCCGGGGGCCAGCGCGTCGACCCACTGCCGGGCCTGGGCCACCGTCGGCCGCGCTGTCGGAGCGTCCGGTCCGCCCTGCAGCGACATCACCGCGACCAGGATGCCCGCCGCCAGCGCCGCCAGGGTCCCGACGAAGACGAAGGTGCGGCGCTTCTCGCGGCGCCGGGCGTCGAGGGAGATCGGCGCCGGGGGTGCGTCGTTCGCAGATGCGAACCCACTTTGCCCTTTGTTTTTGGAGTATAGCGCGACTTCCTGCCGCAGTGCAGCAAGGCGCCCCAGGGCGTCGCTCCGCTCCGGATCGGCGCCGACGGCCCGCTTGTAGAGGCGCAGCTCCGCGCCGAGGTCGGCGAGCCAGCTGTCGAAGCCCTCGACCCCCGCGCCCTCGGTCACCAGCGCCCCGGGGTCCTCCTCGCCGTCGCCGTGGAGGTAGGCCAGGACCGCCTCTTCGAGTTTAGGTTCGATGCTCATCTCAACCCCCGGTCCCCTCCGGTTCGAGCTCCCGGAGCGCGAGGCGAAGCTGCGCTAGCAGGCGCCTCAGGACGTAGTACGGAGACTTGGGTGGCCAACCGCAGTGCTTCTGGGCGGCCGGGACGCTGTCGGTCTGCATGACCTGGGTCAGAAAGCACCGCTCCTCGGGCGCCAGCCTCGCCAGCTCCGACCGGACCCGCTCCACGCGCTGCCCAGCGCCGAGGAGCTCGTCCGGCAGCGGCGCCTGATCGGTGATGACCCGGGCGGGCTCAGCGTCATCGCGCCGGTCCTCGAGCCACGCACCCTTCTTGCGCCCCTGGTCGATGACGAGGTTGCGCATCGTCCGGTACGCCAGCGCCATGAGCTGGTTGAACGGCCGCTCCCGGAGGCTCGCCTCGTCGTAGGCCGTCATCATCTTGGCCATCGCCTCCTGGACCAGGTCGTCGGGCAGCATCTGCCCCGCCTTGCCCCGGTTCTTGCCCGCCAGCAGGAGGCGGGCGCGCATGGCCATCTCGGTCCTCAGGCTCTCGTAGAACTCTTCGCGTCCATCCATGCCTGGCGTCACCCGATTGAGGTGACGTCACTCTGGCATGGACCGCCGCCGGCTGTCACCCGGCGCCCCGCCCAGCGTGACCGCCGGCCGCTCGCCGACCGTCAGTCGGCCTGGACCTGCAGCACCTCGCCGGTCATCTCGAGGACCCGCTGGGCGTCGACGCGGGGCTGGCGCAGCTCGGCGGCGACCCTGCGCACGATGGCGGCGACCTCGCGATCCGCGGCGCCGAACGCGGCGTCCTCGTCGAGCAGCGCGGCGAGAGGCTCGGCCATCCCGACGAGGGTCTCGTCAGCCTCACCCTGCCACAGCGCCAGGGTCGTCAGGCCGAGCCACATCCCGGCCGCGAGGTAGCCGTTCTTGCGAGCGTCGCCCTCGGCCAGGCCGAGCTGAGCGCCGGCGAGCACGCGGGCGAACGCGGCGCCGTCCACGCTGTCGAGGCTCGACAGGGCCGCGACCACGGCGTCCCTGATCTCGGGCCCGAGCGCCGCGATGGCGTCGGTCGACGCGAGGAGCTTGGCGGCCATCTCGCGCCGCTGCGCGTGGCCGCTCTGGATGACCGCCGGCATCAGGCCAAGGTAATAGCCGTAGCGCAGCACCCGCATGTCGTCGGCGGTCGCGCTGCCGGCGAAGCCGAAGCCCCGGTCGGCGGCGAGCTGCACGGCGACGACGCCGGGCGCTCGAACGCCGCCGCGGGAGTCGTCGCCGATGGCCACACCGACGCGCTGCCAGGCGCCCGCGGCGCTCGCGCCGGTCGCGAGGATCGGCAGCACGCCCACCGTGCGGGCGCCCAGCAGATCGGCGTCGCTCGGCGCGCCGGACGCGGCGAGCGCGGGCGCTGCCGCGAGGGTCGAGATGGACACGGTCAGGGCGAGGGTCTGGCGCAGGTTCATGGTCGTCTCCGAGGGTTGGGCGTCCGCAGCTCGCGGACACCCAGGAGACGCTGTTCGAGGGGTGGATTGAAGAAAACGCCCACGCGACCGCGAACCCGCGGCGCCACCTCTCCTTCGCACCGGCGGGGCGCGGCGTTCGCACCTCGCGCCGACCCGTGACGCGCCAGGACGCCCCTCGATGACCGCCCTTTCAGCGCCGACTGGCGATCTCGGCGTCGGCCGCGAGCTGCTGGGCCAGCGCCTCGAGGCGCAGCGCCAGGTGGCGTGGGGACAGGCTCCGCCCCACCCGCGCGCCGGCCAGCCAGCTGCGATGGGCGGACATCACCACGACGTCCAGCGCCGCGTTGCCGGCCGCCGTCAGGATTCCATTCAGGGTCGTTCGCGTGCGGGCTCTTCGGACCATCTCGGACTCCTCGCGGGTGCCGCCCGCGGCCGTGCGACCGGGCGAGAAGCAAGACGCGATCCAGGTCCCCTTCACCCGCGACCGGATTCCCGAACGTGGATTCCTGACCCCGCCGCGGTATAGAAGGTCATTCGCCTATTAATGATCGAGCCCTGCGCCTCGGTTCTGCGTGTCGAAACGATCACGACCCGCCCGACGGGCAACTCCAAGAGCGACGCCTGCCCCCCGCCTCCACCCCGGAGCCCGACGATGCCGCGGATCCTCACCTGCGCACCACTCACCTTGCTCGCCGCGCTCCTCGCGCTCGGGGCGTGCGACACGACGACCGGCGGCCAGCCCGGGCCCGCGACCGACGTCATCGTCGGCGACACCGCCCCGCCGCCCGCGGACACCGTCGAGACCACCCCTCCGAGCGACACCGTCGGCGTCCCGGTCGAGCTCACCCTGACCGCCGTCGACCCCGAGCGCGGCTCGACCACCGGCCTCGACGAGGTGCAGCTCCAGGGTACGGGCTTCACCGGCGTCACCCAGGTGCTGTTCGGCGAGAGCCCCGCGATCGAGTTCTTCGTGGTCCACGACCGGCTGATCGTCGCGATGGCGCCCCCGCGCCCGAGCGGCCTCGTCGACGTCATCGTGATCGACGAGGACGGCGGCCTCGCCCGCCTCGACCGCGGCTACAACTACAAGGACGACGTCCAGGTGACCCTGGTCGAGCCCGCCCGCGGCCACTGGCTCGGCGGCGAGCCGATCACCGTTTACGGCGCCGGGTTCGCCGCCGGCGCGACGGTCGTCATCGGGGGCCGCGCCGCCCCGGTCATCCAGGTCGTCGACGCCCAGACCATCACCGCCATCACCCCCGCCGGGGCGCCGGGACCAGCTGAGATCTATGTGTCGAGCGCCGACGGCGTCGGCCGCTACGCCCCGGGCTTCCTCTACGACGGCGGCCCCCGGGTCGACGTCGTCACCCCCACCGGGGGACCGCTGAGCGGCGGCTACCCGGTCACCATCCGCGGCGCGGGCTTCTACGGGACGGTCACCGCGAAGATCGGCGGGCGCCTCGTCACCGACGTGCGCGTCGACAGCGCGGGGCTGCTCACCGGGACGGTCCCGCCGGGCGCCATCGCGGGCTCCGCCGACGTCACCCTGATCACCGAGAGCGGCACCGCCCTGGCCGCCGGGGCCTTCCACTACCTCGGCGCCCCCGACCCGCCCTTCGCCCTGCTCTCCGTCCACCCGACCCGCGGCGCGCTGAGCGGCGGTGAGCAGGTCGCCCTCGCCGTCACCGGCCTCACCCCGGCCGGTGGCGTCCCGGTCGTCGAGTTCGGCGGGCGCGGCGCGACGGTCACCGGCTGGGACGCAGCCGCCATGAGCGTGGTCGTCACCGCACCGGCGGGCGTCAGCCCCGGGCCGGTCACCGTCACGGTCCGTCAGGACGCGGGCGTGGGCGCGCTCGCGGGGGCCTGGACCTACCTCGACACCCCCCGGATCGACGCCGTGAGCCCGGCCACCGGCCCGGCGGCGGGCGGCACCACCGTCACCCTGACCGGCGCCGGCTTCGCCCCGGGCGCCGCGGTCCGCGTCGGCGCCCTCCCCGCCACCGCGATCCAGGTCATCGACGCGACCCACATCCAGGCGGTCACCGGCCCCGGCAGCCCGGGCCCGGCCGACGTCCGCGTCACCCAGGCCGGCCTCGACGCCGTCCGCGCCGGCGCGTTCACCTACCAGGGCCAGCCCGCCGTCTGGGTCGTCGACCCGCCGGCCGGCGCGGTCGCCGGCGGCACCCGCGTCCGCATCCTCGGCACCGGCTTCCCGGTCGGTCAGGCCGTCGAGGTCAGCTTCGGCGGCGCCGCCGCGAGCAACGTCAACGTGATTGACATGAACACCATCGAGGCCCGCACCCCGCGCGGCTTCCCCGGCCCGGTCGCGGTCCGCGTCAAGGGCGGCGACGTCGACGCCACCCACCCGAACGGCTTCTCCTACTTCGACCCGGCGAGCTTCCCCGGCACCTGGGGCGACCCCATCGACGGCACGCTCAACGTCACGGTGATCGACTCCTCGAACGGGGGCCGGGTCACGGGCGCGACCGTGGTGGTGGGCACAGCGGGCGCCACGACCTTCAACAGCAGCACCAACGACCGCGGGCAGGTCACGTTCAGCGCGGCGAGCCTCCTCGGCGACCAGATCGTCACCGCCACCAAGAGCGGCTATCAGACCGCGCAGATCGCCGGCTTCGACGCGACCAACGTGACCCTGGCCCTCGACCCGATCCCGACCTGCTCGGACATCGGCGACGTCCCCTGCGATCAGATCACCGAGCCCGGCCCCGTCGCCTACCTCGAGGCGCACATCATCGGCAGCGCCAAGGCGCCGACGCTCCCCTGGGGCGAGTGCCGCGACTACCTCGACGTCGCGAGCGGCCTCTGCCAGCCCTGCGGCACCGACGACGACTGCCTCGGCGCCGGCCAGCGCTGCGCCGAGCTCCCCGGCCAGGGCTTCTCGTGTACGAACGCCTGCGAGAGCGACCTCGACTGCGCCGACACCTTCCGCTGCCAGGACGTCACCAACGAGGGGCAGGCCAAGCAGTGCGTGCCGCCGCCGGGCGAGATCCGCGTCTACTGCGACATCACCAACCCCGACATGTACGCCGACGACGCCATCGCCTACCCGGGCGTCCTGGTGAACGCGACCACCAACAGCGTCTATATTTCGACCCGCCTCGGCAACTACGCCGCCTTCTGCTGGCGCGGGCAGTACGTCCGCGGCGAGTTCCGCCCCGAGGTGATGGGGGTCACGCGCCACCTCGGCGCCTTCGCCAACGGCGACCAGGTGGTCGCCGACGTGGCCATGGACATCCCGCTCAAGCGCCACGTCTCCATCGCCGTCGACGCCCCACCGATGGGGACGCCGGGCGAGGCCACGACCACCGTGATGACCTACCTGAACCTGCGCGGGGACGGTGTCCTCCCGTTCCCGCCGCTGACCGACACCGGCGGCACCGCGCCAACCTTCGAGGAGAAGCTGCCCGAGCTGACCGGCGTGCTCCACGACGCCGCCTGGGACTTCTTCGTGCAGGTCGACGTGCCGAGCCTCGGCGGCTACTCCGCGAGCGAGGAGCTGGGAATCGACGACATCGCCGACGACCTCGACCTCGCCCTCGGCCCCGACGGCTGGGAGCTCCACGCGGACGTGCCGGCCACCACCCGCGGCATCTCGACCCGCGACGGCGAGGTCCTCGCGGTCGGCGACGGCGGCCGCATCGCGCAGAGCTTCGGCGACAACCATTGGGCGCTGCAGGCGTCGGGGACCGACCGCGACCTGTACGCCGTCGACGCCTTCGCCAGCGACGCCGCGGTCGCCGTCGGCGCCGGGGGCGTCGCGACCCACTGGGACGGATTCTTGTGGCACGTCGCCGACACCGGCGTCTTCGCCACCCTCGAGGCCGTCTCGATGCCCGCCGCCGACGAGGCCTGGGCGGTCGGCGGCGGCAAGGTGCTGCGCTGGTCGGGCGGCGCGTGGTCGCTCATGTTCGACGCCGACGTGCCCCTCCACGGCGTCCTCGCCCTCGCCTCGAACGACGTCTGGGTCGTGGGCGACGGCGGCTACGTCGCCCGCTTCAACGGCCTCGGCTGGATCCCGGTCGAGACCGGCGTGGCGGCCACCCTGAACGCCATCTGGGGCGCCGTCGGGGTCGGCCCGGTGGTCGCCGGGGACGGCGGCGTGGTGTTGCGCTTCGGCGACGGCGCGTTCACCCGCGACGAGGTCCCGACGGTCCACGACCTGCTCGCGCTGTGCGGCGAGGGCGACGGAGACATCTACGCCGTCGGCGCGCGCGGCGCGGTCCTCCACTTCGACGGCGAGGCCTGGCGCGACGAGTCGCACCCCGACCACAAGGCGACCCTGCGCGCGGTGGGCGGGCCGGCGGAGAAGCTCCGCGCGATGGGCTCCCACGAGCTCGTCCTCGGGCCCATCCTGGGGATCCCCGACGACCTCGATCCCCCCGACGGGTCCTTCCTCGACAAGCGCCTCCGCTGGACGGTCACCGAGTCCATCGAGCCCCACTTCACGCTGCTCGACTTCTCCGGGGCCGCCGGCCCGTGCTTCGCGTGCGGGGCCTACTTCATGCTGCCCTACAGCTCATGGCGCGCGGTCCTCGACGGCGACCTGAACGAGGCGTGGTTCCCGATCAACAGCGCGTCGTCCATCGGCGGTCTGGGCTTCGCGGTCGAGTCGCTGACGATCTATCGCGTCCTGGTCGACGACAAGTTCGACTTCGACCACACCTCCAACAACGGCTTCTACAACGTCGCCTGGAAGTCCTGGGCGGTCCGCGGCGCGACCTACATCCGGTAGCTCTCGCCAACGGCAGGGCGAGGACCCGGAGGTCGCAGCTGGTCTCGGAGGTCGACGAAGTCGGCCGGAGGGAGCCGCTGAGACCGCGGGGGACCGACCGATACGACGCCGGCCCAGGCAATCGCTCGAGTCCGCGACGAAACGCCAAGGGGGGCACCCACGGTGCGTTGCGCGCCACAGCGCCCGGCTTCATAGTGCGGTGACCCACCCGACGACGGAGGTCCCGCCCATGAAGTCCCTCGTGAAGGCCGCCCACATCCTCGCCGCTGGCGCCGCCCTGATGCTCGCCGCGTGCCCCTCCGCGACCACCCACGAGCAGCCGGAGCCGGCCGCCGCCGCGGCCAAGCCGACCTACCCCGGCCCACCCAAGCCGTGGGACACGATGGAGCTGCGCGAGAAGGGACAGTACATGCACGACGTGGTGCTGCCGACCATGAGGCGCCTCTTTCAGGAGCACGACCCGGCCAACTACGCCGACTTCAGCTGCGAGACCTGCCACGGCCTCGACGCGAAGGAGCGCCACTTCGAGATGCCGAACACGGAGCTCTTTGCCCTCTTCCCGCAGGGTAGCCCGCAGCAGCAGCAGCTCGTCATCGAGCGCAAGCCGACGCTGAGCTTCATGTTCAACACCGTCCTGCCCGCGATGCAGCAGCTCATCGGCGAGCCCGCGTACGACCCCGCGACCAAGACCGGCTTCAGCTGCTTCGAGTGCCACCCGCACGGGGTCGAGTAGCGATCACGATGGCGCCGCCGCCGCTTCGCCCGCTGCTCTCCCGGCGGGCGCTGCTCGCCCTCGGGCTCGCCTGGGCCGCCCTGATGGCGGCTTGGACCGTCTTCGACCTGCCGCTCGCGCGCGCCGTCGCCGACCACGGGTCACGCTGGGGAGCGATCGTCGCCGACGTCGGCGAGCTCCCGGGGGCGCTGCTCGCCTTCCTCGCGGTCGCGGTCGCCGGCGCCGCGCGCACGCGGGACGGCACTCCGCGGCGGGACCGCGCGGCGTTCCTGGCGTTCGTGCTGCTCGGCGCCCTACCGCTCGCCTACTTCGTCGGCGCCCCGCTGACCCGGCTCCGGGGCTTCGGGCGCCCGTGGGTCGAGGCCCACGCCACCTGGCTCGCGACGCTGTCGGTGGGGCTGAGCCTGGCCTTCCAGCTCGCCTTCGAGCGCTACCGCCCGCCGGTGTCGATCGCCGCACGGCGCTGGGCCTGGCTCACCATCGGGCTCGGCTTGCTGCTGCTGGTCGTCGTCGCGACGGGCCTCAAGCTCGTCTGGGGGCGGGTCCGCTTCTACGAGCTCGACCCGAGCGGCGCCGCCTTCACCCCGTGGTTTCTGCCCCAGGGGTTCACCGGCCACCACTCGTTCCCCTCCGGGCACACCGCGTGGGCCTGGATGGGCCTGCCGCTCCTCGCGCTGGTGGCGGACGCCTCGCGGCGCACGCGCGTTTGGGTCGCGGGCGCCGTCGTCGCGTGGGGGGTCGCCGTCGCCGCGGGGCGGGTTCGCTACGGCGCACACTTCGCGTCCGACGTCACGTTCTCGAGTGGTGCCGCAGTGTTCCTGATGGCATGGGTCGACAGAATGCTGCGTCGCAGCAAACTCCTTCAGTCGCCGCGGGCGAAGCCGACGAGCGCCGAGGCGAGCGCCGCGAGATCGGCGTCGGAGTCGACCAGCTCGAGCGGGAAGCCGACCACGACGGACTGACCGAAGACGCCGGCGGCGGCACCCTGCCCGCTCGCGTAGCGCAGGGCGATCTCGCCCCCGGCGGCCGCGCTCAGGGCGTCGGGGAAGTCCTCCGGGTAGGCCGCGCCGGGGCCGCCGTAGGCGAAGGGCCCGAGGCCGGCGAGCTCGCCGGCCCCGCTGACGGTGTAGGAGTCGCTGTCGTCGGCGGCGTACTTGGCCCCGAGCCCGGTCAGGAACGCGCCGCCGTTGCCCTGCGAGCCGAGGTCCCAGCCGATCTCGCTGCCGCTCGCGACCAGCGCACCGCCCCCGTCGAGGTAGGCGTCGACGGCGGCCTGCTCGGCCAAGGTGAAGGTGTGGTCGCTGGTGGACTCGTCACCGACGAGCCAGATCACGGCGTCGTAGCCGGCCAGCGGGAAGCCGTCGTCGGTGATGGCCTCGTTCGAGGCGTAGGCGGCCCCAGCGACGGCGGCGCCGACCCGGGCCGCGAAGCCGTGGCGGAGGCCCACGAAGGACCCGCCGAGGGCGCGGTCGAAGCCATCGACGACGAGGACGTCCGCCGCGCCGCCCACGAAGCCGGCGTCCGAGCGGAGGGCGTCGGCGAGGGAGACGCCGACGACCCGCGGGACGACGCGGACCTCGCGGCCGCCGCTGGCGCTGAAGGTGGCGCTCTCGGCCGAGGCGCCGACCGAGGCGACGATCTGCCAGGCGCCGCCTGGCTCGGCCGCCTCGACGTCGAAGCCGACGAGATCGTCGTCGCGGGGGGAGAACCAGCGGACGGTGACGGTGTCCCCGCTGCGAGTCGCCGTCCGGAGCTCGACCCGCGGGCCGCGGCGCGAGCGGGTGGCGGCCCAGCGCAGCGCCTCGGCGAAGGCCATCTCGTAGCGCATGGCGTCGTAGTGGCCGGTGTCGGCGAACCAGACGACGGCGTCGCGGTCGCGGAGGTTGGCCTGGGTCGGCGCGGTCGCGGCGCCGAGGGTGGAGGCGATGCCCTGGTTGAGGGTCTTGGTGCCGCCGGTCGCGGTGTAGTCCGAGCGGAAGATCCCGCCGGCGTTGGCGAAGGCAGTGTACTGGTCGACCCGGGCGTAGAGGCCGTCGAACAGCATGGCGTGGGTGACCTCGCCGCCCTCGGTGATGGCGTCGAGGTTCTCGGCGACCGCCTGGTAGCCGCCGGAGTGCTCGGTCAAGATCAGGTCGCCGGCGATGGGGGTGGCGAGCCAGCCGTCGCGGTAGAGGACGCTCACGACGTCGCGCACGAGGGCCTCGAGGCCGCCCGGGTCCATGAGCTTGCCGAAGTCGCCGCTCGAGGCGTTCTTGGGGCCCTGGGGGGCGACGAAGACGGCGTTGACGCCGCTCAGGTAGAGCTGCTCGCGGTAGCCCTGGGTCGCCACGACGTCGTCGACGACCGCGCCGAAGCCGTGGAAGTGGACGACGAGGTCGGTCACGCCGCGGTCGCGGAAGTCGGCGGGGACGAAGAGCAGCACCGACGGGTCGCTCCAGCTGCCACCGGGGGCGGGATAGGGGGCGGTCGGGAAGGCCAGCGTGACGCCGTGGCCGTAGAGGACGCCCTGGGCCGAGGTGAAGGGCTGCCAGCTGGCGGCCGCGATGGTGGGGTCGCCGGCGACGGCCCACACCGGCAGGTCGACGGCGCCGCCGTCCCAGGCGAGGTGGAGGTCGCCGCGGGCGTTGGTCGGGGTCGCGGCGCCGTCCCAGCGGACCGTGACGGGCACCGTCGCGCCGGCTTCGGCGTAGGTCGGGGGGGCGGTGAGGTGGAGGCCGCTCGCGCCGGTCAGCGTGACGGTGACAGGGCCGGCGAGGCCGAGGTTCTGAAAGAGCGCCGAGCCCTCGGTGGCGCCGCCGCCCGCGGCGACCCAGGGCAGGGGCAGGACGGTCGGGCCGGTCAGGGATGGGCCGCTCGGCGGGGTGGTGTCGGGCGGGGAGGTGTCGGCGGGCGGGGCGGTGTCGGTCCCGGGCCAGGTGTCGTTCGGGACGGTGTCGGGCGGGGTCGTGTCCGCAAGGACCGAGGTGTCGAGGGGGCCAGCGGTGTCGCCGCTCGTCGCGTCGGCGATGGCGTCGGCGGGGCCGGCCGCGACGACGTCAGCGACGTGGTCGGCGGAGGCGGTCACGACCGACGGCGCGTCGTCGCCGCAGGCGGCGCAGGCCAGGGCCGTGGCGAGCAGGACTGGAAGGACACGGGAGGTCGCCATGGCCGAGGAGAATCCTGGATCCGAGACGACAACGCAAACGGGCCCGCGGGGCGACCCGTCTTCGGTGCCCCCGCGCGCCGACTCGCGGGTCACAAGAGCATCGACGCCGCCTACCCGGAGATGGACGATGTTGAAGACGCTCATCGCGACGCTGGCTCGGGCCTTCGCCTCGGGGGCCGGCGCCTACGCGAGCGGCGCCCCGGTGGGCGCCGCCGCGACGACGCCGACGCCCCGCGGACGCTGACCTGAAACGGCAGGTCGGGCCACGGAGGTCGTAGCTGGCCCCGTAGGTCGACGAAGTCGGCCGGAGGGGGTCGCGAAGACCGCAGTGGCCCGACCGATACCCGGGCGCTGCGCCCCGCACCCCGCGAAGGTGGTGGTGGCGGATCCGGCGGAGCCGCTGGATCCCTCTTCTGGCAGTGCGGGGAGAAGCACGCGTGCGCGCTTCTCCCCGCAGGCTGCTAGATCAGCTACTTCACCCAGATCGCGACGTTGTCGAGGCCCCACTCCTCGGTGGGATCACCGCCGAAGGAGCTCCCGAGGGTCGACGACCCGCGGACCCAGGCGTAGTCGTCCGGGTGGCTCGCCAGCGTGATGCTGAGGTGCTGGACGTTCTCGTCGCCGGCGCCGCCGCACTCCTGTGACCAGCTCGTGTCGAACAGGCTCTGCGTCCCGTCCGGGTCGCTGAGCGCGTTGCTCCCTGGGGTCGCGATCTGCACGAAGCTCCCGTCGGGCGGCTCGGGGACGAAGTCGGCGTCGGTCCCGAGGTTGAGGTAGCCGGCGTCGAAGGACCCGGTCCAGGGATCCCAGGAGTCGATCGCGATGTAGTCGACCTCGAGGCGGACGGAGGTGTGGGCGATGGCGGGCCAGGTGAAGCGCTTCTCGGTGTAGCCGTTGCTCGTCCACATGATCGAGCCGAAGGCCCCGCAGGTGCCCGGCGTGACACCCCAACTCCAGCCGTGGTCGGGGGACAACGGGTCGCTGAGGGCGTGGGTCTGGTCCTCGAAGGTGTCGAGCGCGACCCGGGTCCAGCCGCCGTTGGTCATGTCGCAGGCGGCCTCGAAGGGCGCGTTCACGCCGGCGCCGTCGGGATCGATCCGGTAGACGCCGTCGCCGATCGAGCCGCTGTACTCATAGCCGTCGGCTGGGGCGAAGTAGTCGAGGCAGGTGGCGGCGACCGTGCCGTCGGCCCAGTAGCGCGGGGCGCCGGCGACGCCCTGCCCCTGGACGGGCAAGGGGTGCGTCGACCAGAGGTGATCGAAGGTCTTCGGCTCGTCGAGGGAGACGTAGTCGGTCGCGACGCCGGTCGGGGTGCCATCCACCGCGTGGCGGCCACAGGTCAAGGCGCCGACGCCGTTGGTGAGGACGATCGCGTTCCAGCCGATGAACGGGTAGGAGTTGCCGTCGGGGGTGGTCCGGAAGTCGAAGAAGCCGCGGGCGGCCGACGCGGCGCTCGAGAGCGTGCAGTTGGTGTTGCCGTCGATGAAGCCGAGCTGGACGTTCCAGTACTGCTTGTCGAAGGCGAACTGCTCCTGACCGCGGGTGACCTGGGCGCCGAACAGGATCCCGGCAGCGCCGGTGATGTTGCCGGCCGGCAGGTTGCCGACGCCGTCGGGGTTGACAGCGACCGTGCGCCCGGTGTCGCAGGTGATTTCGATGTCGTCGCGGTAGAGCGTGGTGATGTCGCCGACTCGCCCGGTGGTGCAGGCGAAGCCCATGATGAGGGTCGTGTTGCGGGCGCCGTCGGCGTCGTGGAGGAGCTTGATCGGGAGGTCGTCCTGGCCTTTGCAGTCGAGCTTGGCCGAGCAGAAGATGTTGTCGAAGGTGACGGCGATGTCGAAGAAGCCCTGGTTTGCCGGCCGGATGATGGTGAGGTCGAAGGTGACCGCCACGTCCTGGTTCTGCACGCAGGTGAACGAGCGGGTCAGGGTCCCGGGGTCCTTGTACTCCCCCGCCCCGAGGAGCGCGCCGTTGGCGTAGAGCTCGTCGAGGGTGAGCGAGACGACGTTGGGGTTGGAGTCCGCGTCGCAGGGGCCGACGTAGCTCACCGATCCGTCGCCCGCACCGTAGCCGATGGAGTCGACCGATCTGGACCAGACGAGGTCGGTCGCAGCGTTGTGCACCGCGACGGTGAAGACCGCGTTCGAGACGCTCGGCAGCTCGAGGGGCGCGACCGCGATGGCGACCTCCGTGGGAGCGGGCGAGACGGCGTCACACGCCCAGCCGGCGACGCTCAGCGCTGCCGCGACAAACCACACCTGCGTCCTCATGGCGCCCTCTCGGTTCTCGGGATTTGATATTTATCAAGAATTGCGAGGCCTTGGCGGTCTCCTTCAGAGCGCCGCACAACCCCACCAATGTCAAGCGTTCGGCGGTCGGCGAGCCCGTGGCGTGCGGATGAACCGCGTGGTCAAAGGGCGGTCGGTTTACGAAGCACGCAAATCGATCGTGCGCTGCATGATGGTGGTTCGCCGATCGCCGATCGCGACTCGGACCGCGCGCGTCGGCTTCTCCGCGACGCCGGGGGCGCGGCGCTCGAGTCGATTGCCGGCGTCCCGGGCCTGGGGCATCTTGCTGAGGACGGGCGCGACGCGGAGGTGGGCTTGTCGGACCTGGAGCTCGCGACCTTCTCCCCGTGCGCCGGGGTGAGCCTGCGCTACGGGCGGCTGCGCGTGCCCGACGCCCGCGGGGTCGCCCTGGTGCTCCACGGTCGAACGGGCTTCATCGAGAAGTACGGCGAGGTCATCGCGGAGCTGGGCGCGCTCGGGCTCGCCGTCTGGAGCTTCGACTGGCGCGGGCAGGGGCTGTCGACGCGGCTGCTCGACAACCCCCACAAGGGCCACATCGACCGCTTCGAGACGTACCTCGAGGACCTCGCGGCCTTCGTCGTGGCGGTGCTCGCGCCCCAGGCGGCGGCGATCCCGGGTCCGCGGGTGTTGGTCGCGCACTCGATGGGGGCGCACCTGGCGCTGCGGCACCTCCACGACCGGCCGGACGACTTCTCGTTGGCGGCGCTGACGTCGCCGATGGTGCGCATCCGCGGGCCGGTGCCGCCGCGGGTGCAGCAGGGGGTCGCGGCGCTGGGCGCGCGCTTCGGGCGGGCGGACCGCTACGTCAGCGGGGGCGACTGGGGTCCGCGCCACCAGCGCTTCATCACCAACAAGCGGACCCACGACCGCGCGCGGTTCGAGGCTGTGATCGCCTGCGTGCGCGCCGATCCGCGGCTGGCGCTCGGGGGCCCGACCCTCGGCTGGCTGGCGGCCGCGCACCGCTCGATCGCGGTGCTCCTCGCGCCGGGCTACCCGGAGCGGATCACCGCGCCGGTGCTGGCCGTGGCGGGGGGCGACGACGCCATCGTGGACACCTGCGCCACGGTGCGCCTGATGGCGCGGCTGCCCGCGGGTCGGGTCGTCGTCGTGCCGGAGGCGAAGCACGAGATCCTCCATGAGCGTGACCCGCAGCGGGAGCCGTTCTGGCGCCACTTCGTGGAGGTCCTGGCGCGGGATCCCGGGTGGCGCGAGAGCGCACGCATGCGCTGAAGAGCGATTCGTAATACAGTGGTCTGCGGCGTCTCAGGACGCCTGTCCGTGGGTCGGTGAAGAGGGCGGCGCGATGGCCAGGAAGCTTCTGGTGGAAGGGCTCGACTGGGGCGTGACGGACGAGGGCCTGCGGGCGACGTTCGCGCCGTTCGGTCACGTGGTCGACGCTCGCGTCGCGCGCGACTGGGAGACCGGCCGCTCGCGTGGCTTCGGGAGCGTGACCTTCGACGACGACACGGCGGCGCAGCTGGCCATCCAGACGATGGACGGGGCGCGCCTCGACGGCAAGGTGGTGCGCGTGATGTTCGCCCCCGAGCACGAACAGGGCGGGACCTACCGCGGCGGCGACTACGGGCGCGGGGACTCCTCGGCGCAGACCGCGAGCGGCTACCGCGGGGGCGACTACAGCGACGGTCGGGCCGCGGCGAAGGACAAGAAGGTGTATCGGAGCGCGGACTTCGGCTACGCGGACGGCCCGACCCCGGCGAGCGGATTCCGCAGCGCGGACTTCGACGGCGGGCGCCGCCGGACGCCGACCCAGGAGGTCGTGCCGGCGGCCCCCGAGGCGCAGCCCGAGGCGACCCCGGCGACCGGCCCGGCGACCGCGGAGGAGCCCGCCGGCGCGGGGCCGAAGAACCCCAAGCGCGGCGGCGCGCACCGCGACGCCAACGACGGCTACAAGCCGGGCGGCGGCAACGACGGCGTCGGTGGGGGCGGCAAGAAGACCTTCGGCTAAATAGTCTGAGACTTGGTACGCGCGGTCTAGTTTTGTGGCGCTTCGTCAATGATGTTGACGGTGCGCTGGCGCCCCAGCGCGACCAAGTTTCAGGCCCCTAAAGGGCCGCACGAAGGGCGGTGGCCCTACTAGACCTGAAACGGCAGGTCGGGCCACGGAGGTCGTAGCTGCCCCCGTAGGTCGACGAAGTCGGCCGGAGGGCGTCGCGAAGACCGCAGTGGCCCGACCGATACCCGGGCGCTGCGCCCCGCACCCCGCGAAGGAAACCCTGAGAGGCCCGCCTGGCCAACGAGAAGCGGGCCAGGCGGTGGCGAAACCGAGCTGCGTCAGCGGCCCTCGAAGCGCCCGGCGCGGCGCTCGGCGAAGGAGCGAACGCCCTCGAGGGCGTCGGCGGTGTGCATCAGCCCGCGCGCCTCGGCCTTGAGCCCCTCGAGGGCGACCGCAGGGCCTCGCTCGACGGCGAGCCGCGCGGAGGCGAGGGTCGCGCGGACCGCCAGCGGCGCCTGAGCGGCGACGCGCTCGGCGATGGCGACGGCGCGGGCGAGCTGCTCGCCCGGCGCGACGATCTCCTGGGCGAGCCCGATCCGCAGCGCCTCGGCGGCGTCGAAGCGATCGCCCGTGAGGAGCCAGCGCATGGCGTTGCCCCACCCTGCGGCGAGCGGGAGGCGAATGGTCGCGCCCCCGAAGGCCATGATGCCGCGCTGGACCTCCATCTGGGCGAAGATCGTGTCGCTGGCGGCGATGCGGATGTCGCTGGCGAGCATCAGCTCGACGCCGATCGTCAAGCAGTAGCCCTGGACGGCGCAGACCAACGGCTTGGTGCGGCGACGCCCGAAGAGATCGAGGGGATCGAGGCCACCCGGCGGGACGAGGGCGGCACCTTTGGCGACCGCCGGGCCGACCTCGCGGAGGTCGAGGCCGGCCGTGAAGTGCTCACCGTGGGCGAAGAGGACCGCGCAGCGAGCGCTGTCGGTGTCCTCGAAGCGGGCGTACGCCCGCGCGAGGCCGTCGAGCATCCGAAGGCTGAAGGCGTTGCGCTTGTCGGGCCGGCCGAGGCCGATGAGGAAGACGTGGCCACGCTCCTCGACGGTGATGGGGTCACTGGGGCTCGTCATGCGATCGACCTCGCGGCGGGGATTTGCCGACCACGGCATCGCGACGCGCGCGCCGTGTCAACCCCGGCCGGGCGTGGTATGGGCCATGCATGTTCCGAAACATCATCATCCTGGTGTTCTTGGTGGCGGCCGCAGGGTTGGTGCTGTCCTGGGTGCGGCGCCCGAAGCGGCTGTTCGAGGTCCGGGTCGGCGAGGACGACGTCCTGGTGCTCGGGCCGATCCCGAACCGGAGTCAGGCGGAGGTGCGCGCGTTCGTACAGGAGCTGCGGCTGCCCGTCGGTGCGCGCATCGTGGGCACGGAGCGTGGGACGGCGTATCGGCTCGAGTTCTCACCGACGGTGCGCCAGGACGACCGGGATCGGGTCCGGGAGTTCATCGGCGGTTGATCCCCCGGTGCCCCCCGCACGGCGGAGCCGCCGCGACCGCGCGATGAGCCTCCGAGGAGCCCGAAGTTCGCGTTGTCGAACCCAAAAAAGTCCGTCGCGGGGAAACTCTCCGGGCCCTTGGTGCGTATCTCTCATAGGTGCCCTGGTGACGACCCGGTTCGCCGGGACAGGGCACAGCCTGTCGAGACGTGGACCCACGCGTCTCACTCTCCCCTCCAAGCACTCCCGCTCTGGCACCGTCGGCGACACTGTTCGCCGGCGGTGTTCCTCCTTTCGCCAACGGCAGGGCGGGACCCGGAGGTCGGAGCTGGTCCCGCAGGACGACGAGATCGCACCGCTGCGGGGCTCCGAGCGCAGCGCCCGGAGAGACCGCAGGGACCGACCGATGTGACGGTGACGGGGGACCGCGCAGTCGCCGTGGACGTGCGACGACCTCCTTGGAGAGCCCGACCGCACGCGGCCGAAAGCGCTCAAGGATCGGCCCGAAAGTACGAAGGTTATCCTCGTGGGGGGAGCGTGCGGTCGGCCGGAACACCCGGCCCCCGACGCGTCCACGGGGAGGCAGCATGAAGCTCGGAATGGCGTTGATTTTGGCGGCGATGACCGCGGGTTCGATGGGGTGCGCGGCCGGTCCCCAGGTCGTGCGCTCGCCAGGCTACATGCCGCAGCCGATAGGGCGGGCGGTCGTGGGCCAGTGCTACGTCGAGGACGAGGTCCACACCATCCGACACGCCGTGGACATCCAGCGTTCGGGCCAGCTCGCGATCAAGGCCGACGTGAAGACCGGCAACCTCAACGCCGAGATCCTGCTCAAGTCGCCGGACGGCGCCTACGTTCAGCACCTCGTGACCAGCCCGGCGCAGCGCTCCTACGAGATGAACCTGCCGGCGGAGCGCGGGACCTGGGAGATCGTCGTCGTCTGCCGCCGCGGGGTGGCGAGCTACACGGTCGAGGCGGAGATGGCCCCGGTGGTGACCCTCGGGGCGGCCCAGTAAACCGAAGCGCAGGCGCGCCGCGCCTGGCACACGGAGCGGCTTCGTGGAATCTTCGCAGGGCCCCGCGCCCTCGGAGACGCCATGAAGCCGCTGCTGCTCGTTCTGACGCTGATGATCCTGCTCCCGGGCGCCTGCGGCGGGCGTGAAGTCTCCGAGGAGGAGCTGGCGGCGATGGCCGCGACCGCCCGGGAGAAGGCCGAGCGGGTGCGCGGTTTGAGCTTGCCCGCGGCCGGGTTCACCGAGGCCGTCGCGAGCAAGGACGAGGTCGCGAGCTACCTCGACGCGCGGCTCACGAAGACCGGGGCGCGCGCGCAGATCGCGCTGGCCGGTCGGCTCCTCGAGGACCTGGGCGCCGTCGCTCCCAACACCGACCTGGCGGGGATCGTCGAGCGGCTGACCCGCGAGCAGATCGCGGGGTACTACGACTGGGAGAAGAAGACCCTCTACCTCGCCGATTGGATGCCGCGGTTCCTGCAGGAGCCGGTCCTCGTCCACGAGACCACCCACGCGCTGCAGGACGCCCACTTCGACCTCGGGCGCTTCATGACCCCGATCCCCGGCGGAGACGACGCCCAGGCCGCGATCCAGTCGGTGATCGAGGGGGACGCGATGCTCACGATGATGGAGGATCTGCTCCCGAAGAAGAGCCCCGCCGGCCGTGAGATGGCCTACGGGATGATGGTCGGTGCGACGGAGCAGCAGATCGCGGCGCTCGACGCCCCGCGCGTCGTCACCGAGGGGTTGATCTTTCCCTATACCGCGGGGATGCAGCTGGTCCGCGCGGTGCGGGACCGCGGCGGGTGGGCGGCGGTCAACCGGATGTACGAGGACGTGCCGCTCTCGACCGAGCAGGTGATCCACCCACGGAAGTACCTCGACGCGCCGCGAGACCTGCCGCAGCGGGTCGCTGTGACCGTGCCGGCGGGGCTCACCGCGGCGGGGTGGGCCGTGGCCTACCGCGGACCTCAGGGGGAGCTCGGCTGGCGCATCGTGTTGAGCGCGGCGCTGGCGCGGGACGTGGCGAGCAAGGCGGCCGAGGGCTGGGACGGCGACGAGCTGGTCCTGCTCGAGCGGTCGGCCGGCGGACCGACGATCACGTTGATGGCGTCGGTGTGGGACGACGAGCGCGAGGCCGAAGAGGCGACGGTCGCGATGCGCGCCACCAAGGTCCCGCCGCGGGCGATCGTGCGCGACGGGGCCAGGGTCGCCGGCCTGTGGGGAGAGGCGGTCGCGGACGCCGAGGGGCTGGCGCGGGAGGTGCTGGAGACGATGCAGGCCGATGAGGTCGCGACCTTCGACGCGCTGACCGCGGTGAACCGGTAGGCGGGCGCCGTCAGCGGGCTGGGGGCGCCGCCGAGACCCCGGCCAGGAATCCCTCGAGGGCGCTGAAGTACTGGCCCGGGCACTCGTTGAAGCCGTTGTGCCCGCAGTCCGGGATCTCGCGGACCGTGAGGCGCGCGGCGGGGAAAGCGGCGGCGAGATCCTGGGCCATCTCGGGCCCGAAGGGGTCGGCCCCGCCCGAGAGCACCAGGATGGGCATCTCCAGGCGCCCCATGGCGTCGCGCAGGTCGAAGTCGCCGATGTTGCGCCAGGTGCTGTCGAGGACCCCCTCGCGGCAGCTCGACCCGCCGAGGTCGTGCGCCTTCGGGTGGCTCGGGTCGCCGTAGTACACGGGGGCGAGGGCGAGCTGCGTCGGGACGCAGTCGTCGCCTCGGGCGGGCGGCAGGACGGCGGGGACGATCCCGCGCGCGGCGAGGGAGCGGCGGCGCGCGTGGAAGCGCGAGAACGCGTCCTGGAGCTCGTCGACCGAGCCCGGCACCGAGTCGAGCAACAGCAGCGCGCGCGCCCGCTCGGGGTGATCGATGGCGTAGCGGATGGCGATGAGGCCTCCCCACGACTGGCCGGCGAGGACGAGCTCCGGGGCGTCGAGGGAGGCGCGCAGGGCGTCGAGATCCGTGACCTGACCCTCGAGGGTCTGGGCCGCCGCCGGGACGACCTCGGAGGCGCCGACCCCGCGCTGGTCCCAGAACGCGACGCGGAAGCCAGCGTCGACCAGGCGGGCGAGGGGCCGGGTGTATTCGTGGGAGATCCCCGGGCCACCGTGGATCACCACCAGGAGCGGGGCGTCCGGGACCGCCGGCGTCACCCAGCCGCGGAGGTGGATCGCCCCGGAGGTGAAGTCGAAGGGGGTCAGCTCCGAGCCGGCTTCATCACCTTTGGGGCCGCACGCGCTGGCGACGAGCGCGGCGAGCGAGAGCGTCATGACGAGCCGGCGTGCCATCCGCGTGGAGCCTCCCAGGGGGTAACGGCAGCGGCACCCTAACCCACGGTGGCGCCGGCGGGCACGAAATTGTCATCAAGTCCGGCGCGCTTCGTGCCGTTGAGAGCACAGACCGAACGCCACCGAGGTCGGACCATGGTCTCGCTCAAGAACCCACACCCGCCCGTCCGCACGGCCGGGGACGACCTCTCCAGCGCCTGCGCGGAGGCGCGAAAGCACCTCGCGCTGCTTCGAATCGCGCTGGAGAGCCAAGCGGACCCCGTGCAATTGCACATCGATGCGGCCATGCATGCGGTCGAAACCATCGAATATGGTATCGACGATTCGTTTTGTGCAATGCGGCAAATCGCGGACGCCGTGGCCCTCGCGCCGCCCGGTGCGAGCGACAGGCGGCTACGCGAGATCGAGGAGGCGCTAGCGGACGCTCGGGACTCGGTCGACGCCGTCATGACGGCCCGCGACGTGGCGGCGGCTCGGCACGCCGAGGCGCTGGCGAAGCGGGATCGGGTGATCGCGAACATGCACGAGGAGCTGGCGACGCTGCATGCCGAGGTGATGGCGCTCGGTGTCGAGCGCGACGCCGCGTGGAGTGGCCGAGGCGCCCGTGGCGGAGCGGATCACGTCGAGGCGCTGATGGCGCGCCGGGACCACGTGATCAACGACATGCACCACGAGATCGCCGACGTCCACGCCGAGGCGCTGACCCTCGAGATGGAGCGGGACCAGGCGCGGGAGCGGATCGCGGCCCTCGAGGACGCCACGCGGCTGCTGGAGCTCGACCTCGAGGCGACCCGGGCCGAGCGCGAGCGCTATCGCGACCGGCTGCGCGACGCGGTGGACGCCGCGCGCACTGGGCGCGCGGCCGAGCTGGCGGGCGGCTGGATGCCGCTCACCGGGCGGCTCGATCGCCCGGGCGGGCGGCGGGTCGCGCGCACGACGACGGAGCTGGTGCGCCGCGCGGCGGCGCCGCCTTTGGTGAGCGCCGGTGACGATGTGACGACCGCCTGAGCGGCGCTCGGGTCGTTCGCGATCGGGACGGGTCGCTTGCGTCGCCCCGGCGGGCGGGGCAAGGTGCGCCGCGTGCAGCGACCGAGCCCAATCGCCGGGGTCCTCTTCGTAGACGTGGACGGCACCCTGGTCGGCGCGAACGACGTGGCGCCGCGCGTCTGGCCGGCGCTCGCGCGGCTGCGGGAGCGCGGCTGGCGGGTCGGCGTGTGCACCGGCCGGCCGGGCCGAGGCGAGGCGCTCGGCTACGCGGCTCGGGTCGATCCCGAGGGGCTGCACGTGTTCGAGTCCGGCGCCGTGGTGATGCGGGGGGACGGGACGGTGGTGCGCGCGGACGCGTTGCCGACGGCCGCGGTGGCCGAGGCGATCGCGCTCGGGGACGCGGTCGGGGCGACGGTCGAGGTCTACACCGCCGCCGGCGGCTACCACGCGCGCGAGCGCAACACCCAGATCGCGGCGCACGAGGCGCTGCTCGGCGTCGGCGCCACGATCGGCCCGCTCCCGGCGGGGCCCATCGTGCGGGTCCAGTGGGTCGTCGGAGATGACGCCTGGCCGGCGCTCGAGCGGGGAGCGGCGGCGATCGATGGCGTCGACATCCACGTCGGTCGCTCGCCGCGGATGCCTGCGGTGCGCTTCGTCGCGGTCACCGCGCGCGGGGTCTCGAAGGCGTCGGGGGTGCGGGCGGCGCTCGCGCTGCTCGGCGTCCCGATCGAGCGCGCCGCGATGGTCGGTGACAACCTCAACGACATCCCCGCCCTGCGGATTGTAGGCGCCGCCTTCGTCACCGCCGACGGGGCGCCCGAGGCGCTGGCCATCGCCCACCACGTGGTCCCCGGGCCGGACGCCGGCGGGGTCGCGGACGCGGCGGAGCTGCTGCTCGCCGCCTTCCCCGAGGGCCTGTAGCAAACACGAGCGGGCTCGGGCGGCCCGGCGTCCTATCCGCCGGGCCCTTGCGATCTCCCCGTGAGCGCGCGCAGGTCCACGGGGGCGGCGGGGTCCATCGGCGCCAGCCTACCCCACTGTTGGACGGGCGCGCAGCCTGGGGCGCGCGTGGCGGTCGATCACCAGGGGAGGACCTCGCCGTTGGCGTGATAGAACGTGCCGGTCGCGGCGAGGTCGAGGGCGTCGTAGCGGGCGAGGATGTCCGCCGCCGAGGTCGCCGCGTCCACGAGCCCCTGCCCTCCCGTCATGTCGGTCTTGACCCAGCCGGGGTGGACGAGCGCCACGGCGATCCCGGCGGGCTCGAGGTCGATGGCGAGGGACTTGCCGACCATGTTCACCGCGGCCTTCGACATCCGGTAGCCGTACATGCCGCCGGAGGTGTTGTCGGCCACCGAGCCCATGCGGCTGGTGATGACGGCGATCTTCCCGCCGCGCCCGAGGCGCGCGCGGAGGCGGGCGGCGACCCGCAGCGGCCCGAGGGTGTTGACCTCGAGCTGCTCGCGGATGGCGTCGAAGTCGAGGTCCGCGAGGCCGCCGCGGCGCAGCACGCCGGCGTTCAGCACCAGGCCGTCGAGCTGGAGCGCGCCGAGGCGCTCGTCGAGCGCCGCCACGTCGGCGTCGGAGGTCACGTCGACGCCGGCCTCGACCCGCACGCCGAGGGCGTCGAGCGCCGGCGAGCTGGCCCGGCACACGGCGATGACCGCGTCGCCTCGGGCGGTGAGCTGGCGCACCAGCTCCAGGCCGATGCCGCGGTTCGCGCCCGTCACCAAGATCGTATTCGCCATGTCCTGTCTCCTTGCTGTGCTGACTCGACTGGAGCGAAGGGGATAGTCACGAGGCCGGGCGAGGGTAGCCCGACGGGGCGCTTGCCGCGGCCCGGGCGGCTGACTATCTTGGCGCCGTGGCCGGATCCCGACTCCCCGACGCGCTCGCGACGCACACGACAGTGCCAAATTGACCTATAGAACAGGGCTATCGGCACGTGTGCATCGCAGCATTCGCCCCTCGCTCGCGGCCCGCGCGTGGCGGCCGGTGCTCGGCGCGCTGGCGTTCGTCGCGCTCGCAGCGTCGACGGCCCACGGTGAAGACGGGCCTACCTACGAGGATCAGCGGCTGACGCGGGCGCTCGCCGAGGGCGGCTTCACGGTCGTCGCCGCCCCCGAGGGGCGTCCGGTCCGACGCATCCACTTCGTCCGCCACGACGTGCTCGCCGAGGACGAGCCGTTTCCGACGTTCTTCAACGTGTTCCACGCGCTGACCCACGAGGACGTGATCCGGCGCGAGCTCCTCTTCCGCGAGGGAGAACCCTGGGACCAGCCCCGCGTCGACGAGACGATGCGAAACCTCCGAGCGCTCTCGATCTTCACGATCGTCCGCGTGGTCGCCGTCGAACCCCGCGACCCCGAGGAGCCGCCGCCTGGTTCGATTGAGAGCGTAGGCCCGCCTCCGTCGGCGCCAGCCGACACACCTCCCCCCCGCCAGCGGGGGACCGCCGCAGGCGGGCAGGGGGCAAGCGAGCGAGGGGCGCCCGCAGCGCCCCCGCACGAGGGTTCCCGCGGTGACCGGAGCGGAGCTTGCGGAGCGGAGGTCACCGTGGGATGCGGGGGCGTCGCACCCAGGCGCCCCGAGCGAGCGAATGTGATCGTCGGCGGGGGCGTTGCATTGGGGCGCCCCGAGCGAGCGGATGTGATCGACGTCGTGGTGTTCACGCGGGACCTCTGGAGCATCCGGGTGGAGACGTCGTTTCAGGTCACCGACGGCTTCCTCGATCAGCTGGCCATCACGCTCATCGAGCGCAACCTGGCGGGCGCCGGCAAGCAGGCCGCGCTGAGCTTCGAGCTGCTCCCGCGGACCTTCAGCCTCGGCGACGTCTTCCAGGACCCGCGCCTGTTCGGCGGGTCGCTCGCCCTCACGCAGACCTTCGCGCTCGTATTCAACCGCTCGAGCGGACTGCCCGAGGGGAGCCGCGGGACCGTCGCCATCGGCGAGCCGCTGCGAGACCTCCGCCAGACGTGGGGCTGGGAGGCACAGGTGGGCTACGAGGACGTGATCGGCCGCCAGCTCTCCGGGCGCGAGCTGCTCACCTACGACGTCCCCGAGACCAACGCCGTCGAAGCCATCCCGCGCGTGTGGGACCAGAACATCCTGACGGCCAGCGTGCAGCTGCGCTACCAGGCCGGGACCCTGCTCAAGCACCGCCTCGACGGGGGCTTCGCCGGCAGCGATCGCGCGCTGAGCCCGCGCGACGGGCTCACCGCAGACGAGGCCGAGGCCTTCCGGCGCGACGTGCTCCCGCCGGAGCGGCGGCAGCTCTATCCGTTCATCCGCTGGACCGGATTCACCCCGGAGTACGCGACCTTCGTCGACCTCGCGAGCTTCGGCCTGACCGAGGACGTGCGCCTCGGCCCGTGGTGGGTCGCCCAGATCGCCTTCCCCCTCGAGGCCTTCGGATCCTCCGACGACGCGCTCTTCTGGTCGCTGTCGGCGGGCTTCATCGCCGCCCCGGGCGGGGGGCTCGTCGATCTCCAGGGGCAGCTCGCCGGGCGGCTCGAGCAGAGCCGCGTGATCGATCAGCAGTACACCCTCCGCCTGCGGGGCGCGACGCCGCGGCTCGCGATCGGGCGGCTCATCGCCAACGCCAGCTACGAGGGGCGGCGCCGCGACAGCGGGCGGACGCTCGTCACCCTGGGGGGCGACAACGGCCTGCGCGGCTTCGCGAGCCAGGCGCTCTACGGCTTCGGCGCGAGCCGCATGCGCTTCAACGCCGAGTGGCGCACCCCTCCATGGATCATCGCCTCGGCCCACCTCGGCGGCGTCCTCTTCTGGGACGGCGGGGCGGTGTGGGAGGGAGATGCCGACATCGACTTTCGCCAAAGCGTGGGTCTTGGGTTAAGACTCCTGTTCCCTCAGTTCAATCGGTTCACGTTCCGCTTCGACTTGGGGGTGCCCCTCGATGGCGACGGATTCACCGTGCTGGCGACGTTCGGGAGCCTGCAGGCCGTCCCGCTCACCTCCACGGAGGACGCGACTCTCTCCCAGTGAGACCGGAACCCAGAGCGATGGACGACTTCATCACGATCCAGGCCCATCAGAGCCACGTGAACGCCGTGAGGTTCAGCCCGGACGGGCGCTTCCTCGTGTCGGCCGGGATGGACAACGCGCTGAAGCTGTGGAGCCGCGGCTCGTGGGCCCTCGCGGCCTCGATCGAGGCGCACGACAAGAGCGTCAACGACTTCGACTTCGGCCCTGACGGCGCGACCCTCTACACCGGCTCCACCGATCGCACGGCGCGCTCGTGGAGTTTCCCTCAGCTCGCCCAGCGACGCTCCTTCAAGGGCCACAAGAGCGCCGTGACGGCGGTCCGCGTGTCCCCGCACGGCGACGTGATCGCCACCGCCAGCAACGACGCCGCCGTGCGCCTGTGGGACCCGGCGACGGGCGAGTGTCGGCACACCCTCAAGGCGCACCGCCGCAACGTGACGTCGATCCAGTTCGTCCAGGACGGCCGCACCCTGGCGACCGCCGGGCTGGGCGACGAGGTCTACCTGTGGTCGGTGGCCGACGGCGAGCGCATCGGCGAGCTCACCGGGCACAAGGCGGCCGTGACCCTCGGCGGCCTCGGCAGGGAGGGCGACCGCCTCGTCACGGCCGGCTACGAGGGACAGGTGAAGATCTGGGACACCGAGGACTGGGAGCTTCAGTCGAGCTTCGAGCCCGGCGCCTCGGGTCTCTTCAACCTCGCGGTCTCGCCCCACGGGGGGATGGTGGCGATCGCGAGCGAGCGCAACGTCGCCATCTGGTCCCTCGAGCTCCTCGACGTGCTCGTGGAGCTGCCGATCAAGCCGAAGGGGGTCTACGGGGTGGCGTTCTCACCCGAGGGGGACTTCTTGGCGTGCGCCGCGGCGGACAAGCAGATCCGGCTGTGGGCCGTCGACTCGATCATCTGAACGGCATGTACACACCCGGCGATCTTGGGACCCGGCGGTCCGCCTCCACGTCAGCCCGCGTCGGCGGCCTCGCGCTCGCGGTGCTCGTGGCGCTGGCGGGCGGGTGTGCGAGCACCGGCGGCCACGCGCCCCGTGATCGTGCGGCGGCGCCGACGATCCCGACACCGGTCGCCGATCCCTTCGCCGAGGCCCCGCCGGTGGTCCGCCGCTGGGCGACCCTGAATCGCAGCCTCGGCGACGCGCTGCGCGGCGCCGGGACGAGCTGCCGTGAGGTGGCGCGGGCCCTCGACGGCTGGACGCAGCGCAACGGCGCCGCCTTCCGCAGCGCGACCGCCGCCATGGACGCCTGGGAGCTCGGCGCGGACCGGAGCGAAGCGCGCCGCTACCACACGCTCGCCGAGCGCGACGTCGACGCGCGGGTCGACGCCGGGGTGCGGTGCGACGGCCACCCCGACGCCCGGGCGGCCTTCGACCGCTTCTTCAGCGCCGCCGGGTTCGACGGGAGCCTGGGCCCCTGATGGGCGCGCCGAGCGAACGACCGCGTCGACCCTCAGCCCGGGTCGCGCCGCTCGTGAAAATGGACTAGGACAGTGATCCGGGGCCGAGCTAGCGCGACCCTGGAGCAATGCCCCGGGCCGCGCAGCGGCCGGTGGAGGCCGCGCAGCGGCCGATCAGTCTCGCGCCCGACGATGGTGGGCTAAGGAGAGGACATGGAGCAGGTGTCGCTCGAGCTCGAGGAGCTGGCGCCGCGCAAAGTGGCGTCCCTCCTCGCGGATCAACGCGAAGCATGCGTCGCGGCGGCCTGCGACCGCGTCGCCGATGGCCGGACGATGGTCCGCCGCAACGCCGCGCTGGTGCTCTCGCTCCTCGAGCCGATGGCCCCCGAGGCGCTGGAGAAGCTCGACATCGCGCGCAAGGACGCCGACCCGATCGTCCGCCGGCACGCCGTGTCCGCCTTCTCGGCGACCGGGGTCGCGACCGACACCGCCGTCGCCGCGCTGGTGCGCGGGCTCAATGACGACGACGACGGCGTCGCCCAGCTGTCGGTGGACGGGCTCCGGCGCGTGCTCGCGAAGGCGGGCCCGGCGAGCTGGATGCGCGCGGTGGATCTCCTCGCCGACGCGAGCTTCGTGACCCTCATCCGGGCGACTCCGCTGTTCCACCACCTGGGAGAGCGCGCCATCGTGACGCTGACGGCGGCGATGGCCCACCACAACGGGACGATCCGCCGCTGGGCCCGGGAGACCCTCCAGGGGTTCGGCGAGCAGGCCGTCCCGGTGCTGATTGATGCACTGCAACGTGCGCCGCTCCGCGAGGCGGCGGTGCGCACCATCGAGGGCATGACGGCCTTCGACGATTCCCACATCGAGCGTTTGGCCGGCCTCGTGGGAGGCCCCGATTCGGCCACCCAGGCGGTCGCCTTCCGCGCCCTCGCTGCAATGCACAAGGCGCTCGCCCGCCGCCGCCAGCGGCTCGCCTCGGTCGGGCACCCGGAGTTCTACACGCGCTCGCTCTCCGAGAAGCAGCTCGCCTCGGCGACCGAGGGGGTGGACGCCGAGGCGCTGGTCTGGAACCTGCGAGACGGGCGCTGGTACGTGAAGGCGAACTCCGTGACGCTGATGGCGCTCGTCGCGAAGAAGGGGGATCCGCGCGACCTGCTCGCGTCGTCGCTCAAGCCGCTCCTGAGGGACGGCGAGGTCGACGTCCGCCTGGCCACGGTCCGCGCCCTCGCGCGCGTCATCGGGTCAGAGGCGGTGCCCGGGCTCGTAGAGGCGACCCTCGACCCCGATCCCCGGGTGTCGGGCGAGGCGCGGGGACAGCTGACCGCGCTGGCCCCGCGGGCGGTGAGCGCGTTGGTGAAGGCGCTCGGGACGACGCGGCGGGACGCCGAGTTGATGCACGCCCTCGACGCCCTCGCGGCGGTGGGCGCGCCGGCCCTGGCCCCGCTGACGGCCCAGCTCGCGCGGGGGATCGCGCCGCGCGCGCGGGCGGCGGCCGTCATGGGGCTCGTGCGGCTCGAGGCGGCCGACGCCGAGAGCCGCGCGGGGCTGATCGCCGCGCTCGACGACGTCGACGAGACGGTCCGAGCGGAGGCCGCGCACGGGCTCGGGGCGCTGTTTGTGGGGGACTCGGGGGTGTTCGCTGCGCTGCGCCAGCTGGCGGCCAGCGAGAGCGTGTCGGAGGTGCGGCGCGCGGCCTCTCTGGCGGCGGATCGCGTCGCCGGTCGGGAGCCGTCCCCCAAGGTGTTGGCCCCCGCACAGCTCCCGAGCGAGGCGTTTGGCGTGCGCGTGCTGGACGAGCCGGAGCTGCGGGCGCTCGCTGGCGACTTGACCCTGGAGGGGCTGCGAGGGCTGACCAACGACGGGCGCGCCGCGGTGCGGTGCAACACCGCCGCCGCCCTGGCCTTCGACACGAGCGCCGGCGAGGACGAGGAGATCGTGCGCTGGCTCGTGCTGTCGCTCAAGGACAGCGAGCCCGCCGTGCGCGCCGCGGCGGCCCACACCCTCGGGGTGTCGAAGCCGCCCCCGATGGTCGTCGTGCCGCCGCTCGCCAAGGCGCTGACGGACGCGGCGCCGGACGTAGAGGCCGAGCTGATCGGAGCGCTGATGAGCTACGGGCGCGGCGCGCTCGGGCCGATGCTGGAGGCGCTCACCGATCGCTTTCACGTCGCGCCGGCGGACCTCGAGCGCGTCGCGAAACGCATCCCGACCGGGATGGTGCGGCCGCTCGCGCACTACCTGCACCGACCGGCGCGCTACTCGGTGCGCGGGCTCACGGCGGACCTGATCGCGTCCATGGGGCCACGCGCGGTCGACGCCTGGGAGGACCTCGCGAAGGCGGTCGAGGAGCCGCTGGGGCTGTTGCGGGTCAAGGTCGTCAACGCCATCGGGCGCAGCGCGACGCCGAGCGTCGGCGCCTACGAGGCGCTGCTGATCGTCGGCAACTACGACAACCGGGCGAGCGTGAAGGTCGCGGTGGAGGGAGCCATCGAGCACCTCGTCGCGCGCCTCGATCCGGCCGACGTCGCCGCCGCCGGCGGGCACGACGCGCAGAAGGACGCCTGGTTCCGTTCGGTCACCGAGTCCTCGGCGCGGGTCAAGCGCGGGTAGTCTGGCGCGTCCGGTCCGACCAGGCGCCGGCCCGGGCGTCGGGACCGCGAGGGGCCGACACGCGGTCAGTCCCCCGCGACGCGCTCGAGGCGGGGGAGGTCGGCCTGGAACCAGCGGCTCCAGACGGCGCGGGCGGCGGCGGCGAGGCGGCGCTCGTCGATCGCGAGGAGCGACAGATAGGCCTGGGCCGCGCTGCGCCGCACCGCGCCGCTGTCGCCGATGCGCGCGTCGAGCCCGAGCTCGGCGGCGAGGCCGTCGAGGATGGCGATCGCGACGTTCGCCTCGACGGTACGACCGCGGCGGTCGAGGACGTGGCGGGCGAGCAGCGTCAGGTCGAGCCGCGCCCAGTCGGGCTCGCGGGCGATCTCGCTGAGGTAGGCGGACAGCTCGTAGGCGAGGCGCTCGACGACCGCGCCGTCGCGGGAGCCGACGAGCGCGGTGACGACCTCGGGGACGGGGAACGCGTCGCCGCGAGCGTAGTCGAGGCGGTGCTGCACCTCGTGGGCCTCGACGCTGCGGGCGTGGCGGTCGAGCATGCGGGCGAAGACGTCCTGGTTGTCGCCGGACTCGACGGCGCGCTGCACGTTCTCGAGCTGCTCGACCTGGTAGTCCGGCAGCGCGGCCTTGAGCGCCTCGTAGAGCTCGTCGTCGAGCGCGAGGGTCCCGGGGACGGTCAGCACCATCCCCTCGTGGGCGAGCTTGACGCGCCAGCCGCCAAACAGCCGGCGCCGCTGCTCGAGGGCCTCGCCAAAGGCGCGGAGGCGCTCCTCCTCGCCCGGGAGCGCCCGCGCGAAGGTGGCGCGGGCGACCTCGCCTGCGGCGCGCTGGACCGCGTCCTGCCACGCGACGCCGGCCTGGAGGGAGTCCGGGTCGACCAGCGGCATCGACGCGTCCGGTGCGAGCGCCGGTCCGACGTAGGTGATCAGCTGGTCCTCGACGCGGTCGCGGAGGACCGCGGCGACGTTCATGGACTTGCGCGTGTAGCCGAGCTTCGACCAGGACCAGTTCAGCGTGTCGAGGCGGTGGACATGCACCGCGGTGATCGGGTCGGGGACGCCCTCGGCGCGGAGCTGATGGCGGGCCAGGACGCCGAAGACGAAGAGGGTGGTCTGCGCGTAGCCGTCGCTGTGGATGAGCCAGTCGCCGTCGAGGAAGTAGGGGAGCGCCGCGTCGGCGAAGGCCTGATCGGCGTCGCGGAGGGCCGCGCGGAACGCCTCGGCGCGGGCGGGGAGCCCCGCTGGCACGTCGGGCTCGCCGGCGAGCGCCTGGGTCGCGTCGAGGAGGGCGGCGAGGCGCGCGGTCGGCTCGGCGCCGAGGGTCTCGACCGCGTCGGGGGCGAAGATTCGGGCGCGGACCGCGTCGAGGGCGGCGCGCTGAGCCGTGGCGCCGCTGTCGCCGCGCTGCGCATAGGGCGCCCACTGGTCGAGCTGGACGACCCAGTCGGTGAGATCGTCGGTGAGGGCCTGCCCGACGGGTCCCTCGGTGAGCGGCGCCGGGGGGCGCGTGAGGACGAAGGCCAGGGCGGCGCCGAGCAGGATCACCGAGCCGGCGACCCAGGCGACGCGGCGCGACCGCGCGCTGGAACGGGGAGCGGGCACCCCGGGGTCGTCGTGCTGCCCGAGGGTGCGGCCCGAGCGGGCATAGAAGGCGGCGGCGGTGGCGGCGGCGTCCGGGACCAGGGGCCGCCACGGAGCCCCCGCGGCGGCGAGCCACGCGAGCTGGAGGGCGTGGACGCGGTGCCCGACGGGGTCGCCCTGATCGTCGCCCCCGAGCGCGGTCCGGGCCTGGTCGAGGAGGCGCCGCGCCCGCGCGGTCACCCGGCGGCGCACCAGCGGCCGCGCCACCGCGAGCTCGCGCTCGACGGCGTCGACGTCGGCCTCGATGGCCGCGCGTTCGAGGGCGTTGAGGAGGGGGCGTCGGAACATCGTGGTGGGGTATACGATCGGACCGACTCGCAGATCCACCGCGAGGCGCCCCAGGGCGCGACGGACCGGCCTCGGATTGCTGGCTCGGCCACGCCCGGCTACGCTGGCGGCACGGACCCGTCGGGAGGGTGTATGCAACGTCGCCTGATCCTCATGCGCCACGCCAAGAGCTCGTGGGACAGCGGCGCCGACAGCGATCACGACCGCCCGCTGGCCAAGCGCGGCAAGCGCGACGCGGCGCGGGTGGCGGCCGAGCTCGAGCGCCTCGGCTGGCTGCCGGAGATCACCTACACCAGCCCCGCCCAACGCGCCCGGCAGACCTGGAAGCGGATGGCCAAGGCGCTCGGTGACGAGGCCACCGCGATCTCGGTGCTGCCCGTGGACGACTTCTACATGGGGGACCTCGACGCGATCCACGGCGCAGCCGCGCGCTGGCCTCCGGAGATCGGCACCGTGCTGGTGCTCGGCCACAACCCGGGGTGGGAGGAGGCGCTGCACGTGCTCGCAGGAGGCGACGAGGCGCTGACCACCGGCAACGCCGCGCTGCTCGTCGGCGGCGGCGCGACCTGGGTGGACGCCCTCGAGGCCAACTGGCGCCTCACGGCGCTGCTGCGACCGCGAGAGCTCGGAGACGACTGACCGGCGATAACCCCGCTGCCGTAGGCCGACTTCGTGTAGGCTCTGGCCGTCCCCACAACGTGCCCTGGAGAGCGACATGTCCGAGTCGATTACCGCCTTGCTGGTGCCGGTCGACGGCTCCGAAGGGAGCGCGCGCGGGGCACGCTACGCCTCTGAGCTGGCCGAGCTCGCCGGGGCGACCGTCACCCTGCTCCACATCATCCCCGCCGCCGAGGATCCCGACGCCGTGGCGGACCTCCTCAGGGCGCAGCGCGGGCCGTTCGCGGTGGCGTGCGACGCGATGGGGAGGGAGCTCGGCGAGGTCGACCACCGGATCGCTTACGGCGAGGCCGCCTCGGCGATCATGCGCACGGCGCGCGAGGTCGGCGCCGATCTCATCGTGCTCGGGAGCCGCGGCCTGACGCCTGAGGAGGACGCCTGGACGCGGAGCTTGAGCCGCCGGCTGCTGTCCCAGGCGACCTGCCCCGTGCTGGTCATCCCGAACTAAGTCTAGACGTGGCGGGTCGGCGTCGACGGCGCGCGAGCGGCGAGAGGAGGCCGCGAGGCGCGCCGAACACCGTCAACCGCAGGAGCCGGTCAGGGCGCGCGGAGCGGACCCTGATCGAGCGTTCCAGTCGACGTCCGGACGCCGCCGCGGCGGGCGGCGCCAGGCGCGAGCGGGGCTCGCGGGATCAGGCCGTCGCGGAAGGTGGCAGCATGCCGTCGAGCAGGCGCTCTAGGGCCATCGTGTGGGCGCAGTACTTGTGCGTCTCGAAGTAGTGACAGTCGCAGTTCCAAGCGGCGCCGTCCCAGGAGACCTGGTGCTCGGCGTTGGTGCCGTGGAACTGGACGGACAACGATTTGAACAGAAAGCGCGACCGATCCTCGGCGTACTCGCGCGCTTTCTGGATCTTGCTGATGATCGACGTGTCCATCGGCTCATCTCCTCCTCGATGGGGGCGGGTCGGACTCTAGCATCCCCCGTCTCGGAGGCGAAGCCGAGAACGGCCGCAAACGGGCACGAGCCGTCCATGACGCCGGAACCGTTCGATTTCATGGCGACGCTCGACACCGCCGCCAGCGCCCGGCCGCATACGAGGCGCCCGACGCCGATCGCGGGGCCACCGAACGCCGCTCGATCGCTTGACGCAGTGCGTCGAGTGACTCATAACGGAGTCACTTGATCCGACCGGGCTTACACGCCCGGCTGGCGTCGTCATCGGCGCGACGTCGGCCGGCTTCACGCGGTCGGTCGACGGAGCAAACTGTGATCGTGACGTCAGAAGCGGAGCAGGAGATCGTCGACGCCATGAAGACGCTCAACTTCACGTTGAGCGACGCGCGGGCGTACATCTCACTGCTCAAGGAGCACCCCGCGACGGGCTATGAGCTCGCCGCGCGCTCGGGCGTACCGCGCTCGGCCGTCTACACCGTGCTGCGCCGGCTCGTCGGCCTCGGCCTGATCAACGAGATCCAGCAGAACCCGGCGCGCTTCATGCCCTTGCCGCCGGACCGGCTGTTCGAGCTGCTCGAGTCCCGCTTCTCGCGTAACCTCGACTCGCTCAAGACCGCGATGTCCAAGCTCGAGCGCCCGACGGCGGACGCCACCACCTGGACGCTCATCGGCTACGGCGGGCTCCTCGAGCAGGCCGAGACGCTCATCCGCAACGCGCGCCGCAGCATCCACGCGTCGGTGTGGCGGCGCGAGGTGCTGGCGCTGCGGCCGGTGCTCGAGCGCGCCGTGGCGCGCGGCGTGGACGTGGTGCTCTTCTCGTTCAACACGCCCCCCGAGAACGTCGGCGAGGTGCTGAGCTACGACATCGACGAGGCAGAGCTCGAGGCCCACTGGCAGCACAAGCTCATCCTCATCTGCGATCACGAGAAGCTCCTGGTCGGAGAGGCGGAGCCCACCGAGCACAACCGCTCGGTCGTGACCGATGAGCCGACGCTGGTCGAGATGGCGGTGTCGAACCTCGTCCTCGACGTGACGCTCTTCGGCGCGCGCAAACACCGCGACGTGACCTCGGTCGTCAGCCGCCTCACCGAGCTGCTCGCGCCCGTCGACGACCTGCTCCTCAACCGCCCGGAGCGCAGCGCGGCGCGCTAGCGCGGATGGCCGCGCGAGCGCTGCGCTGCGGCGTGGGCGCGACTCAGTCGATGCGGTAGCCGACGCCGTGGACGGTCTTGATGAGCTCGGGGTTCTTCGGGTCGGCCTCGACGCGCTTGCGGAGCTTCGAGATGTGCTGGTCGATGGTGCGGCTGTTCGGCAGGTAGCTCATGCCCCAGCACTCGTTGAAGAGCATCTCGCGGGTCACGACCTTGCCGCGCTCGCGATGGAGCAGCTTGAGGATCTTCACGTCGCGCAGGCTCAGCTCGATCATCTCTGCGCCCTTCCTCGCGCGGAGCTCGCGGGGGAACACCACGAGCCCGTCGATCTCGACCGCCTCCTCACCGGGCTGCTCCGCGCGGGCGGCGTAGGCGCGGCGGGTGACGGCGCGGATCCGCGCTACGACCTCGCGCACGCCGAAGGGCTTCGAGATGAAGTCGTCGGCGCCGAGCTCGAGCCCGAGCACTCGGTCGATCTCCTCGGACTTGGCGCTGATGAAGATGACCGGTAGATCCGGGCGCCGGCGCTGGAAGTCGCGGCAGACGTCGTAGCCGTTGACCTCGGGCATCATGATGTCGAGCAGCGCGAGGTCGGGCGCCTCGGGCTCGAGGAGCGCCATCGCGGCGCGCCCGTCGCCGGCCTCGACGACGTCGTAGCCCTCGGCCTCGAGGACCTCCTTTAGGCCGCGGCGGATGTGGGCGTCGTCTTCGGCGATGAGCACCTTCATGGGGTGGGTTCTCCGGGGTGAGGCGGGGTGTGGAGGGTGAGCACGAAGCAGGCGCCGCGCTCGGCGTCGGTCAGGCGCAGATCGCCCCCGTGGAGCCGCGCCAGCTGGCGCGCGATGTCGAGGCCGATGCCGGTCCCGGCGACGCCGTCGGAGAGCTTGTCGCTCAGGCGCCGGAACGGCAAGAAGACGTCCTCGCGGGCGGCGGCGGGGATCCCCGGGCCGTGGTCGGCGACGCGGACCGTCGAGGTGTCTCCCGCCTGCTGCGTCGCGATGCGGACCTCCCCGCCGGCGCGGGCGTACTTCTCGACGTTCGACAGCAGGTTGGCCAGGATCTGCTCGACGGCGTCGGCGTCGACCTGGACCTCGCGGGCCGCCGCGAGCTCGAGGTGGACCTGGACACCAGCCTGGTCGAGCGACGGCGCGAAGGCCGCGCGGACGGCGCGGACGACGTCGTCGAGGACGCGCGGGCGCGGCGTGACCGTCAGGCGGCCCTCTTGCCCGCGGGCGAAGGTCAGGACGTTCGCGATGAGGCGGCTCAGGCGCTGGCTCTCGCCGGTGATGACCTTGAGGTGGCGGGCGGCGGCGGCGCTCGCCACGGCGTCGGGGTCATCGGACCCGCGCGGGTCATCCAGCCCCTGCGGCCCCTCCGGGAAGTCCGGATCGACGTCGAGCTCCTCGGCGAGGAGCTCAGCGTAGAGGCGGATGTTCGTGAGCGGCGTCTTGAGCTCGTGTGAGACCTGGTTCACGAAGGAGACCCGCTGAGCGGCGACGCGCATCTCGCGCGCGCGCATCCGGAAGAGATAGAAGGCGAGGCCGAGGAGCGCCAGGGCGACCGCGAGGAGGGCGGCGCCGAGGTTGAAGGTCAGGGTGTCACCGAGGCCGGTCGGCAGCGCGCTCTCCGGGCTGTAGTCGCGGAGGCTCCACGCCGCCAGAGGCGGGCTGAGCGGCACGGTGGCGCGGGCGGTCTCCCCTGCGGCCGGCTCGTACGCGCCCCACTGGTAGACCGGCGTCCCGCCCTCGTCGGCGAGGATGACGCGGCTCGGCGTCCGCCCCGCCTCCGGGCCCTCCACCGCGGTCGCCGGGAGGCGCGCGATGAGATCGCTCAGGAGCGCGATGCGCGACAGCTCGACGGCGACGATGCGCTCGCCGTCGGCGCGCCACAGCAGCAGGTTGAGGCCGCCGCCGTGGAAGTAGCCGTACCAGCCGTGGTCGACCCCGGGGCGCTCGCCGGTGCGGCCGTTGCGCACCTCGGCCTGCAGCGCGTCGCCGTCCCAGATGGTGCGAGTGCGGTCGAGCAGGTCGCGCTCGGCGCCGCTCATCGGGGCGCCCAGCGGCGGGTGCAGCACGTGGCCGTCGAGGTCGACGACGAGCACCTCAGCGCCGGCCGCGGCGCCGGTGAGGTAGGCCCGGATGTCGTCGGTCTTGGTCGGGACCGCCGCGGCGACGCGGAGGAGCTCGCGCTCGCGCTCGTCCATGAAGCGCCGCACCGAGGTGTCGACCTCGCGCAGCCGGTCGACGAGCAGCGCGCGGACCTGGTGACGCGCCAACACCTCGTGCTGCCGCACCACGCGCACGCCGAGGTACGTCAGGGCGCCGAGCGGGACCACGACCATCGCCGCGAGCAGCAGCACGAGCCGCCTGGACGACGGCGTGGTGAGCGACCGCCTCAGAAGTTGACCCCGTCGTAGTCGGGGGCGTTGTTGCGCTCGCGGATCGCCTTGCGCGCGCGGTTCCAGCGAGAGGGATCCTGCAGGCTCTCGGCGTCCTGCTCGTTCTGCGCGCCGAGCTTCTGCAGGCGCTTCGAGCCCAGCCGGTCGCCCTCGAAGTCGAGGAAGGTCCGGTTCTTCCGGAGCAGCGCGCGCGCCTCCTCGATCTTGCCCTGATCGCGGAGCTCGACGGCGAGGCGGCTCTTGTCCTCGGCGAGGCGCTCGACGACGGCGATCATGACGTCGCGGTCGAGGCTGCGCTCGACGGCGGCGGCGTCACTCGAGAAGGACGCGGCGACCGAGGTCTCGACGCGGTCGACGGCGTGGGTGGCGACGTCGTGGTAGCTGACCTCGACGCGGGCGATGGGGTGGGTCGTCCCGCCGGCGCGCGGGGAGACCTCGATCTCGACCATGACCTGCTCGCGCTCGCCGCCGTAGACCTGGGCCAGGGTCGCGGTCAGGGTCTGGCCGATGATGTCGGCGTCGACGCCGAGGGCGCGCACCGGGCGGACCCCCTCGGCGAAGGTGACCTTGACCACCGCCTCCTGGGCGACGATCGAGGCGAGCCCACCGAAGCCCTCGCGGAAGAGGCTCGCGAGCTGGGACGGATCCTCGACGAAGAAGTGGTTGCCGCCGCTCTTGCGCGCGAGCGCGACCATGAGGTCCTCGTTGTAGTCGAGCCCCATCCCGATCGTGGTCACGCCGATGCCCTCGCGCCGCAGCGAGGCGCCGAGCTCGGCGAGGGCGCCCGGGGACTGCGGGCCGATGTTCGCCTGGCCGTCCGACAGCAGGATGACGCGGTCGATGGTGCGCGCGTCCTTGAACTTGCGGACCTCGGCGGCGCCCTTGCTGGTGCCGGCGAAGAGCGCGGTCATGCCGCCCGGGCGCAGCCGCGCGATGCCGCGCAGGATGGTCTTGCGGTCGCTCGCGCGGGTGGCGGGGACGAGCACCTCCACGGTGCTGTCGTAGGCGACGAGGCTCACGATGTCCTGGGGCCCGAGGCGGTCGAGGGCGGCGCGGGCGGCGGCCTTGGCGTACTCGATCTTCTTGCCCGACATCGAGCCGGACTTGTCGATGACGATGGCCACGTTCATCGGCGGGCGCGCGGCGGCCTCGCCCCCCTGCTGGCCCTGGAGCGCGACGCGCAGGTAGGCGGTCTGCTTGGTGTCCGCGGGGAGGGTCCCGTGGTCGAGGCCGGCCTGCACCGTGACGTGCTGGGCGCTGGCGCGGGACGGCAGCGCACAGGCGCCGAGGGCGACGACGGCGACGACGAGGAGAGCGAGGGGGCGAGGCAGGGTGTGCATGGGTCCTCCGGTGACCTGGACGCCCCGGAGCGTAGCGGGTGAGACGCGGCGGGTGGTCAGCCCGCGGTGACGACATTGTGAAAGATTTGTCTCGCCGTCAAAGCTACAGCGCGCGGGGGTCGGGCGAGGAGGTGACGAGGACCCCGAGGGCGACCTCGGCGCGCGCGGGGTCGTTGGTGGGCAGGGCGGCGGAGCGTAGGCGGCCGTCCGGGGCGAGGTCCACCGGGTGCGCGCGGGCGAGCGCCGAGGCCAGCGCGGGGAAGTC
>PHBI01000079.1 GCA_002841945.1 Deltaproteobacteria bacterium HGW-Deltaproteobacteria-14
CCGCCTCGAGCGCCCCCCGCGCTCGCTCCTCGGGCGCGGCGAGCGCCGGCCGCCGCGTCCCCACGCGCGGCGTCGCGCAGCCCACCGCCGCGAGCACGGGGACCACCGCGAGCCAGCTCGCGCGCCGACCGGGCCAGCTACTCACCGCGACAGCCTCCCTCGGACCCCGGCGGACCGGCGGCGCGCGGCGTACGGCAGCCGAAGCCGCGCGCGCCGCTGCGGGTGGCGCTGGTCCTCCCAGCCGTCGCGGTGCTCCTCAGCCATCGGATGGGGAGCATAGTCTCGCCGCGGTCCCCGCGTCGACCACGGCTCGGATTCGGCCATGCGACAACGAACCGCAGGCGGCTCGATGGCGCACCGCGACATTGGAACCGGACGCGACCGCGAGCGGCATGCCCAAGAATCCCGCCCACGCTTGATCCTGGCCGGCTGGCCGGAATCGCGATCGCCCGGCGACGCCGCCGTGATTCTTTTCACAGGCTCGATGCCGTCCCACCGGCCTCGCACAAGGCTTGGATCCACCGCAAGAATCATTTCGATAACCAAAACGACATACACCTGTTGGCCCCGGCGCTCGGCTGGTCTATAGGGAGACTTGCCTGTGCGGGACGGGGCCTGATGCGTGCCTCTTCACCCCCACCGGGCGGGTCATCCGAGACCACAGGGAGAGAGTCGCATGCGAGCCACAACAGAACGGATAATCAAGCTCATCACAGTCGCCGGCATCGTCCCGTGCCTGGCATTCATCGGGTGCACCGGCCAGGACGGTGCTGACGGTGCTGCCGGCGCCGACGGCACCAAGTGCAGCGTCACCGACAACGGTGACGGCACCACGACGGTCGCGTGCGACGACGGAACGACCGCCACCGTCAGCAACGGGACCGACGGCACGAACGGCACGAACGGCACCAACGGTGAGTCCTGCGCGGTCGCCGACAACGGCGACGGCACGATGACGATCAGCTGCGACGGCGGCAGCACGGCGACGGTCGCCAACGGCAGCTCCTGCACCGTCACCAACGACGGCGCCGGCACTACCACCATCACCTGTGAGGACGGCACCTCTTCGACCGTCACCGACGGCGAGGACGTCGACCCGGCCACGCTCGAGGCCCTTCAGGCGCAGCTCGACGAGCTCGCCAAGGTCGGCCCCGAGTCCTGCGCCGTCTGCCACGGCGGCTCGGGCCAGGCCCACCAGGCCCTCTACGACGAGTACTCGGACACGAGCAAGCTCGTGCTGACGATCGTCGGCGTCACGAGCGTCGCCAACGGCGCGACCTGGGACGCCACGATGACCTTCGACATCGCCTGGAACGGCGCCCCCTACGCCGACGTGGCCGGCCTGCCGGGCCTCAATCAGAAGACCTTCTACGTCGTCCGCTGGGACGGCACGAAGTTCGTCGACTCGAAGTCCTTCAGCGCCTCCACCGCCACCCAGACCACGACCCCCGGTCGGTACACCGTGACCGCGACCGGCCTGACCTACCAGGTCGAGAACTCGAACGCGATCGCGTACGGCTACGTCGCCTCCGGCCCGCTCGCCACCGAGCCCGCGAACAATCACGTGAGCCTCTACGCCGACGTCTCGAACGCCGGCAAGATCTACGGCAGCGTCACCTACGAGTCGACCGTCAACATCGAGGGCTGCGAGAAGTGCCACGGCGCGCCGTACATGAAGCACGGCTACCGCGGGGCCGGGGCCACCAACCTGCCCGACTTCGCCGCCTGCAAGACCTGCCACTACGACACCCGCAACGGCAGCCACATCGACTGGCAGATCCTCGTCGATGACCCGGCGCGCTACGCCGAGCTCCACGAGGGCGCCGCGACGACGGCCGCTGAGGCCACGAAGTACGCCTACATCGCCAACATCATGAACGACACCCACATGTCGCACGCGATGGAGTTCCCCTACCCGCAGTCGATGGCGAACTGCGCGACCTGCCACGAGGGCAAGCTCGACCGCGTCCTGACCGACGCCAACTTCAACATGACGACCTGCAAGAGCTGCCACGCCGTGACGGGCTCCGAGGAGTACGGGACCAAGGCCCGCGCGCTCGAGACCCTGTGGGCCGACGCCAGCATCGCGCACAACACGACCATGGACTGCGCCACCTGCCACAAGGCCGGCGGCTTCGCCCCCGAGTTCAAGGCCATCCACAGCGGCTACGACAAGAAGATCTACGCGGACGCCATCGGCACCAAGTACTCGGCGATCTTCACCGCGACGGTCGACTCGGCGACGCTGGCCGGCAACATCCTCGACATCAAGTTCAGCGTCACCAAGGCCACCGGCGCCCCCGCCGCGGTCACCGCCGTCGCGGCCGACGTCGTCCCGACCCTGATGGTCGGCCTCTACGGCTACGACACCAAGGACTACATCGTCGGGCCGCACGAGCGTGACGCGGACAACAACCGCCTCCTCGAGTTCGTGATCGGTGGGACGAACCCGCGCTTCGAGCAGGTCTCGGCCGCCAACGGCATGTGGGAGGTCAAGGTCGACCTGAGCATGTGGGAAGACATGATCACCGACGGCGTCGTCCGCCGCGCCGAGATCGCGTTCATGCCGAAGCTGACGATCGACGACATGGTCGTCGCCCTCAACGCTCCGTCGCGGACGTTCGACCTCACCACCGGCGCCTTCGACGACATGTACTTCACCGACATCGTCGACGTCGAGAACGGCTGCAACGACTGCCACGACGCGCTGGCCACGACCTTCCACTCGGGCGACCGCGGCGGCAGCATGCAGGTCTGCCGTCTCTGCCACATCACCAAGAGCGGCGGGTCGCACCTCGAGATGCAGTCGCGCTCGATCGACTCCTACGTGCATGCCATCCACTCGTTCCAGGCCTTCGATCCGGGCGACATCGACTTCACCGACCCGGTCGAGAAGACCCGCTACGAGCTCCACGTCGAGCACCGCTACCCGAACTTCACCATCAAGAACTGCCAGTCCTGCCACACCGCCGGCATGTTCGAGGTGCCCGACCAGAGCAAGTCCATGCCGGGCCTGCAGTCGGCCGCCGACACCTGGAACGTCGACCGCAACATCGGCGCCGTGCCGAGCTACATCACGGGTCCCGCCTCGCGCGCCTGTGGTGGCTGCCACCGCGCCCACGCGATCAACGAGGACAACGCCAACGAGCTCGCGGCCTTCAACCAGCACGCGAAGACCAACGGCTACCTGATCGTCGACTCGACCGGCATGCTCGACATGGTCATCGAGACCATCATGGCGATGTTCGAGTAGCACCCGCTGACGGCAGGGGGCTCGCCCCCTGCGAGACGCGATCCCCGAGGGGCCCGGAGCGAAAGCTCCGGGCCCCTCGCCCTTTTGGGGCTATCCGCCGCGATCAGTGCGCGTGCTTGTGCTCGCCCTGGCCGAGGTGATGCACGAGGACCACCATGTCGGTCCCGGGGTCGGGGACCACGGCGTGGACGACGTCGGGGCCGAGCACGACGGCGTGACCCGGATCGAGCTGCAGCCGCTCCGTACCCACCGTCACGACCCCGGAGCCGCTCAGCGCCATGATCGTCACGGGTATGGAGGCGCTGTGGTCGGGGAGGATGGTCCCCTGGCGCAGGGTGACCGTCGCGAGCTTCAGGGCCGGGATGTCGACGACGATCTTGAGCTCGCGCGGCTCACCCTCGCCCGCGGTCGTGGGGAGCTCGACGACCCGCGCCGGCGGGCCTTCGAACGCGGGCGCCTGCGGCCCCGCGGCGGAGGTCGAGGCGCAGCCGGTCACCAGCAGCGGCGAGAGGGCCAGGGCGAGGGCGAGGGCGGAGGGCACGAGAGGGAGCTTCTTCATAGGGTCTCCTTGCTGTTCCCCGGCAGACCGGGGGTCGTTGAACGGACGATGGTCGAGAGTGCGGCGCGGACCTCCCGCGCTGCGATGGCGCCCCCGGCGGCCTGGGCCGTCGACAGGGCGAGCACTTGCACCGTGCCCATCACGATGGGCGCGAGCGCCTCCGCCGCGAGGTCGGTGCGGACCTCGCCGGCCCCCTGCCCCTCGCGGAGGCAGTCGGTGATGAAGGCGCGGGTCCGGCCGATACAGGCCGCGATGCGCTGGGACCCGCGCTCGGGGAGGGCGAGTCGGAACTGGTCGGACAGCACCAGCCGGAGGACCCCGATGCGGTCCCCGACCGCCGCGCTCCGCGCCTCGACGAAGCGCTCGAGGCGCTCGAGGGGCGGCAGGTCCGCCGGCGGGTAGCCCGCCGCGAGGACGGCCTCCACCCGGGACACGACCGCGTCGAGGAGCACCTCGATGGACGCGAAGTGCCGAAATATCGCGCCGCTCGACAGCCCCACCTGGGCGGCGAGGCGCCGCGTGGTGAGCGCGGCGATGCCGTGGGTCGCGATGATGTCGAGCGCGGCGTCGATCAGCTCGACCTGACGGTCATGAGAGGATCTGCGGGATTCGGACATGGCGACGCAAGTAAGCGCTTACTTACTTCGGTCAAGGTGTTTTCGCCGGGGGTGGTCGTCGCGTATGCTCCCTCGGCGCCGGGAGGGCCGAGCGCGTCGTGTTGGACCGAAGCCGAGGGACGTCGATGCGGTGTCGAAGCGATCGGGCGCGGCGCTGGGGGGTGAGTCGGCTGACCATCGCCGCGCTCGCGTGGGCGCTGTCCGGCTGCCTCTCCGAGCCGGACAGCGGGGTCGATCTGCTCGACGGCGCCTCGCTCGTCGACTCGTCAGGAGGCGCCGATGCGGCGCCGATCAACGACACGGCCGAGCCGGTCGACGCGATCCAGCCCGCCGACACGATCCAGCCCGCCGACACGCTCGAGCCCGCCGACACGATCCAGCCCGCCGACACGCTCCAGCCCGCCGACGCGGCCGAGCCCGCCGACACGGCCGAGCCCGCCGACGCGGCCGAGCCCGCCGACGCGGCCGAGCCCGCCGACACGCTCGAGCCCGCCGACGCGATCCAGCCCGCCGACGCGATCCAGCCCGCCGACACGGCCCAGCCGGTCGACACCGTTGCGGGGACCTGCCCCGGCGCCATCGACCCGAGCGACCCCGGGGCGCCCCTCGAGGCGTCCGTGCAGCTCGGCGTGGCGGAGAGCGTCAGCGCCGCGGGCACCGTCGACGACTACCTCTACAACGGCGCCGGGACCATCAAGATCGGGACCCGCCGCGGCTGGGGGGCGAGCGTCGTCTTCTACGGGATGACCAACGGCGCCCCCGGCACCAACCCGACCAACACCATCGACGCCAACGACACCGGGCGCGAGGTGCAGATCGCGCTGTACGACGCGGACCGGATCACCCAGGTGTGCGCCGCGACCGCGAGCTGCCAGACCACCCCGGGCGGGTGCGCCAACTCCATCACCTATCTGGGCTGGAACCCCGTGCAGGGCGGCAACGAGTGCAACACCGGGAGCCCGATCGAGAGCGCCGTGGCGGTCCCCGGTCGCCTCGAGGCGACCGTCCGGCCGCTGCACTGGAACCCCGACTGGGCCGCGACGAGCTGCGTGAACTCCGGCTGCTCCGACCCGGCCCTCGCGAGCCTCGGGACCGACATCCGCTACACCCAGCGCCTGCGCTTCGTGCGCGACCTCGTCGTCGAGATGGACATGACCGTCGAGAACCTCGCCGATCTCGACCACGCCCCGACCCTGCAGGAGCTCCCGACGCTGTACGCGAGCTATGGCAGCTACGGCCCGAACCTGAACCACATCCTCGACTCCACCGGCGCCCAGGTCGCCGTCGACCAGCCCGCGAACGACGGCTTCTTCTATCGCAACTTCGACAGCCTCGGCGGCTTCGCGACGCTGCAGAACGCGGGCCACGACTACGGGGTCGGCGTCTACTACGAGAACCGGCTGACGACGTTCCAGGCCTGGCAGAAGGCCGGCGTCTTCAACAACGTCCGCGCCCGCTTCACCTTCGGGATCCCCGCCTTCGGCACCGTCCGCGCCCGCGCCTACCTGCTGCTCGGCTCCCAGGCGACGATCGCAGGGCAGGCCCAGTGGCTCGACACCCACCTGCCCCCCTTCGGCGCCATCGACGCCCCCGCCGCCGAGGCCACCGTCGGCGACAGCCTCACCGTCACCGGCTGGGCCCTCGACAACAAGGCCGTCACCAGCGTCGACGTCCTCGTCGATGGCGTCGTCCTGGGAACGACCAGCCTCACCGCGGCGCGCCCCGACGTGTGCGCCATGTGGCCGGGCTACAGTATGTGCGGCGGCGCGGTCGGCTTCGGGGCGACGGTCTCGGTCGCCGCCCTCCCCGCCTGCGCCCACCTCCTCGAGGTGCGCGCCCGCGACGGCGACGGCAACGCGCGCGTCATCGCGCGGCGCCGGATCTACACCGGCGGCGCCGCATGCGCGCCGGTCTGCGGGGGGGCTGTGTGCGGCGCAGATGGGTGCGGAGGATCGTGCGGAGAGTGCCCGACCGGGTCGTCGTGCGCGTCCGGCCAGTGCGTCGCAGCGACACACCCGGTCCGGCGCTTCTTCAAGGGCGGCGCGAACGCGGACCACATGCTCTCGGCGAGCCCCTCGCCGCCGGCCGGCTACAGCGACGAGGGGGTCCAGCTCGCGCTCTACGACGACGCCGCCCCGGGGCGGGTGGCCCTCTATCAGCGCTACTGCGCGGGCTGCAACGACCACATGCCGACGCTCAGCGCCGCCGAGGGCGCGCCGAGCTACACCGGCGCGGAGGTGCTCGGCTACTGCGCGGCGAGCGTGTCCGGGGCCACCCCGCGCGCCCTCCGGCGGGTGTACTCGGCCTCGGCCGCCGACCACTTCGCGACGGCCGCCGAGGCCGAGCTCGCCTCGCTCCCCGGGCTCGGCTACGCCCTCGAGGGCGTGCTCTGCTACGTCCCCTAGGCGTGCTGCGCGCCGGGCGCGGCGAACAGCGGCCCATGCAGGTCGACCCAGCGCGCGAGCGACACCGCGGGGCGGCCGAGGACGCGCGCCACGGCGTCGTCCACCGGGGCGGCGATCCCCGCGCGCACCAGGCGGTAGAAGCCGAGGAGGCGCTCGACCCAGGCCGGCGGGAAGCCCGAGCCGGCCAGCGCCGAGCGGGCGGCGTCCTCCGTGAGCGCCACGTAGCGGACGGGCCGCGCCGTCACCCGGGACAGCTGCGCCGCCACCGCGTCACCGTCGAGCCCCTCGGGCCCGGTCAAGGTGTAGGCCTGCCGCGCGTGGGTGTGCGGCGCGGCGAGCACCGCGACCGCCGTCGCCGCCACGTCCTCGGCCGCGACGTAGGACACCGCCGCGTCTGCGGTCGGGAGCGCGAAGACGCCACGTTCGCGGATGGCCGGCCCGAGCCCCGGCCCCGCCAGCACCTCCATGAACCAGTTCGGCCGCAGGTGGGTCCAGCCCATCCCCGAGGCCTCGAGGGCGAGCTCCACCCGCCGCAGCCCGAAGTCCGGCCGCTCCCCCACGCCCAGCGCCGACAGGTTCACGACGTGCCGCACGCCGGCCCGGACCATCGCGGCGATGAGCGGCAGCGCCAGCCGCTCCGGCGCGTCGTCGCCGGGGCGCGCGACGAGGAACACCCGCTCGACCCCGGCGAGGGCGGGCGCGAAGGTCGCCGGCTCCTCGAGATCGAGCCGCACCGCCGGACCGTCGAGCGCCTCGGGTCGCCGCGTCGCCGCGACGACCGGCGCGCCCAGCGCGGCGAGCCCGCGAGCGACCCGCCGGCCGATCGCGCCGGTCGCCCCCAACACCAACGTCTTACCTTCCATGAGAGCCTCCCACCGATGACGCGAACGCGACGTTCGCTTTATGGACACGCCGAACCGGGACCGCCCCGGTAGCGGTCACGGTCACGAGCCGCGGGTGCCTGGGCCGCCGGCGCCGGCGGAGGCGGCGAAGAGGCGGGCGAGCCCGGCGAGGTGATACGCCGAGAGCCCGGCCACGGCGCGGCGGATCTCGGCGGCGTCCTCGAAGCGCGCGAGGATGGCGACCGCGCTCCCGACGAGGTTCCGGTAGATCAGCTCGAGGTCGTAGCGGAGCGCCTCGTCCGCCATGAGATCGGGGCGCAGGTCGCGGAAGTGGTCGAGCGCGAGCCCGCGCAGCAGGTCGACGAGCTCCGCGGCGAGCCCTTCGTAGGGGCTCCCGTCGCCGCGCCCGAGCGCCACGACGACGCGCAGGCGGTGCTCGACGGCGAAGGCGAAGAGCTCCTCGGTCGCCACCTCGAAGGGGGAGCCGGGCGGGAGCTGGTCGATGTCGGTCACGCCCGCCAGCGACGCGACGCGGCGCCTCAGCAGCGCGCGCAGGCGATCGACGAAGGCCGCGGGGACCACCGCCGCGAGCAGCGCCTCCTTGCCGGCGTGGTAGCGGTAGAGGTTGCCTATCGAGATCCCGGCGCGCTCGGCGATCAGCGCCATCGTCGCCGCCGCGTAGCCCCGCTCGGCGAACACGGCCAGCGCCGCTGCGGCGATGCGGTCGGCCACCTCCTCCTTGCGATACTGCGCCACGCGCACCTCACGAAAAGAGAATGCGCCATTCTTTATTGAGACCAACCGCCGGTGTCAACCTCCAGTCACCGTCGTCGACGCGACGGGATCCCCCCCGTTGAAGTCCTCTGCGATCGGCTGTTGAAGAACGCAACAGATCGCCACACCGGCGCTCCAGGATCCGCCCCGCCAGCGCACAAGCCTTTGATAACATTTAGACATCAGAAATGGCCGGAGGCTTGCAAGGACCCAGGGCAGCGACGCTGCGACGTGCGTGGTGCCGCAACTGAACTACGGCTGGAGACCGACATGAACCGGCGAGGCTTCTTCAAGCTCTGCGGCGTGGCCGCCGGTAGCACCGCGCTCGCGACCCGCGCCAACGCAGGCGTGGCGCGCGCGAGCACCGTGTCGTCCAAGGACGACCCCTACGGCATCCTCATCGACACGACCAAGTGCGTCGGGTGCAACTCCTGCTCGGAGGCGTGCGCCGAGGCGCACGGTCTACCCGAGCCGAACACCGACGAGGACGTGTTGAAGGACACCACGGTGACGCAGTGGACCGTCATCAACAAGTTCGCCGTCGAGGACGAGGACATCTACGTCAAGCGCCAGTGCATGCACTGCATCGAGCCGGCGTGCGTGTCGGCGTGCCTCACCGAGGCGATGCACAAGAACGAGGACGGCGCGGTGGTGTGGGACGCCGACCGCTGCATGGGCTGCCGCTACTGCATGGTCTCGTGCCCGTTCGACATCCCGAAGTACGAGTACGGCAGCAACAACCCCAAGGTGCAGAAGTGCATCCGCTGCTTCGAGCTCACCGAGGTGGGCAAGGTCCCCGCCTGCGTCGACGCCTGCCCCGAGGAGGCCATCACCTTCGGGCGCCGCAGCGAGCTGCTCGCCGAGGGGCACAAGCGCATCGCCGAGAGCCCCGACGACTACGTCAACCACATCTACGGTGAGCGCGAGGCCGGCGGCACGGCGATGCTGTACCTCGCCTCGGTGCCGTTCGAGCAGCTCGGCTTCCGGACGGACCTCGGCACGCGCTCGTACCCCGAGTACACCAAGGAGTTCCTCTACGCCGTCCCGTTCCTGCTCGCGGGTGTCCCCGCGGCGCTCCTCGGGATGAGCCGCGCCACGAGCGGCAAGCACGACGACTCCATCGACCTCGACCAGGAGGGCTGAGGCATGTCCACCACCACGAGCGACCTGGGCCTCGAGCTCGCCCCGCGGCGCCAGGGCTTCTTCCGCTTCCTCCTGTCGCAGCTCAAGCCGCGGGGGCGCCTGCTGACGCCCTTCAACATGATCAGCATCCCCGTGATGCTGCTCGCCGCGGGCATCCTCGTCATCCGCTTCGCCGACGGGCTCGGCGCGGTGACCAACCTGTCGGACGCCTTCCCGTGGGGCATCTGGAAGGCCTTCAACGTCATCGCCGGCGTGGCCTTCGCCGGCGGCGCTTACGTCCTGTGCTTCATGGTCTACGTGCTCGGCCTCAAGAAGTACGAGCCGGCGGTCCGGGTGACGGTGCTGAGCGGCTTCCTCGCGTATTGCTTCTACGCGGGCGCGCTCATCCTGGAGCTCGGCAAGCCCTGGGAGATCATGAACCCCCTCATCGGCGACGGCTTCGGGCTGAGCTCGGTGCTCTTCCTCGTCGCCTGGCACTTCGTGCTCTACATCACGGCGGCCTTCGTCGAGTTCTCCCCGGCCATCGCGGAGTGGGCCGGCGCCCCCCGGCTGCGGCGCGTCCTCAAGGGTATGACCCTCGGGGCGGTCGTGCTCGGGATCGCGCTGTCGATGCTCCACCAGTCCGGCCTCGGCGCGCTGTTCCTCATGGCGGGCCCGAAGATCCACCCGCTCTGGTTCAGCGAGTTCATCCCGATCCTCTTCTTCGTCTCCAGCATCTTCGCCGGGCTCTCCATGGTCATCGTCGAGGGCTCGATCTCGCGTAAGGTCTTCAACGGCGCCATGGACGAGGAGCACCGCAAGAGCCACCGCGCCATCCTGCTCGGGCTGTCGCGGATCTGCGCCGGCACGATGATCGCGTACCTGATGATGCAGGTCATCGCCTTCGTACACGGCCACGACGGCGCCAGCCTGACCGGCGCGATGGGCGCCTGGTGGCTCGTCGAGATCCTCGGCTTCACCGCCCTGCCCTGCGTGCTCTTCATCGTCGCCCTGCGGCGGCAGCACCTCGGCCTCGTGCGCATCGCGGGCGTCATGACGGTCGTCGGCGTGCTGCTGAATCGCCTCAACGTGTCGCTCATCGCGTACCGCTGGGACCACCCGAACCACTACGTCCCGACGTGGATGGAGGTCGTGGTCGCGGTCGCCATCATCTTCGCCCAGATCTGGGTCCTGCGCTGGGCCATCACCCGCATGCCGGTGCTCCGTCGCTCGCCCGCGTGGGCCGAGACCGACGACGCGCGCCGCGGCCTGAAGCATTAGGAGCGAAGCCATGCTTGCCATCATCGAGATGTTCTCCACCAAGGGCACCGAGTACCTCATCATCCTGGCCTACTTGGCGTTCCTCATCCCCTTCTGGATGCTGCTCAACCGCAGCGGCGTGGTGCGACGGGCGGCGCGCGTGGTCGTCGACTGGTTCCGCGTGCCCGACGACGTGGGTTTTCACCCCGGTCACACCTGGGCGGCGCGGGTAGGCGACCGCCGGGTGCGCGTCGGCCTCGACGACCTGGCGCAGGCCTTCGTCGGCTCCCCCGAGGCGATCACCCTCCCGGCGGCCGGGACGCGCTTGGCGCGGGGCGAGCGCGGCTGGAGCCTGACGGTCGACGGTCGCGAGCTGCCCATGCTGGCCCCCGTCGACGGCGAGGTCGTGGCGGTCAACCGCGAGGTGCTCGACGACCCCTCGCTGCTCGCCGACGCGTACGGCCGCGGCTGGCTCCTCGAGATCGAGGTGCCGTCGAAGCGGGCGGCGTTGAAGGAGCTCCTGACCGGCGAGCGGGCGCGCACCTGGATGGCCGCGACGGTCGACGCCCTGCGGGCACGGATGGGCGGTGAGCTCGGCCCGGTCATGCAGGACGGTGGTACGCCGGTGAGCGGCTTCGGCCGTCACCTGGGGCCGGACTGGCCGGCGCTGTGCGGCCAGCTGTTCCAGACCACCGACCTGATGGCGCGCCCGACCGAGGGTGAGCCGCCTGAGCCGGGGACCGCGCCATGACGACGCGGCACCGGGACGCCGCCCCGCACCGGACCGGGGCGGCCGCCGGAGCGGCTCCGGTCTGCGTGTGGATGAGCGCGGGGGTGCTGAGCTACTGGCTCTGCCCGCGCGGTTACGACTGCGAAAGCTGCGTCCTGGACCGCATCCTCTCGGGGCGCGAGCCGGTCGGACCCGCGACCGGCTCGGCCGGCGACGGCGACACCGTCCTACACAACGAGAACACGGCGCTGACCTCGCTCTCCGTGCCCCTGCGGCGCCGGCGCGGGGTCTGGTACCACCCGCTGCACCTGTGGGGCCGGACCGTCGGGCCGGACCGGGTGCGCCTCGGGCTCGACGACATCGCGGCGCGCCTGCTGGCGGGGGCCGAGCCGTGGACGCTGCCGGCGGTGGGCGCCACGGTGACGGACGGGCACACCCTGGCCCGCACCCGGGTCGGGGCGGTGGAGGTGCAGATCAGCGCGCCGGTGTCGGGGCGGGTGCTGGCCCACAACGACGCGCTCCGGCGCTACCCGGTGCTGGCGGCGTGGTCGCCGTACGAGGCCGGGTGGCTGGTGGAGCTGGGGACCGACGTGCCCCTCGGCCCGCTGTCGGGCTTCATGCGGGACGAGGCGGTGGTGACCCGCTGGTTCGAGCGCGAGATCGACCGCCTGGCCGGGTTCGCGCGCCCCGATGACGCGTGGCCGGCGGTGGGCGAGACCCTCGCCGACGGCGGCACCCCCTGCGCGACCCTGCCGGATCTGCTCGGGTCGCGGGGCATCGAGGGCGCCCTCGGCCAGGTGTTCCCGCAGTGCGGTGGCGAGTCGGGGTCGACGGCGTGACGTGGGCGCGGGTCGGCCGCCGTGGGGCGGCTGACCCGCTGACCGTCGGGTCACGCGTCGCCCCAACCCCCAGCAGCTGCGGACTCCGGTACCAGACCTGCCGTTGCTTGACTCACAGCTCGTGATTCTTCCCGAAGCTGGACCCACTCCCGATGGTATCGGTCGAGGGCCTGCCGTTGCTTGGCTCACGGGACGGTCGGCGCCAGCCCGAGCGCGCGGCCGAGAGCGGCGAACAGCGCCTCGGACTGGCTGTTCCAGAACGCCCAGGTGTGGCCTTGGCCGGCGGCGACCGTGAAGGTCGCGTGGGCCCCCGCGCCGAGGGCGTCGCGCAAGGCGTAGAGCTGGTCGGGGTGAACCACCGCGTCGTCGGCCCCGTGGGCGGCGAAGACCGCGACCCCGCGCAGCCCCGCGAGGCGCTCGGCGGCGACGACGTTGTCGCGCTCCCAGCGCTCGGCGAAGCGCCTGCGCGGCCCGTACACCAGCGCGTGGATCTTGTACTCGCCGTCGCCCGGGTCGAGGCGCGTCAGGTCGAAGGTCCCCGACAGGCTCCCGGCGAAGGCGAACAGCGGGTAGGCCTCGGCCAGCAACACCGCCCCGCGGCCCCCGGTCGAGTAGCCGATCACCGCGGTGTGAGCTCGATCCTCGGCCACCGCGTAGCGCGCGCGCAGGGTCGGCAACAGCACCTCCGCCACGAACGGCGTCCCGGGCACGGCGCCCCACCGCTTGCTGCTCTCCGGGTAGAAGCGCGTCTCGTACACCGTCTTGCCCATCGCCGGCACCGCGACGACGACCCCGTAGCGGTCGGCGAAGGCGCCGAGGTCGCCCTTGTCCCGATACAGCTCCGGCGCGTGGTTCCACCCGTGGAGCGCGATCACCAGCGGGAAGCGCCGCCCGGGCGCGCGCGCCGCGTAGCCGCGCGGCAGGTAGACCAGCACCCGCGTGGTCGCGCGCGCGCCGCCGACGGTCCCGCTGACGGCGAGCGGCTCCGACCAGCCCTCCCCCGAGCGGGGCTCGCCGACCTCCGAACCGGGGACGCCCGGACCGGGGGACGCCGCGACCAGCCCGCTCGCGAGCAGTGAGAACAACAGACCGGTCATTGGCGTGCGCTCCCGGAGGTAGACCAGCGCCTGTGGGTGGGACGAATCGGCGGAGAGCGGCCCCACGAGTACGCCCGGCGCTCCCGCGGCGCAACCCCGCAACCCAAGCTCGAGCCCGTTCCATGGTCGCAGTCCCTCATTGTGGCGACCCGAGGCCGCCCCTACCGTCTCTGGCGCAGTTCAGGTTCTTCCTTCCATAAGGAGTGCCGCATGTTCCGCAACGCCCTCTCCCTCTCCCTCTCCGCTCTCCTCCTCCTCGCAGCGCTGTCGTCCACCGCCACCGCCGCCGACGCCGACGGCTGCCAGGACCACCCGCTGCTCGGCCGCTTCCCCGGCTTCGACCTCCAGCGCTGCACCAACCTCGACTTCGACCGCCACACCTTCCTCGTCGATGGCGAGGAGGTCGCCGTGGAGGGCCGCTGGACCGACCTCCTCTACGTCAAGACCGAGGGCGCCAGGGAGCCGAGCCGGCTCCAGCTCCAGCGCAACTTCGAGAACGCCACCACCAAGGCCGGGGGCGTCGTGACCGGCCGCGACGACGACGGCGGGCTCTACCTGAAGCTCGCCAAGGGCGGCGCCGAGGTCTGGGTCCACGTCGACGCCTACCTCACCTCGCAGTACTCGCTCCGGATCATCGACCGGGGCGCCATGCAGCAGGAGATCGTGGCCAACGCCGCCGCCCTCGGCGCGGGGCTCGCGGCCGAGGGGCGGATCGCCGTGTACGGCGTCCACTTCGACACCGGCAAGGCCGCGATCAAGCCCGACTCGGCGCCGGCCCTGCAGGAGATCGCGAAGCTCCTCCTGGCCCAGCCGGCGCTGAAGCTCCACGTGGTCGGCCACACCGACAACGTCGGAGGCCTGGTGCCCAACCTCGAGCTGTCGAAGGCCCGCGCGGAGGCGGTCGTGGCGGCCCTCGCCACCACCCACGGGGTCGCGCGGGCGCGGCTCATGGCCCACGGGGTCGGCCCGGTGGCCCCGACGGCGTCCAACGACACCGAGGCCGGGCGAGCCAAGAACCGCCGCGTCGAGCTCGTCAAGCAGTAGCCCGACGGTGCTCGACTCGAAGGCCTCCGCGCACGAGGCTCTGCCTCCCCGGGATCAACGCCCTACGCGCCGATCCGTTCGGCGCGCAGCTGACCCTGGCAGGCGAGGCAGAAGGCCGGCACCTTCTCGTCGAGCATCTCGAGGCCGGCGGCAGACGTCATGACGCAGCGCGGGTGGAGGCAGTGGCGCAGGCCGAAGGTGTGGCCGAGCTCGTGGAGCGCGGTCTTGACGAGCCGCGCCTCCAGCACCGCGCTCGTCGCGCCGCCCGCCGCCCAGGGCTCGCGCAGGCGGAAGGTCGACGCCACCGCGACCGTGCCGCCGAGCTGCGCCTCCCCAAAGACGTAGGTCAGCACCGGGATGAACAGATCCTGGTCCACGAGGCCGAGGATCCGCCCCACCCCGTCGGGCCGCTCGGCCAGCAGCATCTTCAGGATGCTGGTGCTGTTCAGCTGACCCCGGCTCGCGCTGAACGCCCGGTCGAGCTCGAGCGCCAGGGGCGCCACCAGAACCGGCACCCCGAAGGCCCGCTCGATGGGCCCGGAGACCACGCCCGCGTCCAGCGGCAGCCGCGTCAGCGGCGCGACGAGGAGCGGTCGCGGCGACCGCTCATTGGCGGTCGATGCCATACTTCTTGAGCTTGTTGTAGAGGGTCACGCGATCCACCCCGAGGACCCGCGCGGTCGCCGAGATGTTGCCCCCCTGCGCCTTCAACACCCGCTCGATGTGGACCCGCTCGATGTCCGCCAGCGAGTCCCCCGCGGTCCACGGCGCCGCCTCCTCGGGCTCGTCGCCGCCCACCGACGCCGCCTCCACCCCCGAACCGAAGCCGTTCGCGGCCGCCGCGCCGTTCACGCTCACCAGCGGGAACTGGTAGCGCAGGTGATCCACATCGATCTGCCCGCCCGGACACACGACCATGGCCCGCTCGATGACGTTGCGCAGCTCGCGCACGTTCCCCGGCCACGGGTACGCCGCCAACAGCGCCTTCCCCGCCTCCGTGATACCCGTGACGTCCTTGCCCATCGCGCGCCGGAACGACTTCACGAAGTGCTGCGCCAACAGCGCGATGTCCCCCTGGCGGGCCCGCAGCGGCGGCAGATCGATGCGGAACACGTTGATCCGATAGTACAAATCCTCCCGGAACCGCCCCTCGCGCACCGCCGCCTCGAGGTCCGAGTTGGTGGCGCAGACCAGGCGGAAGTCGACCTCGACCTCCGCGGCGCCGCCCACCCGCGCGAAGCGCTTCGTCTCGAGCACGCGCAAGAGCTCCATCTGCATCCGCGCCGAGACGTTGCCGATCTCGTCGAGAAACAGCGTCCCCCCGTTGGCCAGCTCGAGCTTGCCCTTGCGCCGATGGCTGGCCCCGGTGAACGCCCCCCGCTCGTGACCGAAGAGCTCGCTCTCGAGCAGCGAGTCCGGCACCGCGCCGCAGTTCATCGTGATGATCGGGAAGTAGCGCCGCGGCGAGTTGACGTGGACCGCGCGCGCGATCAGCTCCTTGCCCGTCCCCGTCTCCCCGCGCACGAGCACCGTCGCGTCGGTCCCGGACACCGTCGCCACCAGATCCAGCACCCGCCGGATGGCCGGGCTGTCGCCGACGATCTCGTCGACCTGGATGAGCGCCTCGATCCCCGCCTTCAGCGCCTTGTTCTCGAGCGTCAGCGCGCGCTGGCGGATGGCGTTGCGGATGAGCCGGTTGAGATCGTCGGGGTCGAAGGGCTTGGTCACATAGTCGAACGCTCCGTCCTTGAGCGCCTGAACGGCCGTCTCCACCGACGCGAACGCGGTGATCATGATGACGATCACGTCGGGGACGGCGGCCCGGATGCGCTTGAGCAGCTCCATCCCGTCCATGCCCGGCATCTTGATGTCGAGCAGCACGATGTCGAAGCGCCGCGCGTCGAGCTTCGACAGCGCCGCTCGCGCGTCCTCGGCGCTCTCGACGTCGAAGCCGTCCTCCTCGAACCAGCTCGTCAACGAGTCTCGGATGGCCGGCTCGTCGTCCACCACCAAGATGGACACCGCTTCAACCGTCTGCGTCATGGCGTCGCGTCTCCCGCTGGCGCTGGCGTCGCGCCGTCTTCCCTGTCGACCCTCGCTGGGACCGGCTCCGGCCCGCGCCGCGGCAACGTCACGTGAAAGCACGTCCCGTCGGGTGACGTCTCCACCTCGGTGGTCCCGCCGTGACTCTCGACGATACCGTGCACCACGGCCAGCCCGAGGCCGACCCCGCTCGTCTCCGACTTGGTCGTGAAGAACGGCTCAAAGATCTGGGGCAGCACGTCCTCGGGGATGCCGGGCCCGGAGTCGCGGACGCTCAACCGGAGGTGCTCGGGGTCCGGCTCGGACAGCGCGACGACGAGCCGCCCGCCGTCCTCCATCGCCTCCGCCGCGTTCACGAGCAGCGCGACCAGCACCTGCTGGAGCTGGTCCACGTTGCAGAGGACCACGTCGTCGCGCACCTGGAGCCGGGTCTCGAGGCTGACGCCGCCGATCTCGAGCCGATGCTGCAAGAGGCGCAGCGCGCGGTTGACGACCTCGACCACGTGGGTCGGGCACAGCCCATCGGCCTTGCGCTTGGAGAAGATGAGCAGGTTCTTCACCGTCTCGCCGCAGCGCCGGGTCTCCCCCTCGATCATCGCCAGGTGCTCGCACAGGCGCGCCTTGTCCTCGTCGGTCAGCGGGCGGTCGGGGTTGCCGAGCCGGCGCGACACGAGGCGGGCGTAGGTGAGCACGCTCGACAGCGGGTTGTTGATCTCGTGGGCGATGACCGCGGAGAGCTTGCCGAGGGAGGCGAGCTTCTCGGTGTGCACGAGGTGCACCTGCGCGCGCTGAAGCTCGGCCGCCTTCGCCTCGACCTTCGCCTCGAGGGACGCCGACCACTGCGCGTTCTCCTCGCGCGCCTGGTCGAGCTGCCGCGACATCCTGTTGAAGGTCCGCGAGAGTTCACCGATCTCGCCGACCGCCCGCACGTCGAGCTCGACGTCCTTCTCGAGGCGCCCGATGCGTTTGGCGCCCTCGGTCAAGCGCCGCACCGGCCGGCGCACCATCAGCATGATGAAGAGCCACGCGGCCAGCGCGGTGAAGAGCGTGACGAGCCCGGCGTCGGTCACCATCTCCCAGCTCGCCCGCGCGAGATCCGCGTCGGTCTGAGCGAGCGACAGCTGGAGGTCGAGCACGCCGAGGACCCGCTGAGACGCCGGGTGCTCGTGGCACTCGACGGTGCTGCACGACGGCTCGTTCAGGATCGGGCGGATGAAGCCGATGACGCGGTGCCCATCCGCCCCCTCAAAGCGGCGCGCGAGCTGCTCGGTCGGGACCACCTCGCGCAGCGTCCCCGAGGTGTGGCACGCCGAGCACGCTTCGGCCTCGACGTCGACGCTCCGGCCGACCTCGGCGACGTCGGTCGAGAACGATATCTCGCCGCCCTTGTTGTAGATGCGCGCCGCGTCCACCTGGGGTTGATCGCCGATGGCGGCGATCATGTTGGCGATCTCGTCGCGGTCGTTCTTCATCATCTCGTGGCGCGCCGAGCGCACGATGATGTCGGCGGTCGTCGCCGCGTAGTCGGTCGTGCGGCGCTCGAGGTGCTGCTTGTGGAGATCGTAGTTGGTGGCGACGAAAGCGGTGAACGCGGCCACCAAGAGCGCCGCGAGGAGCACGAACAATCGGACACTGAGCTGCGCGAAGAACCGCATGGCCCCCCCTATCGACAGCAGCCTGCGCCGTGCGCTCCGAGAGCACCGGAGCCAAGCGCCCCCCACACGGCGCAGCCTCCTGACGCCGCGACTATATCCCCACGAGCCACCGCTGGGCAGCAAAAGTGAGCGCCGTTCGCGCAACAGGTGTCGAAAACTTCAACGCCCCGGTGTTGAGCCCTTCCACAGGTGGCCGCCCCCCGTGACGAGGGACGCGCCACCGGGCGGCCGCTCCGGGCCTCCACGCGAGGCGATGGCGAGATGGCCCGGGGGTTGCAAGGGTTGTGGGTGGCGACACGATGTCGCCCCAGACCGGAGGCTTCGAGATGACAACCCTGCGCCCACTGCCCCGTACCGTGGTCGTCGGCCTGCAGTTGGCCCTGCTGGCGGCGGTCATCCTGCTGATCGTGCCCTTCCTCGGGATCTTCGCGTTCGTCGCGCGGATCGTCGCGCTCGCCATCGTCCCGGTGTTCCTGCTGTCGCTGGCGCTGAGCCCGCGGCTGCGGGCGTGGCTGGACGGTGACGAGCAGGCCGCGCACAGCGACGCGGTCGCCACGCCCCCCGCGGGGATGATGCTCCACCCTGCCCACGGGTGGGCCCGGATCGACGGACTCGACCGAGTGCAGGTGGGTGCGGACGACTTCGCCCCGCTGCTCCTCGGCCAGGTGGACCGGGTCGCGCTGCCGGCCGTCGGGGCCGAGGTGACCCAGGGCGAGCCGCTCTTCGCCGTCTACCACAACGCGCGGCACATCACGCTGCGCGCGCCCCTCAGCGGGACCGTGGTGGCGACCAACGTCGCCCTCACCACCGACCCCGGGCTGGCCAGCCGCGCCCCGTTTGGCGACGGCTGGGCCGTGACCCTGCGCCCGTCCGCGCTGGCGCGCGAGAAGCGCGCGCTGACGCCGGTCGCGCGCGCCGGGCAGTGGGTGCGGCGCGAGGCGGACCGCGTCATCGCGGGGCTCCAGGACCCGGCCTTCGTGACGATGCAGGACGGCGGCGAGCTCTCCGACGACCTCCATCACCACCTCGACGACGACGCCTTCGCCCGGATCAAGCGCGAGCTGTTCGCGGACCCGAGCTGATCAGCCGACGGGCGGCGCCGGAGGCGCGATCCCTCCGCCGGGGGGAGGCGCGCCCCCTCCCCCGCCGCCCGCGCCGAGCCTGCCCGGCCCCTCCCTCTGGGTCAGGCTGGTGGCCGCGCACCCGCCGCTCGAGCCCTCTCGTCCCGCACGAGAGCCCGCTCGGCTGCGGGTTCGCGGCCTCTCGCGTTCCATGCTGCACCGCACCATCCCGCCACCTCGGGCCCCGCGCTGCGCTCGCAGCCCCCATCGTAGTCGAGCCGGTTACGCACCACGACAACCGCCCCTCAAGAGGGGGAGCGACCCAACCGAAGTAGAGTGTAGCTCTCTCGGAGGTCCGCTCCCCATGTCCGCCCCCGCCCCTGATATCTGCCGCCGGTTCGCGACCCTGCAGTCCGATCCGGACGCCGTGGTGGCGGCCCTGGCGGACCAGCTCGATCGCGACGCACAGCTGACGGTGGTCTTCGTCAGCCCCCGCTACGATCTGGCCGCGCTCGGCCCGAGGCTCCGCGAGCTGTCCTCGGGCGACGTCATCGCATGCACCACGGCCGGCGAGATCGGCGCCAACGGCTTCCAGCACGGCGGGCTGGTCGCGATGAGCCTCAAGAGCCCGCTCATCCACGCGGAGACGTGGTCCTTCGACGTCGCGTCGGGCGCGGACGTCGGGCGGGTCGCCGCGGCGGTCGATCGCCAGCTGCTCGCCATGCCCTCGGATCAACAGGCCGCAGGGATCCTGCTCATCGACGGGCTGTCACGCCACGAGGAGCACGCGGTGGCCGCTCTCTACGCGCACCTCGGCGAGCTGCCCATCGTCGGCGGCTCGGCCGGAGACGACCTCGCGTTCGCGTCGACCGCGGTGCTCGACGGTGACACCTTCCGGTCGGGGCGCGCGACGCTGACGCTGCTCCGCACCTCGCTGCCGCTGACCGCCTTCAAGTTCCAGCACCACGCCGCCACCGCGAAGCGACTGGTGGTGACGGCCGCCAACCCCGACGCGCGGATGATCATGGAGCTCGACGGATACCCCGCGGCCGAGGGCTACGCGGCGGTGCTGGGGGTCGACGTCGCGGAGCTGCGGCGGCGCCCCGAGCTCATCGCGAGGCACCCGCTCATGCTCCGGGTCGGGCCGGAGCACTTCGTCCGCAGCGTCCGGACCATCGACGCGCACGGGCACCTGCAGCTCTACTGCGCCATCGACCGCGGCGCGGTGCTCACCATCGGCGAGACGCGAGACATGGTGCCGGGCCTGCGCGATCGGCTCGAGGCCCTGCACCGGCGCGGCCCGATCGCCGCCCTGCTCACCTTCGACTGCGTCCTGAGGCGCCTCGAGATGGAGGAGGCCGGGGTGGACGAGACCGTCGGAGGGTTGTTGTCCGCCGCGGGCGCGGTCGGCTTCTCGACCTACGGCGAGCAGTTCGCCGCGCTCCACGTCAACCAGACCTTGGTCGGGCTCGCGCTCGGGATGCCCGAGCATGGCTGACGCAGACCGCGTCGCGGACCTCGAGCGGACGATCGCCGCCCAGCAGCGCACGATCGAGGCCCTGATGGACGCGGTCGAGCAGCGCGACCTCGCGAGCACCCCCTCGGCGTTCGCCGTGTGGCACCAGCACGCGGCCCTCGCCGACGTCGTGGAGCGCAAGACCCGCCGCTTGAGGGCGGCGCTCGACGAGATCCGCGGCCTCCACGAGTCGCTGACGGCGAAGACCGCGGAGCTCGAGGCGAAGCGCGACGAGGCGGCGATGTTGGCGCTCGTCGCGCGGCACATGGAGAGCGCGGTCCTCATCTGCGACGCCGGCGGCTGCGTGGAGTGGGCCAACGAGAGCTTCACCGTGCAGACCGGCCACACCTTCGCCGAGGCGGTCGGGCGCCGGGCGGTGGACCTCCTCCTCTCGCCGGAGGCGGCCGACGAGGTGAACGCGCGCATCCAGGCGCGCACCGACCGCGCCGAGGCGTTCAGCGTCGAGGCGTTGTCCACGGCCAAGGACGGGCGGTGCTACCCGGTCGAGCTCGACGTCCGCCCGGTCGTCAGCGACGAAGGGGCCGTCTGGCGGGTCGTGGCGATCCTGCGCGACATCTCGGCGCGCAAGGAGGCTGAGGCGCGCCTCGCGCAGGCCGAGCGGCTCGAGTCCATCGGGGAGCTCGCGGCCGGCGTCGCGCACGAGATCAACACCCCGATGCAGTATATCGGCGACAACCTGACGTTTCTGAGGCGGGCGGTCGAGGTCGGCCACCCGCTGTTCGCGCTGCTCAGCGACCCGGCGGTCGACTGGGCCAAGGCCGCCGAGATCGTGACCGAGCGGCACTTCCGCTTCGTCTTCGACCGCGCCCCGGGCGCCATCGATCAGGCCCTCGAGGGGGTCGCCGCCGTGTCCAAGATCGTCGCGGCGATGCGGGCCTTCTCCCGGGTCGGCAGCGGCGACGCCAAGACCCTGACCGACGTCAACGCCTGCGTCGAGACGGCGCTGACCTTCAGCCGCAGCGAGTGGAGGTACGTCGCCGAGGTCGAGACCCGGCTCGCCCCCGACCTCCCCCTCATCGAGGCCGACGGTGGCGCGATCAACCAGGTCATCCTGAACCTCATCGTGAACGCCGCTCAAGCGATCCGCGGCGGCGCGCGCGGGGATGCGAGCGGCACCATCACCGTGACCACTTCCCACGATCGCGACGCCGGCCACGTCGTGCTCGAGGTCGGCGACGACGGCCCGGGCATCCCCCCCGGGATCATCGGCCGCGTCTTCGACCCGTTCTTCACGACCAAACAGGTCGGCGAGGGTACCGGGCAGGGTCTGGCCCTCGCGCAGTCCATCGTGGTGAAGCGCCACGGGGGCAGCATCGACGTCAGCTCGATCCCGGAGCATGCTACGCTCTTCACGGTGCGCCTGCCTATCGAGAGCGGTGACTCCGGGGAGACAACCGCATGAACCGAATCCTCTTCGTCGATGACGAGCCCCGGGGCCTCGAGGGCATCGAGGAGATGCTCTTCGGGCGCCCGCACGCCTGGGAGGTGGTGTTCGCCAGCTCCGCCGGCGAGGCCGTCGCGGCGTTCGAGGGGAGGCCCTTCGACGTGGTGTTCAGCGACGCGCTGATGCCCGACGGCGCGACGCTGCTCAGCGAGGTCCGGACGCGCTGGCCGGGGACCATCCGCGTCGCCATCTCGGGGCAGCCCGATCCGGGGCAGACCGAGCCCGCCGTGCCGGTCGCCCACGAGCTCCTCACCAAGCCCATGTCGGCCGACGTCCTCCTCGACACCATCAGCCGCGCCCTCGCCCTGCGGCGCTCCTGCCGCAGCGAGGCCCTGCGCTGCGTCGCCGGCCGGCTCGACAAGCTCCCGCAGCGCCCGAAGACCTACGAGCGCTACCTCGCGCGCGTCCACGCCGACGCTTCAATCGACGCGATCGCCGCCGTGATCGAGGAGGATCCGGCGCTGGTCGCCGGCCTGCTCCGGATGGTCCGGTCGGCCTTCTTCGCGACCGCCACTCCCATCGAGCGGGTGCGCGACGCGATCGTCCGGCTCGGGCTCGCGCAGACCTCCGACGTCGTCCTCGCGATCTGCGCCTTCGACGGCCTCACCAACGAGCGCGTGCCCTACGCTGAGGAGACCTTCGCGCACTGCACCCAGGTCGGTCAGCTCGCCCGCCGCGTCGCCCCCCCGGAGCTGCGGCAGCGCGCGTTCCTCGCTGGCCTGCTGCACGACATCGGGCACGTGGTGATGGGCCGGAGCTTCCCGCTGGTCTACCGCCGGATGCAGGGTGGGGCGACGGAACACCGCGAGGGGAGTGTGGCCATCGAGCGAGAGCACTTCGGCTTCGACCACAGCCACTGCGGCGCCTACCTGCTGCGCCTGTGGAACCTCGACGAGGAGCTCGCCGAGGCCGTCGACCATCACCACGCCCCGCTCGACCTGCCGCCCGCGCGGCGAGGGCTGGCGCTGACCGTCTGGGCCGTCGAGATGGCGCTCGCCGAGGAGCGGGAGAGGCCGGACTTCGACGAGGCGCGCGTGCTCGAGCGCGCGACGGCGATGATCCGCAACACGGAGGCTGAATGAGCGCCACCAGACCATGGGTGCTGTGCGTCGACGACGAGCCCCGGGTGCTCGACGCGATCGAGCAGAACCTGGCCTTCGACTACGAGATCCGGACCGCGACCAGCGGCGCGGCGGCGCTGGAGCTGCTCGAACAGCACCCCGGATGCGGGGTCGTCGTGACGGACATGCGGATGCCCGGGATGAGCGGGGCCGAGCTGCTCGCCCACGTTCGCGAGCGCTACCCGAGGGCGACGCGGGTGCTCCTCACCGGCCAGACGAGCCTCGACGCGGCCATCGCCGCGGTCAACGAGGGGGGCATCTTCAGGTTCCTCGTCAAGCCGTGCCCGATCGCGCTGCTCAGCCGGACCATCACGGACTCCCTCGAGCAGCATCAGCTCCTGGTCACCGAACACGACCTCATCGCGGGCACCCTGCGCGGCGCCATCGAGATCCTCATCGACGTGCTGGCCGTCACCGCGCCGCAGGCGTTCAACCGCGCCGAGATCGTGCGGCGCGCCCTCGTCCACGCCGGCGCGCAGCTGCAGGTCCCGATCTCCTGGGCCGGCGAGCTGGCGGCCCTGTTGGCGCGGCTCGGCTGGATCTCGGTCCCGAGCGAGGTCATCGAGCGCTACATCGCGGGCGCGGCCCTCACCGAGGACGACGAGCGCATGATGGCGAGCTCCAAACAGCTGGCGAGTCGCCTCTTGCGCCCGGTGCCGCGGCTCGGCGCCGTGGCGGCGACGATCGAGGCGATCGGCCGGGCCCCGAGCGGCGCCGACCCCCGGACCCTGGATCCCGAAGCGGCCGCCGCGCAGCTCCTCAGCGTGGCCCTCGAGCTCGACCGGCGCGGGCTGAGCGGTCAGAGCTGGGACGCCGCGATCGAAGACCTGGCGCGCTCCCGCGGGGCCTGGGTCGCGGTGGGCTTCCGAGGGCTGGACGGGGTGGCTGACGAGCTGCGCGGCACCTTGCGGGTGGTGCGGGCCGGCGATCTCGCGGTGAACATGGTCATCGAGCAGCCGGTCGTGACCATGACGGGCACCAAGGTCCTGCCCGAGGGGGTGACGCTGACCCCGCTCCTCCTGGCGCGGCTCAAGAACTTCGCCAAGGGGGTCGGGCTAGTGGAGCCGATCAAGATCCGGGTCCCCCAGGTCCACGGTCGCGTCACGCCGACCCTCCCGCGGGTCCCGACCTATGTGGCCCGGAGGCCGAACAAGCCGCGCTGACGCGCGCGCGTCCGCAGGGGCATGCGGGTCCGCCCCGCCGCGCCCAAGGTGTGGCATGGTGACGCGCATGCTCGATCCCGCCCCCTCCAACCTCGACGAGCCCGCGCGCCGCGCTCACTACGACGCCGTGCAGCGACAGCTCGACGCCCTCCTCGAGGGCGAAGACGACTGGGTGGCCGCCATGGCGACCGTCGCGTGCGAGCTGCACCACGCCTTCGACGCCTTCCACTGGACCGGGTTCTACCGCGCGCTCGGCGAGCGGACGCTGGTCATCGGCCCCTACCAGGGGGGCCACGGCTGCCTGCGCATCGACCTCGACCGCGGCGTCTGCGGCGCCGCCGCGCGCCTGCGGGCCACCCAACGGGTCGACGACGTCAGCGCGTTCCCGGGCCACATCGCCTGCTCGGCCACCACGCGCTCGGAGATCGTCGTGCCGGTGCTGCGCCCCGACGGCACCGTCCTGGCCGTGCTCGACGTCGACTCCGATCTCCCCGCGGCCTTCACCGCCGCCGACCAGGACGGCCTCGAGGCGGTCTGCGCCGAGCTCGGCCGGCGCTACGGCTGATCCCCCCCGAGATCGCGGGCGCGGATGAGCCCCTCCTGGACCGTCGACGCGACGAGCGCGCCCGCTCGGTCGAAGAACTGCCCGCGGACGAGGCCGCGCGCGCCGGACGCGCTCGGGCTGTCGATCACGTACAGGAGCCAGTCGTCGAGGCGGAACGGGCGGTGAAACCACATCGCGTGGTCGAGGCTCGCGACCTGCATGTCGGGGCTCAGCCAAGAGCGCGCGTGCGGCTGCAGCGCGGTCCCGAGGAAGCTGAAGTCGCTCGCGTAGGCCAGGAGATACTGGTGGAGGTTGAGCGCGTCCGGGAGCTTCCCGGCGGCCCGATACCAGATCCGCCGCCACGGCGGGCCGACCTTGGGGCGCAGCACGTTGTACGGGTCGACGACCCGGATCTCGATCGGGCGATCCGCGACCGCCATCTTCCGAAAGGCCTCGGGGATGTACTTCGCCGAGGCCCGCGCGCTGTCGAGCTCGGACGTCAGCCCGTCGGGGCCCGCGACCCCCTCGGGCATCGCCGCCTGGTGGTCGAACCCGGGCTCGGCGAGCTGGAACGACGCGGCCATGTTGTAGATGGGCCGCCCGTCCTGGATGGCGACCACGCGCCGGGTGGTGAAGCTCCGGCCGTCGCGGATGCGGTCGACGACGTAGACGATCGGCTTGGCCGCGTCCCCGGGCCGCAGGAAGTAGCCGTGGAAGCTGTGGACGACGCGCTCGTCGGGGACGGTCTGCTCGGCCGCCGACAGCGCCTGCCCGAGGACCTGCCCCCCGAAGACGCGCCCCCAGCCGAGGTCCTGGCTCTGGCCGCGGAACAGGTTGTCCTCGATGCGCTCGAGGCGAAGCAGCGCTACAAGCTCGTCGAGGACTCGGCTCACGTCGGACTCCATGGGGGCGAAGGGGGGGGCGGGACGTCGGGCCGATGTTCGCGGCTCCCGCGCCGCCTCGCAACCACGATCCGCCGTCGCGCCCCGGCGCGCGCGGGCTGCGACGCATTTTTCCTTGTGCCCGCGCGGCTCAGGCGTCATGCGTTGACGCCATGAACGCGCGCACTTGCCTCGTCTCGGTCACCGCCCTCGCCTCCTTCGCCGCCTGCGGCCGGGCGGTCGACGGCCCACCCGCCCCCAGCGCCGCCGCGCCCGCCGTGGCGATCCAGCCGGTCGTCTACGGCGAGGACGGCAGCACCGAGTGGTTCTCGTTCCCGGACGAGGCCGTGCGGCTGCAGACGCGCGCCAGCGTCGCCGCGATGGTGCCGTGGGACAGCGTCTACATCGCCGACGACGGGGCGGTGGTGCTCGACTCCTACGCCCCGCTCGGCGCGGCCAACGGCCTGTGCGCCGACCAGCGCTTCTGGGACCAGGCGACCAGCGCCAGCTGCAGCGGCACGCTGATCGACGACCAGCTGCTGCTCACCGCCGGCCACTGCGTCACCGATCTCGGCGACTGCGCCGACAACGCCTGGGTCTTCGACTACCTCTACGACGCCGACGGCGTGCGCGCGCCGATCACCGCGGACGCCGTCTACCGCTGCGTGGATCTCGTCGTCGCCAGCGCCCACGACACGCCGAGCAACGTCGACGTGGCGTTGGTCCAGCTCGATCGCCCGGTGAACCGGACGCCGGCCGCGGTGGCGGCGGTGGGGCCGGTGGCCAAGGGCGACCCGCTCATCCTGCCCGGCTTCCCGAGCGGCATCCCGCTCAAGATCGACGGCGGCGGGCTGGTCGCCGAGGCCCGGGCGAACCAGGGGGACTACTTCGTCGCCGCCATCGACGCCTACCACGGCAACAGCGGCTCCGGCGTGCTCGACAGCGCGCTCGCGGTGGTCGGGGTGCTCTCGGACGGCGCCGAGGACTACCAGCAGCTCGACAGCTGCGCCGTCGTCAACGTGCTCGACCCCGACGACGCCGAGGAGAGCGTCATCTACGCCCACCACGCGGTGACGGCGCTGTGCGCGAAGGGCTACCCCAGCGCGGCGCTGTGCGGGCTCGCCGCGCAGTGCGGCGACGGCTTCTGCACCGACGGCGAGACGGCCGCCGACTGCCCCGGGGACTGCACCGGGCTCTTCGCCGTGCCCGCAGAGTGGGCCTGCAACCCCGCCTACTTCGACGCCTTCGACGGCTGCGACTGCGCCTGCGGCGCCCTCGACCCCGACTGCGGCAAGGCCGGCCAGCAGGTCTACGGTTGCGCCCCGGGCAGCGGCTGCGAGCCGGACGCCACCTGCACCGCCCCCCTCCCCGAGGGCTGGACCTGCAACGCCTCGCGCTACGGATCGGGCGGCCAGTGCGACTGCGACTGCGGCGCCTACGACCCGGACTGCGACACCTCGTCGCAGGTCTCGAACTGCGCCCCCGGCGGGACCTGCCAGCCGGACGGCACCTGCACCCTCTCGATCCCCGCGGCGTGGACCTGCCGCGACCGCTGGTACGCCGCCGATGACGGCTGCGACTGCGGCTGCGGGGCGTGGGACCCGGACTGCGAGGACAGCCACCAGCAGATCTACAACTGCGTCCCGGGCAGCGGCTGCCTGAGCGACGGGACCTGCGAGGTGCCGCTGCCCGCCGGGTGGGTCTGCGACCCCGAGCTCTTCGCCGCCGGCGACGGGTGCGACTGCAACTGCGGCGCCCTCGACCCGGACTGCGACGGGGACACGGCGGCCCTCAACTGCGCCGCCGGGCTGGTCTGTGGCGCGGCCGGCGGGTGCGTCG
>PHBI01000273.1 GCA_002841945.1 Deltaproteobacteria bacterium HGW-Deltaproteobacteria-14
GGCGGTTGCGCTCCTCCGCGCGGTCGGTCTAGGGTGGCGAGTCGTGAAAAATTCACAGAGCTTCGCAGGTGACAGGCCCTGACGGCTCTCTATCGGCTCTGCCAGCTCAAGGGGTCCGCGCCATGACGTTCTCGTATTCTGCGGCGACGTCCGCAGCGACGCTCACCTGCGTCTTCGCGCTGCTCGGTGGGGTCTCTGGGGCGGCCCCTCCGCCGCCGAACGGGTGCTACACGCTGAAGGCCAGGTCGACCGGGAAGTTCCTGTCCCACGGGAGCGTCGCCGCCTATACCGCAGACCGGTCCGAGGCCGGGGACTGGGAGAAGTTCTGCGTCATCCACACCCTGCGCAGCCTCGTCTCCGGCGCCGCCGCTGACACGGTCATGATCCAGGACGAGCGCCTGGCCTTCATGTCCTCGCAGGGCGCGACGGCGGTCCTGGGCGCCTGGCAGCCCGCGGCGTTCGAGGAGTGGGTGCCGTCGGCCGTGTCGGGGGGAGGCTGGGCCTTCGAGTCGAAGGCCCACGGCGGCTACCTCTCGGCGGACGCGACGCTCGGCGGGATCGTGTCCACCAAGCCCGCGCGGAAGGAGTGGGAGGTCTGGGATCTGCTGCCCGCGACCGGCTGCAAGTGCTCGCCGAGCAGCGACGCCGACATCGCCACCGACGCCACGCCGCAGCCGGGCACGGGGCCGGTCTTCGGCATCGCGGACACCCATCAGCACATGTTCGCCCACCTGGGCTTCGGCGGCTACGAGCTGCACGGTCAGTCCAGCAGCGTCTACGGCATCCACGGCGCCCTGCCCCGGTGCGACTTCGTCCACGGCCCCAACTCGAGCGACGATCCGCTCGGGCGCATCGTCAGCGGCGAGCTCCACGTCGGCGCCGGCGACCCGTCGTACTCGAGCTGGCCGTCGTACCACAACGCCAACCACCAGCAGCTCTACTACAAGTGGCTCGAGCGGGCCTGGCGCGGCGGGCTCCGGCTCCAGGTGATGCTCGCGGTCGATAACGAGTTCATATGCCAGTTCAGCAAGGTCATGACCGTCGCCGCCTACGCGTCGGCCGGGCTGGCTCTCGTCAACGGCGTCCTCCCGCCGCCCCCGCCCGACCTCGGCGTCTCCTGCGACGACATGCAGTCCGTCGACCGCCAGGTCGCGGCCGCGAAGGCGCTCGAGAGCTTCATCGACGCCCAGAGCGGCGGCTCGGGCAAGGGGTGGTACCGCGTCGCCTACACACCCGCCGAGGCGCGTCACATCATCGAGCGCGGCAAGCTCGCGGTGGTGCTCGGCGCCGAGGTCGACACCCTCTTCGGCTGCTCGGTCAACTCCCGCTGCACGCCGGCGCAGGTCGACGAGCGCCTGGCGGCACTCGTGAACAAGGGCGTCCGCCACATCTTCCCCGTCCACGTGCTCAACAACGGCTTCGGCGGCGCCGCGCAGTACGCGGAGGCGTTCCTCGGCGCGAACGTCCTCAAGACCGGCGCCCCGTTCGATCTGGTCGAGTGTGACAACCCCAAGCTGACGAAGAAGGTCATCTGGGCACCCATGGACGGCCCGCTGTGCGTGGTGTTGTCCAAGTGGCCGGGGTTGGCGGAGCTGGGCCGGCAGATCTGCAAGGCGACGCCGCCGGACTGGCGCGACGTCAAGGACGCCAAGAGCCACTGCAACCGGCGCGGCCTCACGGAGCTGGGGGGCCACCTCATCAACCGGATGATGGACAACCACCTCGTGATCGACGTCGACCACATGAGCGCGCGCACCCTGGAGGCCACCCTCGCCATCGCCGAGGCGCGCCGTTACCCGGTGGTCGCCGGACACACCGGGCTCGTGGACACCGAGGCCGACCCCTCCGAGGGGCAGCACGCGGCGCGAGACATCGACCGCATCCGCGCCCTCGGCGGCTTGATCGCGCCGATCCTCCACGCCGGCCTCGAGGCGCATGAGATCAAGCCCTTCGGCAGCCGCATCGCGCACGACTGCGGCGGCTCGACCCGCGCCTGGGCGCAGAACTATCTGCTCGCCGTGGCCGCGATGGGCGGACCGGACACGGCCGCCGTCCCGATCGGCTCGGACATGAACGGGTGGGTCACCCAGATCGCGCCGCGCTTCGGGCCCCGCGCCTGCGGGGGCGAGGACCACCAGGGGGCCGGCCGGAGCCCGCGCGTGGCGTATCCCTTCGACGCCCACGGCGTCCCCGGGCGCTTCGGCCAGCTGGTCACCGGCTGGCGCACCTTCGACTTCAACGACGACGGCATGGCCAACATCGGGCTCCTGCCCGACCTCGTTCAGGACCTCAAGAACATCGGCCTGACCGACCGCGAGCTGGCGCCGATGTTCCGCTCCGCCGAGGGGTACCTCGCGATGTGGGAGAAGGCGCAGGGCGATCACGACGCCTACGCGCGCGTCCCGCTCGGCGGCGCCGCCGCGTCGATGAACTGGGCCGACGCGGCCCGCCACTGCGCCTCGCAGGGCAAGCGGCTGGCCAACCGCGGCGAGGTGTGCCCCAAGGGCGACGGCGCGCCGCTCTTCGGCCGGCCGGGCGGCGACGTCTGGATGGCCGTCGCGGACCACCCGAACGCCTGGATCTCGATCGGGACGAGCTACACCGAGCGCGGCTGCAAGCTCCACGAGGAGGCCCACGGCGGCATGCCCGCTTGGGGGCTCGACAAGGGGCCGGAGCCGGTGACCCACCAGGCGGCGGCGCTGCGCTGCGTCGACTACACCCGCATCCCGCTCGGGAGCGCCGCCGACGGCCTCGCCAAGCCAGGCCTCTCCAAGCTCGGCTGGAGCGACGCCGACGCGTACTGCACCCGGCAGGGGCTGCGCCTCGCCACGCGCGCCGACGTCTGCCCCGCTGGCGCCGACGGCGAGCCGCGCTACGGTCGCGTCCCGGGCGACGTGTGGATGGCGGTCGGCGACCGCCCGAACGCCTGGCTCTCCGTGGGGACGCTGTACGCCGACGCGCGCCAGTGCCGCCTCCACGAGGAGACTTACGGCGCGGCGCCCGCGTGGGGCCTCGACAAGGGGCCCGAGCTCGCCGTCGCCGCGCGCGTGCCCGGCGCGGTCGTGTGCCTCCCGCCGAACTGACCGCGCGCCGGGCCGGGTCCGCGGAGCCGAGGGCCTCCCGGGCCCGGCGGGCGCCGCGCGGTC
>PHBI01000080.1:0-36452 GCA_002841945.1 Deltaproteobacteria bacterium HGW-Deltaproteobacteria-14
CGGCGGCCCTCGCCCATCGCCTCGAGGGCACCCTCGCGACCGCACGGGAGCGCGCTCCCGCCGCGCTGGCCGATCCCCTGCTCGATCCCGGCCCCCTCGTCGTGACGCGGGCCGGCGAGCAGCTCCTGCCGCGACCGGCCGGGACCGCTCGGGACCCGGCCACGAGCGGCGAGCGCGCGTATTGGGACCTCGTCGGCGGCGCGGTCCCCCCCGGCGAGGGCCCGTGGCGCGAGCGCGCGCTGCTCCTCGGCGCGCTCCGCCGCGCCTTCGCGCGCGACGACGTCGCCGCGATCAGCGCCGGAGCCCGGGCTCTGCTCCGCCACCTCGCCCACTACCGCCTCCGCGCCGAGCGCGATCTCGCCTCGCTCCTCGCCTTCACCGACCGCTTCGTCGCCGAGGGGAGGCCGAGCCCGGAGCTGCTGGCGGCGCTGCTGCGTGACGGGCTGTCGCTCGACGACGGCGCCCGCATCGCCTCGCTGCAGCGCGCCCTCGCCGCCGCGCGCTCGCGCCTGGCCCCGGGCGACTTCGCGTGGCTGGCCGAGCGGGTGTCCGAGCTCTCGGCCCGCGCCGGGGTCGCCCACGCCGACTTCGACGCCGCGGTCGCCCGCCCCGCCGCGCCCCCGCTAGCGCTGCCAGCACCGCCGGCCTGCCCGCCCACCCCGATCGTCACGCCCTCGGGGCTCCTCCTCGTCGCAGACGGCGAGGGGCTCCTCGGGGTCGCGGTCGACCTGCCCGAGCTGGCCGCCGCGCTCACCGCGGAGATCCGCGCCGGATCCCTCCTCCGGCCCGACGAGGCGCTCTGGGTGGCGGCCCCCACCGCGCCGACCCCGCTCGACGGGCTCGCGGTCGAGGTCCACTCGACGCGGTGGGTCAGCGCGGCGGCGGCGGCCGAGCGCCAGTTCGGATACAAGACCGCGCTGGTGGCCGGGGCGGGCCTCCTCGGTGCGCTGCTGGCGGCCCTGGCGGTGCTGCTGCAGCTCAAGAAGGCGCGCTTTCTGGCGCTGCGCGCGCACTTCGTGTCCGCCGTGTCCCACGAGCTCCGGACGCCGCTGGCGTCGATCTGCCTGCTCGCGGAGACCCTCGAGCGCCGTCTCGCCGGCCGCCCCGAGGCGCGCGACTACCCGGCCCGGATCGTGCGCGACGCGCACGGGCTGGGCCTGCTCGTCGACAACATCCTGTCCTTCAACCGCCTCGAGCGCGGGCAGTGGCGCCCACGACGGAGCGCGATCGGCGCGGCGGACCTGCTCGACGCCGTCGCGAGCGACGCGCGGGCCCACGCCCGCCGGCCGGTCGCGATCACCGTCGCCGCGCCGGCCGAGCTGACCCTCGACGCCGACCCCGAGCTCGCGCGGCTGCTGCTCGCCAACCTCGTGCGCAACGCCATCAACTACGGCGTACGCGAGCCGGTGAGGGTCGCGCTCGCCGCCGCCGCGACGAGCGGCGGGGTCGCGCTGACCGTCGCCGACGACGGTCCCGGCATCGCGCCGTCGGACCAGCGCCGGGTCTTTCGGGAGTTCCAGCGCGGCGCGGCCGCCCGGGGTACCCGGGGCAGCGGCCTCGGCCTCGCGATCTGCCACCGCATCGCTGCGCTGCATGGGGGGCGGCTGCGGCTCGTTTCATCCAGCAAACTCGGGACGATGTTCGAGGTCACGGTGCCAGCGACCTCGCATCGCACAAGACCTCGGAGGGCGGCGTGAGCGCAGCGATCCTGGTGGTGGAGGACGACGAGAACCTGCGGGTCGGCCTGGTCGACAACCTCGAGGACGCGGGCTACCGGGTCACGGCGGCGGCGAGCGGGGCCGAGGCGCTTGCGGCGTGGCGTCAGGGGGCGCTCGACCTGGTGGTGCTCGACGTGATGCTGCCGGACACCGACGGCTATCGGCTGTGCGCGACCCGGCGAGCGGCCGGAGACGCCGTGCCGGTGCTGATGCTGACCGCGCGGAGCCTCGAGGAGGACGTCGTGCGCGGGCTCGACGCCGGGGCCGACGACTACCTCGCCAAGCCGTACCGGCTCGGCGAGCTGATGGCGCGGGTCCGGGCGCTGCTGCGGCGCCGCGGCCCGGTGGTCCTGGCGAGCGACCGCTTCGGCGGCTTCACCGTGGACCGGGCGGCCCATCGGGTGCGCGACGGCGCGGAGGCGGAGGTCGCGCTCACCCGGACCGAGTACGACCTCCTCGTGTACCTGCTCGACCACCGCGGGGCGGCGCTCGACCGCAACGCGATCCTGGACGCGGTCTGGGGGGTGGACGTGATCGTCGAGGAGCGGACGGTCGACAACTTCGTGTCGAGCCTCAAGAAGAAGCTCGGTTGGCGCCCCGAGGCTCCGTTTCGCATCCAGACGGTGCGCGGCGTCGGCTACCGGATGGAGGTGGACGCGGGCACGTGATCCGGCGCGGTGACGACGAGGGGCGCGCCGCGCGGCTCGATGGACCGGGCCGCCGCGACGAGGCAGGCGCGCACCGGCTCGTTGAGGTCGGCGCCGTCGCGGCCGCTGGCGTCCGGGCGACCGGCGAGCCAGGTGATGAGGGCCGAGGACGGGGCGCCAGGCCCGGCGAGGCAAGCGCGCAGCGCGGAGGGGGCCTCGGTCACGACCGCGCGGGGCGGCGCGGGCCGAGCGTGAGCGGCGGCCGCGGCGCCCGGGAGGGCGGCGGGGCTCGACGGCGTCGGAGCCGCGGGCGCCTGGGAGGTCGCTCGGGCGCTCTCGGCGACCGCCGCGTCGATCGGGACGTCGCTCGGGACCTTCGGACCACCGACGCTCCAAGCGGCGCCTGCGGCGAGCAGGAACCCCGCGGCGGCGAGCCACAGCCCCGCGCGGCCGCGAGGCCGAGCCAGCGCTGGGTCTTTGCCGACGGGGAGCGGTCCGGAGTCGAGCGCGTCGGGCGGGCCCGCGGTCAGGCGGGCGAGGTCGATGACGCCGCTCGGCTCGCTGCTCGGCCGGTAGCGCGCCGCGCTCGAAGGCCCGCGGGCGCCGCCGCGGAGGTCCTCGAGGGAGAAGAGCACCGAGTCGTACCCGCGCGCGCCGTCCTGGGGGATGTGGTCGCGCTCGGCCTCGATCTCGTCGTCCACGGCGTCGAGGCGCTCGGAGAGATCGGCCATGAACGCCATCGAGGGCCGCCACGGCGTGTCCTCGCGCGTGAGCAGCGCGTCGAGCTCGGGGCCGCTCATGAGCGCGCCCCCTGGGGTCGGTTGGGGCTCATCGCTCCCACCGCTCGACGAGCACCCGTCGCAGCTGGGTGAACTTGAGCTTGGCGGTCGAGATGCGGACGCCGAGGACGCGCGCCACCTCGGTCCACGGCAGGGCGGCGTCGTAGCGCAGCGCGAGGAGCTCCTGGTCTTCGTCGGGCAGGGTCCGGATGGTCTGCTCGAGCCACCACCGCTGCTCCTGGCGGGTGAGCGAGTTCCAGGTGCCCTGGCCCGCGCCGTCGCCGTGGAGGTCGCGCGAGATGGCGTGCGCGTGCGCGTGGAGGAGATCCCCGCGGCGGCGGACCTTGCGGTGGTGATCGCGGCGCAGGTTGGTCGCGATCTTGAACAGCCACCCGGTGAAGCCCATGTGGGCCTGGAAGCGGTCGCGACGGAAGGCCTCGTACACCCGCACGAGGGTCTCCTGGACCAGATCCTCGGCCTCGCTCGGGTACCAGCGCGCGAAGAAGCGGTGCAGCTCCGGGCCGAAGGCGCGGGCGGCGTGCTCGACGGCGCGTCGGTGCTGGCGGGCGTGGACCCAGGCGATGATCCGCGCCTCGTCCGGGCGTACGCCAGCGCGCTCCTCGTCGCCGCCGACGATCGCGCGAGTGGAGCCGTTGCCGGGCACGGTGAGGACGCCGCTCATGTTCGTCTCTACGCGCGGCCGGGGACAAAGGTCGAAAAAAAGCCCGGCGCGGGCGCGAAATGTAGCAGAGGTCCGACGGACTACACGAATCGCGAGGCGCGATCTCGATTGGCCTCAAGGTAGCGTCGAGGAGCGCCGATGAGGTACGTTCAGTGTGCACTGCGCCATTGGGGGGAGCAGGGCTATCTTCGGGGGCATGTCATGAATCCAGCGACGACTACGGGCGGACGCACGAAGCGTTTTCGGCGCGAGGGATCGACCCAAGAGGGTCACGGGGTCGCCTCCCACGACGGGCGGATGTTGCCCGAGTCCCCGGCGGGACCGGCGCGACCCGAGGTGGGGTCAGCGGCGATCAGCGGCATGAAGGGGGTCGCGGTGAACGCGACCGTGAGCTTCGCGGCGCCGGCCGCCGCGGATCTGCTCAAGCGCGGCGTCGCGGCCCGGCCGCGGACCGACGTGATCGCGCGCATCAAGTCGAACACCAAGACCCACCGCGGCACGCCGCGGCCGGAAGAGCTGGAAGAGGGTCGGATCACCGGCGACTACGAGAAGCCGAACGAGACCGCGGCCTCGCAGCAGCGCCCGCTCGACATGGACACCATCCAGGAGCTGGCGGCGGTGCGCCCCGAAGACATCACCGCCTCGAAGGCGCCGAGGCAGGCGCAGTCCCCGCGCACCCGCGCGTTCTCGAGCGCCCAGATCAAGCCGCCGAGCGCTCCCGCCCTGCGGCCCCCGCCGTCGGCCGAAGAGATCTCGCGGCGGACCCCGCTCCAGCGGGCACCCGACGCGCTGCTGCACCCCGCCGGCCGTGCGCCGCGGCCAGACGGCATCATCGCGGCCGGTCTGCAGCCGGTCGAGGCCCCGGCGCGCTGGCCGGTCACCGCGATCGTGGTGGCGTCCCTCCTGATCGCGCTGCTCGGCGGCCTCATCGCCATGGCGGCCACCGGCGGGTAGCCGGCCCCGCGCATCGGACGGTGGCGTCCCGGCCCCGGCGCGTCGGGCGGTGGGCGTCCCGGCCCCCCGGGGGCCGACCGATTCGACGCCGCCCGCCGCCCTTCGCCCACGCCTCGCGGCGTCCTTGCATCGACCCGCCACGCACGGTTCTATGACGCCTCCGTCACGACCCCGTCTCCGAGGCGCAACATGGATCGACGCAAGTGCGCTGCACCCAACCGAGCGGCCTCGAATTTTGCGTCCAATCGTGGTTTTCCGCTGCGCTGCATGATCGCCGCGTTGGCCTGCGTCGGCTGGCTCTCCGGCTGTGACTCCGCCGTGGGCGGAGCGGCGGACGCCGGGGACGTCGCACCTGACCTCGAGGACGTGGCGAGCGACGCCGACGCCGACGCTCCGCCGACGCTGCTCGGCGCGCCGGCCGACGGCGCCGTCCGCGCCGGGGTGATCGCGCGGGCGGCAGAGCTCATCGGCGGGCCGAAGGCGGAGGCGGCGCTCGGCGACCTGAAGATCGAGAACGCGCACGTCCGCTTCATCGTCGAGGGGGCGCGCTTCGCCGGGGGCTACCGCAACTACGGGGGGCACGTGGTCGACGCGGACCTGGCTCGCCCCGCCGGGGAGGAAGGCGGCGACCGCTTCGGCGAGCTGTGGCTGAGTTGGAACCTGACGGTGTTCGAGCCCGAGGCCGCCGAGGTCGTCGCCGACGGGCGCGACGGGGTGGCGCGGCTGCGCGTGACGGGTCACGTCGGACCCTATGCCTGGCCCGACAGCTTCCTCACGCCGTCCCTCGGCCCCGATCCGGTCGAGCTCGCGGTGACCTACGACTACGGCCTCGGGCCGGAGGACCGCGCGCTGCGGCTCGACGTGACGGTCGTCAACGAGGCCGGGACCCCGGCCGACATGCGCCTGCCGGTGCTGGTGACGAACCACGGCGACGGCGCGGTGCCTTACGCGCCGGGCGCGGGCTTCGCCGGCTTCGCGTCGAGCCGCGACCTGAGCTGGTTCGGCGCCATCGGGCGCGACATCGCCTATGGCGTCATGCACGACGCCGACGAGGTGACGCCTATCGCCAGCTACGCCGCGCTGGACCTGCTGCTGCTGCCGGGCTTCGTGCTCGCGCCGGGGGCGAGCCACCACCTGACCCTGTGGTACGCGGTCGGCGACAACGGGACGGCGAGCCTCGAGGAGGCGTTCGCGGCGGTCCGCGGCGACGCGGCGGGGCGAGGTCGGGTCGCGGGGGCGGTGGCGCTGCCCGAGGTCGTCGACCCACGAGACGCCTGGGTCGTCGCGCGGGAGCGAGGCGCGGTCGCGGGGATCGTCCCGGTCGCCGCGGACGGCGGCTACACGCTGTCGCTGCCCGCCGGGAGCTACGAGCTCGTCGCGCACGCGCCGGGAGCGGGCGCGTCGGCCCCCGCGCCGGTCACGGTGACGGCGGGGGCGTCCACGTCACGCGACCTGACGGCGGCGCCGGCGGGGGCGCTGCGGGTCAGCGTCGAGGGCGCGGACGGGGCGGCGATCCCGGCCCAGATCACGGTGTTCCGCACCGGCGAGACGCCGTCGCCGTGGGCCCCCGACGACGTCCGCTTCGACGACGCCTGGGGCTACGACATCAGCGCGGTGGGGTTCGCGCTGCCCGGGGAGACGCTCGACCTGGTCGTCCCGCCGGGGACCTACCGCGCGGTGGCGAGCCGGGGCTTCAGCTACACGCTCGACGAAGCGGACGCGTTGACGGTGACCGCGGACGGCGTGACGGCCCACGCCTTCGCGCTGCGCCGGCTCATCGACACGAGCGGCTGGACGTCGGCCGACATGCACCTCCACGCGCGCTGGAGCCAGGACTCGAACGTCGCGTACGACACGCGGATGCGCCAGGCGGCGGCGAACGACGTGGGGCTGCCGATCCTGAGCGAGCACGCCTACGTCGGCGACGCGCGCCCGACGATCGCGGCGCTCGGGCTCGGCGACTTCGTGGCGACGGTCCCGGGACAGGAGGTGACCACCTTCGAGTATGGGCACTTCAACGCCTTCCCGCTGCAGTTCCGCCCCGACGCGCCGAGCCACGGCGCGGTCTTCGAGCACGGGCGCCACGGGACCGAGCTGTTCGACGCGATCCGGGCGCAGGGGCCCGGGGACGAGGTGATTCAGGTGAACCACCCGCGCGGCGGGGACTTCGGCTCGTACTTCGACACCGTCGGCCTCGACGCGCTGACCGGCGTGGCCGCGACGATCCCGGAGCGCTGGACCGAGGACTGGGACCTGCTCGAGGTCTTCAACGGGCGCTGCGTCGGCAACGCGGAGAACGAGCGGACCCTGGCGGACTGGTTCGCGATGAACGACCGCGGCTTTCGGCGGACGCTGTCGTCGGGCTCCGACAGCCACGCGGTGCAGCGGCCCGCGGGGATCCCGCGCAGCTGGGTGCGGGTCGAGCGGGCCGCCATCGCGGCCGACCCCGAGGCGCTGCTGCCGCCGCTGCGGGCGCGGCAGAGCTTCGTCTCGTGCGGCCCGTTCGTGCGCTTCGAGACCACCGAGGGGGTCGGGATCGGCGGGCGCGCCACCGTGGACGAGGCCGGAGAGGCCCATCTCCACGTCGTCGTCGAGGCGCCGAGCTTCCTCGATCTCGCCGCGGTGCGGCTCTACGAGAACGGGCTCGTCGTCGCGAGCTACGACCTCGACCTCGAGGCGCCCCCCGCTGCGGACCCCGCACGCCCGGCCCTGCGCTTCGACCGCGAGATCACCGTCGCGCCCGTCCGCGACGCCTGGTACGTGGTCGAGGTGACCGGCCGCGGCGATGGCCGCCCGGTCATGTTCGACCAGCCGCCCTACGCCATGACCAACCCGATCGAGGTCGACGCCGACCGCGACGGCGCCTGGACCCCGCCCGCAGCGCAGCGCTGAGGAACGACTCAGCAGGGTGGCCAAAGAGGCGGCCCCCCCTGTTCCCCGTGCCCCCCACGGCAAACACCCAAACAAAATCAATTTGTTACATCTGATGGGGGGCAATATCGCTCATGAGCGATCGGCATCGGCGCGAGGGCCGTCCCCGCGCACGCGCGCGCCGCTCCTCACGCCCACCCACCCGCTCGCGGTGCTCCTCACGCCCGCGGCGCTTGCCACCGGGGCCGGCGAGTGGGAACGTCCGGCGCATGGACCTCGACGAGCTCGCCCGGACCCTCGCACAGGGGCGTCCCAAGCCGGTCTACCTCCTCCAGGGGAGCGAGCAGCTGCTCCTCGACGAGGCGGAGCTGATGATCCTGCGGGCCGCGGTCGGCGATCCGCACGACGCGATGGCCGTGAACCGCGTGGATCTCGGGGACGCGAAGGTCGGCGCCCGCGAGGTCGTCGCGGCGTGCCGGGCGATGGGGCTCTTCGTCTCGAAGATCGCCGTGGTGGCCCGCGGCGTCGACGTCGTCGACAAAAAGACCGCCGAGCGTGACGAGCTGGCGCGCTATGTCGACGCGCCGGTGGGGGCCTGCACCCTCATCCTCAAGGCGACGAAGCTCGACGGCAAGTCGGCCCTGGTCAAGCGGGTGAAGAAGCACGGCGCGGTGCTGAGCTTCGACGAGCTGAAGCCGTACCAGGCCGTCGGCTGGGTGGCCGACCGGGTGCGCGGGCTCGGCCACCGCAGCGACCGCCAGACGGCGCAGCTCATCGTCGAGCTGGTCGGGCCGAACCTGCTGCGCCTGCGCAACACCCTCGAGCAGCTGAGCCTCTACGTCGGGGCCAACGCGCCCATCACCAACCAGGACGTCGAGGCCTGCCTCGCGGCGACCCGCAGCCACGACGTCTTCGAGCTCGTGGACGCGGTCGCCGAGCAGCGCGCCGGCGCCGCCCTGGGACACTTACAGGCCATGCTCGGGCAGCGTGAGGCGCCGCTCAAGATCCTCGCGATGTTGAGTCGGCACTTCAGGATCCTGTGGCAGCTCAAGGGGCTGCGCGAGCGCGGCGCGAACCTCGACGACGCCACCAAGCACGTCGGCGTCCACCCGTTCACCGCCAAGAAGACCTGGCCTCAGACGCAGAAGTTCCACGACCGCGTCCTGCGCGAGGTCTTCGAGCGCCTCTACGAGACCGATCTGGCGCTGAAGTCGAGCCCCATCGAGGACGCGCTGTTGTTGGAGCGCCTCGTCCTCGACCTCTGCCGGGCCTGAGCCAAGCAGCGGCAGGTCGAGGACCGGAGTCCGCAGCGGCTGGGGGTAGGGCGACGCAGTCGCGCCTACCCCCGCCCGCGGAGGACGCAGGTCCTCGACCGATACGATGGGAACTGGGTCCAGCTTCGGCAGAATCCACGCGCGCTGAGCCTGACCGCGGCTCAGTCGTCGTCGTCGTCGTCGTCGTCGTCGTCGTCGTCGTCGTCGTCGTCGTCGTCGTCGTCGTCGTCGTCGTCAAGACGCCGCCGGCCAGCAGCGCGACCGCGAGCTCGAGCGGGTCGTCGGCGCGCACCGAGACCGGGCGGTCCGTCATGAGATCGGCGACCGTCGCGTCCCCGGAGTCAGGGTCCGTCGGACGGCATTTGTAGAGGTCCGTGTGGCTCAGGATCCCGAGCAGCTCGCCGTCGTCGGCGACCACCGGGAGGTGGTGGATGCCGCTGCGCATGAAGCACTCGCGGGCGTCGTCGAGCAGGGTGTCCGGCGTCGCGGTCAGGACCTCGGTCACCATCAGCGACTCAACGGGGGCGTGTCGTTCGAACGACATGTGGCGCTCCAGGGTGTCGCAGGATCGTCGCACAAGCGCCGCGTCGATTGGAGAGAAAAGGCGGGCTCGCACCCCGAAAGTGAGCCGGAGCGAGAAAGTGGTTGAACCAGTCGCGGCCGGTCCGTAAAGTGGTTTAACCAGTTAACGGACGGCGTCGGAGCGACGATGGGCGAGCGAGCGAGCAAGGGCGACGTGACCGAGGTGCTACCGGACGGCGAGGCGAACCTGGCCGACCGGATAGCGCTCGCGTTGGAGCGCCAGATCCTGTCCGACGCGCTGGCGCCCGGGGACCGCCTGCCCGCCGAGCGCGTCCTCGCCGCCTCCCTCGGAACCAACCGCAACACCCTCCGCGAGGCCATCCGCAAGCTCGAGCAGCAGGGGCTCGTCAAGGTCCGCCACGGCCACGGCGTGACCGTCCAGGACTTCCGGGCGAGCGCGGAGATGGGCGTCCTCGAGCCGTTCCTCGCCCACGGGCGCGACCCCGGCGAGCGGGCCACCATCCTGGTGGATCTGCTGCGATTGCGAGGAGACCTCATGGGGACGGTGGCGACCTTTGCCGCTGAGCGCTCGACCGAAGCTGATCGAGCCAGACTGCACGAGATCGCTGCGTCGCAACAAGGAGCGCTGACGGCGCGAGACCGGGTCGCCCTGGCGCGCGGGGACGTCGTCTGGCTCGACGCTATCGTCGACGCGGCGCACTCGCTGACGCTGCGGTGGCTGGCGAACTCGGTGCTGACGGTCTTCGGCGGCTTCGCCGAGCGCTTCTCGGGGTTCTGGATCCTCGACCCCGCCTACCCCGATCACTTGCGCGCCTTCGAGGGCGCGCTCGCGCGCCGCGACGGGACGGCGGCGCGCGATCTGCTGCGCGGCTACTACGCGCGCACGGACGCTCAGGTCCTCGACATGATCGGGCCGGTGTTGGCCGGCGCGGTCGCTGATCCGCCCCCGGCGGCGCCGGGAGGAGGCGAACATGGCACGCGTGTTGACACCTGACGGCCCCGAGCTCTCGTGGCGACGAGCGCGCACGCCGCGCCCGGTCGACCAGGAGGGGGAGCGCCTGGCGGCGGAGATGGCGCGCCCCACCGGGGCGCTGCAGCGCCACCCGGACGACGGCTGGGTGTTCGCCGATCCCTACCCGCTCAGCGTGGACCTGGTGAGCGCCTTCCACGGGCTCATCCGGGCGCTCATCCCGCCGGCGCCGGTGGTGCCGGACGTCGAGGTGCGGATCGAGCAGCAGGTGCGGCGGATGATGCCGTACATGCAGCCGCTCATCGCCTTCGGCTTCACGGTGGTGCTGCGCACGCTGGATCTCGCGCCGCTGTGGCGCGGGCGGGCCCTCAAGCGCCTGCGCGACATGGCCCCGGCGGACGCCTCGGCGCTGCTCGAGGAGCTCGAGAAGAGCCGCGTCGGGCCGATCTCGGACATGGTCGTGGCGGTGCGGGCGGCGGTGCTCGCCCCCTACTACGACCTCGACGAGCTCGCGGCCCACGTCGGCTACCGCGCCGAGCCCTTCATGCGAGATCGGGTGGCGCTGCGGCGGCGCCTCGTCGCGGGGGGCGAGGCGCGGCCCGAGGACCACATCGGGCCGTACTCGGACCGGGTGCGCGCGCTCGTGCGCGACGCCGCCGAGGGCGACGACGAAGGCGGCGGCGACGTGAGCACGGAGGACGAGCGATGAACCTCTATCGACACGCGGACTATGCGCGCGAGCAGGTCTTCGACGCGGACGTGGTGGTGGTCGGGACCGGCGCTGGCGGCGCGGCGGCCGGCGCCGAGCTGGCCGAGGCCGGCCTCGACGTGATCTTCGTCGAGGAGGGCGGCTACCACCCGACCGGCAGCTTCAACCCCTACATGACCGAGTCGGTGCCGCGGCTCTACCGCGACGCCGGGACGACGGCGATCCTGGGGCGACCGGCCATCCCCTACATGGAGGGGCGGTGCGTCGGCGGGACGACGGTCATCAACGGCGGGATGGCGTACCGCGCCCCCGACGAGGTGCTCACCGGGTGGGAGCGGCTGACCCGGGACGCGGCGTACGGCCCGTCCGGGATGGCGCCGGTCTTCGACGAGGTCGAGGAGATGATCAGCGCGCGGCGGCAGCGGCCGGAGTCGATCGGGGACGACAACCGCATCATGCACCTCGGGGCGGAGAAGCTCGGCTGGAAGAGCGAGCTGAACCCGCGCGCACAGGACCGCTGCGTCGGCACCAACAACTGCGTCCTGGGGTGCCCGACCGGTGGCAAGCAGTCGGCGCTGGTGAGCACGATGCCACGCGCGATGCGCGCCGGGGCGCGGTGCCTGACCGAGCTGCGCGTCGAGCGGCTGATCGTCGAGGGCGGACGCTGCGTCGGCGTGGTCGGGCGGTCGCCGGACCCGCGCACGCGGCGCGCGCTCCGCGAGGTGACGGTGCGCGCGCGCGCGGTGGTGGTCGCGGCCGGCGCCATCCACACGCCGTACCTGCTGCTCGGGCAGAAGGTCGGGCGGCCGTCGCGGCAGCTCGGGCGCAACTTCCTGTGCCACCCCAACGCCAAGGTGATGGCGTACTACCCCTTCGACGTGAAGGCGTGGCAGGGGGTGAGCCAGTGGTCGCAGGTGCGCGAGTTCCGCAACGAGGGGATCCTGTTCGCCGAGAACATGATCCCGCCGTGGCCGGTCGGCGCCGCGCTGCCGTGGCACGGCGAGAAGAGCATGGAGCTGCTCGAGCGCTACAACCAGATGCTCGTGACCGGGGTGCTCGTCGAGGACTCGACCACCGGCCGGGTCACGCGCGGGCCGCTCGGGATGCCGATCACCCGCTACGACATCACCGACTGGGACTTCCACCGCTTCGTCGAGGGGGTGCGGCGGCTCTCGGAGCTGCACTTCGCGATGGGCGCCGACCTGCTCGTGCTGCCGTTCCGGGGCGCGCACCTGGCGCGCTCGATGGACGACGTCCGCAAGGTCACGGTCGACACGGTGAAGAAGCACCACATCGAGCTCTTCACGGTCCACCTGATGGGGACGGCGCGCCTCGGGTCACACCCCGACGACTCGGTCGTCGACCCCAACGGACAGCTCTGGGATCTGCCCGGCTGCTACGTCTCCGACGCGAGCCTGTTCCCGACCGCGGTCGGCGTGAACCCCCAGGTGACCATCATGGCGCTGGCCGTCCAGGTCGGGCGGCGCCTCGCCGAGCGGCTCCTCCATCAGCGCGCCAGGACCGCCGCGTGACCCGTCAGAATCAGAGGACGACCAGGCGGTAGGGCGCGCAGTCGAAGTGGAAGTGGTTCTTGTGGCCCGGGTAGGCCGGGCCGAGGAGCACGCGGAAGATGTCGTCGCGCGCGACCAGGGCGTCGGTGAGCGCGCGCAGAAAGCGCGCCTTGTGCGCTTGCGCGGCGGGGTCGGGGTCCCAGTCCTTCAGGACGCTCACGCTGAAGCCGCGCCGGAGCGCCTTCGGGAGCCCGTCGGGCAGCGCGGCGTCCCTGGCGAGGGGGCCGAACTCGAAGCCCGCGATGTCGATGCCGTTGCCGACGCCGTGCTCGCTGACGAGATCGGGGTAGCGCCCGATCCGGCGGCAGTTGTAGGTCCCGAGGTGGCGGATTTTGCGCGGCGCGCGGCCGTAGATGCGCGTGCCGACCTCGGCCACGACGGCCTCGAAGCGGCGCAGGCGCTCGACGAAGCCGGTGTAGACCCGGGCCGGCGTCTGGTAGCGGACGACGTCGCCCCTGTAGGTCGTGAGCGGGACGTCCGGGCAGACGAGCTTGCCCCTCGGCGCGACCGCCCGCGAGATGTCGTCGAGGCCGTAGGAGCCGCCGTCGGGGGCGGCGAGCGCCGGCGCAGCGAGCAGCGACGGGAGGGCGACGGCGAAGGCGAGAGCGAGGCGAGCGAGCATCGGCGGGCTCCTGGGCGAGGGCGCTGTCGGCACAACGCACAACGGCGACGCCGCCTTTCCGCCACGGTCACATCGCGACGTAGCCGGCGTCGACGGGGAAGGTGTGGCCGGTGATGTAGGAGGACTCGTCCGACGCGAGGAAGACCGCGAGGCCCGCGACCTCCTCGGGCCGACCGACGCGCTTGAGCGCCGTGCGATCGGTGAACGCCTTGGTGAGCGCCTCGCTCTTCACGATCACGCCGGCCAGGCGGGTGTCGATGAGCCCGGGCGCGATGGCGTTGACGCGGATCCGCGCGGCGCCGAGCTCGGTGGCCAGGGTCTGGGTCAGCGAGATGAGCCCCGCCTTGGTCATCCCGTAGGCGCCCTGGAACGGCGCGGCGCGCATCCCGAGGACGCTGGCGACGCTGATGATGGCCCCGGGGCGGCCGGCGGTGACGAGCCGGCGCGCGACGTCGGTCGCCAGGCGCCAGGCGCTCTTGAGGTTGACCTCGAAGGTCTTGTCGAAGGCCTCCTCGCTGATCTGCAGCAGCGGCCCGAAGAACGGGTTGGTGCCGGCGTTGTTGACCAGGACGTCGACGGCGCCCACGTGATCGGAGGCCCACGCGACGAGATCGCGGCACTGCTCGGCGTCGCCGACGTGGCACGCGCGGGCGAACACGCTCCCCTCGGGGAGCCCCGCGGCGACCTCGCGCGCGGCGGCCTCGACGGCCTCGAGCTTGCGCGACGCCAACACGACCCGCGCGCCCTCGAGCGCCATCGCGCGCCCCATCGCCTGGCCGATGCCGCGGCTGCCGCCGGTGATGATCGCGACCTTGCCTGCGAGCCTTCCAGCCATCGTGCGCGCCTTCCTGAACCGGGTGGAGCCCGCTCCATAGCACAGCCGGCGCCGACGCGTCGCGCCCGCGCGGGCCGTGCCCCCGACGACGGACTTGTGGTAATCGTGGCGGGAACCGATGACGCAGGACCAGCCCCCATGCAGCACGACATCCTCAGCGGCGACGCCCTCACCCGAGCCCTCGGCGAGCTCGACGGCTGGAGCGTCGACGGCGGCAAGCTCTACAAGGAGTTCGTCTTCGCCGACTTCGTCCAGGCGTTTGGTTGGATGACCCGGGTCGCCCTGCACGCCGAGAAGGCCGACCACCACCCGGAGTGGTTCAACGTCTACCGGACCGTGCGCGTACACCTCCAGACCCACGACGCCGGCCCGGCCATCACGACCAAGGACGCCGCCCTGGCGCGGACCATGAACGCGCTGGCCCGGACCGCCGGGTGACGACGCGCTGCGACCCGGCGCGCGCGTTCTCGAGGTTGCTGCTACGCTCCACCGGCGGCGGCGGCGCCGCGGCGTCCCTCGTGGCCCTGGAGGCGAGACGACAGATGTGCGGCGATCGGCCCCTGGCGGTGTTCGGCTGATGCGGAGCGCGCGCGCCCTGAGCAGGATCGCGGTGGCGGTCGCCCTCGGGACGGCGTCGCTGCTCGCGCCGGTGGCGAGCCTCGCGGCCGGCGCCGCCGTCGACGACGCGCGTATTCGCGAGGTCACCGAGCGCGTCTTGTCCGATCCCGCCTACGAGAAGTCGCTCCCCGAGAAGGTGCGCCGCCAAGCCCCGGATGAACGCCCGCGGGCCGGGCGGCGGGTCGTCCGGCGCGCCTCCGACACGCCGCGCGAGCCGGTCTCGTCGGGCTCGGGCATGTCCCAGGCGCTGCTATGGACGCTCCTCGGGGCGCTGGGCGTCGGCCTCGTGCTGTGGCTCGGGCGCGAAGCCCTGCGAATGCGCGAGCGTCGCGCCGCCCGGATCGCGCCGGTCGCCGCGGCCAAGCCGGTCATCGACGACGCCGCGCGCGCGATCCTCGACCGCATGCCGGCGACCCTGCGCAACGCCCGCGCGCTCGCCGACGAGGGCCGCTTCGAGGAGGCCGTCCACCTGCTGTTGCGCGGGGCGATCGACGACGTCGGCGAGCTCGCCCGGCTGGTCGTCGAGCCCGCCATGACGAGCCGCGAGCTGCTCCGGCAGGCCGAGCTCGAGCCCGCCTCGCGCGAGGCGTTCGAGGACCTCGTGATGTCGGTCGAGGTCTCGCTCTTCGGCGGGTTGGCCGTGTCCAGCCTCGACTTCGAGCGCTGTGCGCGCTCCTTCGAGCACCTCCACGGGAGGCTCGCGGCCGCATGAGCGAGCACGACGCAGCGCAGCAAACACCACCATCGCAGCTCACGCGTTCCGCGTCAGACGTGGCCGAACGCGCATTTTCGCGACGCACCGCGATCTGGCTCGCCGTGGCGGGCGCGCTGTCGCTCCTGGCGACCCTGGCGCTGCCGCTGCTCGCCGGGGACGAGCCCGACCGGACGACGCGCGCGCCGAACGCGTACAGCAAGTCCGCGGTCGGGCATCACGCGCTCGTCACGGTGCTGCGCGAGCTCGGGCTGCCTGTGCTGGTGAGCCGCTACCGCTCGGCGTCGCGCGCCGGCCCCGGGCAGCCGCTCGTCATCGCGGAGCCGACGGGGCACAGCGACGAGGAGCTGGTCGACATGATCGCCGAGGCGCTCGGCAACGACGCCGACGTCGTGCTCGTGCTGCCGAAGTGGGACCCGGACGACTGGGACCCGCCCCGGGCGGACGAGGTCGAGGTCGAGGGCGGCGGACCGCTCTCGGAGCTGACGCCCGAGGCGGGCCCGGAGCCGGCTGAGCGCGTGCCGCAGCTGCTCCCGGTCGAGGACGTCGCGCACGTGCTGAACCTGGCGGATCGGGCGGTCGCGCGCGCGACCGGGCGTCCGCCGCCGGAGACCGAGTACGAAGGCGGCGTCATCACGCGCGGCGACCGCGCCACGGGCTGGGTGGGGCCGGTCGCTCGCTACGGCACGCCCTCCCTCGAGCAGCTCCAGGGCATCCGGTTGGACCTCGAGCCCGAGCTGGCGCTCGAGGACCCGGCGGATGATGGGACGATCCTGATCGGCTCGTGGCCGGTCACCACGTCGTTCATCTACTTCGTCTCGGACCCTGAGCTCTTCGACACGATGGGGCTCGGCCGCGGCGACAACGCCGTGCTGACCTACCGCTTCTTCGTCGACACCCTCGGGGCCCGCGGGTTGATCTTCGACGAGGTGGTGCACGGCTTCAAGAAGCCGCCCTCGATCTGGAGCGACCTCTTCAGCTTCCCGCTGGTGGTCCTCACGTTCCACCTCATCGGGCTCCTGGCGCTGGGCCTGTGGGCCGCCGGGGCGCGCTTCGGCAAGCCCGACCGCCTGCCGCCCCGGGTGGCCCCCGGCAAGGCGGCGCTCATCAGCAACACCGCGACGCTGCTGGCGGTCGGCGGCCACGTCGGCTACGGGCTCCGCGAGTACCTCAAGAGCACGCTCCGCGCCGTGGCGCGCGACTACGCCCTGCCGGCGCGGCTCGACGACCAGGAGCGCCTCGCGACCCTGGCGCGGCTCGCCTCGGAGCGCGGCGTGTCCGAGGACCCGGTGGCGCTGGCGCAGCGCGTGCTGCAGGTGCCCGACAGCAAGCGCGAGGGCCGGCGCGCGCTCGCCCTGGCGCGCCGAATCTACCGCTTCCGCATGGAGATGACCGATGGACATCACAAGGATTGACGGCCTCGCCAACGCCATCAAGGCGCAGATCGCCCGGGTCGTCGTCGGCCAGGACGGGGTGGTCGAGTCGCTCCTGGTGGCGCTGCTGAGCGAGGGACACATCCTCCTCGAGGGCCCCCCGGGGACCGCCAAGACGCTGCTCGCGCGAGCCTTCGCGGCGACCCTCGGGCTGCAGTTCAACCGCATCCAGTTCACCCCGGACCTGATGCCCGGCGACGTGATCGGCACGAACCTGTTCAACTTCCAGACGAGCCAGTTCAGCCTGACCCAGGGCCCGATCTTCACGGACTTCCTGCTCGCCGACGAGATCAACCGGACCCCGCCGAAGACGCAGTCGGCGCTGCTGCAGGCGATGCAGGAGCGCAACGTCACCATCGACGGCAAGACCTACCCGCTGTCGCCCGGCTTCATGGTGGTGGCGACCCAGAACCCGATCGAGCAGGAGGGGACCTACCCCCTCCCCGAGGCGCAGCTCGACCGCTTCCTGCTCAAGGTCGTGGTGCCCTTCCCGAGCCGCGGTGAGGAGCGCGCCATCGTGCGTTTGCACGGCAACCGAACGGCGATGCCGCGGCTCGAGCGCTTCGGCCTCGAGGCGGTCGCCGACCTCGAGGGCCTCGGCATGGTGCGCGCGCAGGTCGGGGAGCTCGCGCTGTCGGACGAGGTCGCCGACTACATCGTCGACCTGGTGCGCGCCACCCGCGACCACCACTCGCTGCTCCACGGCGCCTCGCCGCGCGCGACCAGCATGCTCGCCACCGCCTCACGGGCGCTTGCTGCACTGCGGGGACGCACATACGTCGTGCCTGATGACGTCAAGGACCTCTTCCTTCCCGCAATGCAGCATCGCGTCATCCTGGCGCCGGGCGCCGAGGTGGAGGGGGTGACCCCGAAGGGGGTCCTCGACCAGATCATCGCGAAGGTGGCCGCGCCGCGCTGACCCCTGCGGGCGTCGGTGGGGTGCCGGGGCGACCCGAGGTCGCGCCGATGACCTTCCTCGGCGCGACCCGCCCCTGCCCGGTCGCGAGCTGCTGGCTGACCGGCGGCGACGCCCCCGCGAGCGGCGTGGTCTCGGCCGTCGCCCCGGACAGGGGCACCGTCGGTACGCCGCGGGCCAGCCGCGCGCATTGAGGGTGGAGACCCCGTCGGTCTGGTTTACGTGCGCGCCCCTTCCGGTCCAGGCTCACGGCGGTGGCTCCGTGCGGGGTCGTCGAGGACTTTGGCAGGCGGCCGCGGGAGCACCCCGGGCCCGCTGACGTGGAGTAACCATGCGCAAGTATTTGGTAATCGGCGGCGCTTTCGCGGCGCTCATGGCTGGTGGTTGTCAACAGGCGCAGGAGACCCCGGTCCCCCCCGCGCCCGTCGCCGACAGCGCCTCGGTGGGCGAGGCTGCAGCTCCGCCCGAGGGCGACGCACAGGAGGCCGCGCCGCGTGAGGCCGCGCCGCGTGAGGCCGCGCCGCGTGAGGCCGCGCCGCGTGAGGCCGCGCCCGCGACCGCCGCCCAGGGGGCCGGGACCTCGACCGCCGCGGCGGAGAAGTTCAAGGCCTGGGGGGTCGTCCACGCCTTCCTCGGCCAGGTCGTGATAGGCGGCAGCGCGATCGGCGCCAACGAGGCCATCGCCTACACCAAGGACAGCCACGTCGGCGTCACCGTCGACGGCGGGGCGAGCTGGGGCTTCACGCGCCACACCAGCGGCGAGGTGCGCGCGGTGGCCGGCGCTCCGGGCGGACCCTACGTGGTGGTCGGCAAGGCCGGCTACATGGCGATCTCGCGCGACGGCAAGAGCTGGCGCGACCTGCCGCGCTTCACCGAGGACGAGCTCGTCGACGTGGCCGTCGGCTCGGGCGGCGTCATCGCCGTGGGGCGCGGGGGCCAGTGGGTCCACTTCGACAAGGCCGGGCGCGCCGGTGACGCCGGGATGCTGCCCGACAAGTTCAAGGCGAAGCGCGTGATCGCGGACGGCGGGCGCTTCATCGCCATCGCCGGCAAGAAGGCCTACGCCTCGGTCGACGGCAGCGCCTGGTCGGCGCTGGACGCCGCACCGGTGCGCGGCAACGGCAAGCAGGCGACCACCGGCCGCGGGCTCTGCTCGGTGACGCGGGTCGGCAAGGCCGCCGGCGTGTCGTGCGAGGTGAAGGGCACCGCGTGGGGCCTGTCGGCCTCCGAGGCGCTGGTCTACGACAAGAAGACCCTCGCCTTCACCCAGGACGGCGGCGCGACCTGGGCCATCCAGCCCGCCCCGTTCAGCGGCATCGAGGGGGTCGTCGGCAACCCCGGCGGCCCGCTCTACGTCTACGGCGCCAAGGGTGCCCTCGCCTCGAGCCGCGACGGCAAGGCGTGGACCGAGGTCGCGATCAACGCGACCAAGACGCTCCGCGCCGGGCTGGTCGACGGCAGCGAGATCCTGATCGTCGGCGACGGCGGCACCATCGTGCAGAGCAATGACGGGGGCGAGACCTGGAGCGTCGTGCCGAGCCCGGTCAACGCGGCCCTCAAGCAGATCGCCAAGGTGGACGGGCGCTACATCGTCCCGCTCGGCAAGAAGGGCATCGAGAGCCCCGACGGCGTGACCTGGATCGAGCTGGTCGACCCGACCTCCCTCGAGGCGATCGCGGCGCCGGCCAAGCCCGGCAAGTGTGAAGGCCGGATGCCCGCGCAGGCGGAGACGTGCACCGTCGCGCGCGCCGTCACGACCCCGCTCGGGATCCCGCCGGTCCTGTCGATCGACTTCGCCGGCGACGCCGGCCTGGCGATGGGGGACGCGGGGCTCGTCGCCTTCACCTCCGATGGCGGCGCCACGTGGCGCTGGCACAGCGGCTTCAGCCTGCGCGGGCTGGCCTCCTTCGACGCCAAGGGCGAGACCGTGGTCGCCGTCGGCGGCAAGTCCGTCATCGTGTCCGCCGACGGCGGCGAGAGCTTCCGCGAGGCGCAGCTCCCGAAGAAGGCCGGGCGCGTCTACGCCACCCACATCAGCGACGGCACGGTGTTCGCCGCGGGCGACGGCGGCACCATCCTGCGGAGCGCCGGCGACCTCCAGACCTGGGAGCTGATGAACACCGGCGAGAAGAACCGCACGCGCTACGTCGGGCTCTACGCGGTCAACGGGGTGCTCTACGCCGCCGGCAACCGCGGCGAGCTGTACCGGAGCGAGGCCGGCGGCGCGGTCTGGTTCCCCGTCGCGACCGGCGTCAAGGACGCGATCCAGGCGATGACCGGCGAGGGCTCGACCGTCCTGGCCGTCACCCACGCCGACCGCCGGGGCGGCAACCTCCTCCTGCGCTCGGACGACGACGGGCGACACTTCTACGTGCTGCGTGAGATCAGCCACTCGGGCGCGGTGGACCGCTTCACCCTCGCCGGCGGGACGCTGCTCTACCGCGATCGCAGCTCCAAGGACTTCGGCGCGACCTGGACCAACGCCGGCGACGACTACTGGGCGGGCAGCGTCGACGTCGGCGACGGCTCAGGGCTGCGCCTCGTCGCCTACCCCTCGACCTACGTGCGGGACCGCTTCTACGTCGTAGCGAGCAAGGACGACTGGACGATCGTCGACGCGTTCTCGACCAAGGGCGCCTCGGTCGTGTGCGACGCCGGCACCGGGTGCTGGCTGGTCGACCGCGGTCAGGTCTACCGACCGCTGTAGTAGCGAGCGATCTCTTGCGGCGTGGCGGTCGCCCGACGGGCGGTCGTCGCGCCGCGCGGCCGACGCGAGCGCTCCTCGCCGAGGAGGCGCGAGAGGTGGGCTCAAGATCCATCGGGGAATGACCGAGTTGACCTCAAGTGGCGCCCCTTGACGCGCCCGGAGGGAAGTTGAAAGACGAAAGGCGGGCCGGCGCGCCGCTCGTCCCGGACGGGCGGGCGCCATATCAGGCGGCGTTCGAGGCGAGCCCGGTGCCGCAGCTGCTGCTGCGGGGCGGGCACGTGGTCGACGCGAACCTGGCCGCCCGGCGGGCGCTCGGGGCCACGCGCGAGGCGCTGGTCGGTCGCTCGGCGCGCGCGCTCCTCGACGGTCTTGAGGGGGCGACCGGCGGCTCGAGCTCGGCGCTGACCGCCGACGCCGCCGTCTTCACGCCCCTCGCGAGCGCCGCCGAGGGGCCGGACGAGCTCGTCAGCTGGCCGCTCGCGGGGGGCGGTCCACACCCCGGCGGCCGTCTCGGCAAGATGCTCGCGAGCCTCCCCTTGCTGTGGTTCCGCATCGACGCGGCCGGGGTCTTCCTCGACGCCCACACGCCCGCCACCGCGCAGCTGCTGGCGCCCCCGGACGCCTTCATGGGTCGCACCGTCGAGGAGGTGTTGCCCCCAGCGCTGGCCCGGATGGCCCGGGAGAACCTCGAGATCGCGCTGCAGAGCGACCAACCGGTGCGCTACGACTACCCCCTCAGCACCGATGGCGCCGAGCGTTGGTACCAATGCCACATGGCCCGGTCCGGCGACGCTGAGGTGTTCACCTACGTGACCGATGTCACCGCCCGCAAGGCCTCCGAGGCCGCCCTCGAGCGCGCCGTCGAGGAGGCCCGGGCCGCGGTGCAGGCCCGCTCCCAGTTCGTCGCCACGGTGAGCCACGAGGTGCGGACGCCCATCAACGGCATCCTCGGGATGGCGGAGCTGCTCGGCGACACCGACCTCGACGACGAGCAGCAGAGCTACGTCGCCATGCTCCAGAACGCCGGGCGGGCGCTCCTCAACGTCATCAACGATGTGCTGGACTTCTCGAAGATCGAGGCCGGACATCTGCGCCTGCAGCCGACCGCGTTCTCACCCCGCGACGTCGTCGAGGGGGTCATGGCGATGCTCGCCGAGCGCGCCCACGCGCGCGGCGTCGAGGTGGGCGCCATCATCGGGCACGACGTGCCGCCCACGGTGGTCGCTGACCCGACCCGGATCGAGCAGGTGCTGCTCAACCTCGTCGGCAACGCGATCAAGTTCACACCGTCGGGGAGTATCGCGGTCCGCGTCTCCTTGCTGCGTCGCACGATAGGCGGGCTGATGCTGCGCTATGAGATCGTCGACACCGGCGTCGGGATCGCGCCGGAGGTCCTGCCGCGCGTCTTCGCGCAGTTCGAGCAGGGGGACCTGCTGGCGACCCGACGCGCCGGCGGAACCGGCCTCGGGCTCGCGATCTGCCGGCGCCTGGCCGAGCTGATGGGCGGCGAGATCTCGGTCGAGAGCGAGCTCGGCGCGGGGAGCACCTTCCGCTTCGACGTGCCGGTCGGGGTCCCGACCGAGAGCCGCCCCCTCGCCGCCGAGCCCGTCGCCGGGTTGACGTCGGCGGGGCGACCGCTCGATGTCCTCGCCTTCGCGCCCGGGGAGCGCCTGCGCGAGCAGCTCGTCCACGAGCTCCCGGCGCTCGGGGCGCGGCTGTGGGCGAGCGGGGAGTGGGACGCGGCGCGGGCACGACTCGAGGGCGCGATCGAGGCCGGGGCGGCGCCGGAGCTGGTGATCGTCCAGCTCACGCTGAACCGAGACGACAACGCCGCCCGTCTGGCCGCGCTGTCGGCCCTCCCACCGGGCACGGAGCTCGTCGTGGTCACGGCCTTCGGTCGCCGAGACCAGCTCTCGGCGCTGCAGGACGCGCCGCTCGCCGAGGTCGTCTCCGCGCCACTGCGCCTGGCTGATCTCCGCGCGCTGCTCGCCGGGGCCGCCGCGCGGGTCGACCCCGCCGCCTGAGCCAAGCGACGGCAGGTCGAGGACCGGAGTCCGCAGCTGGTGGGGGTCGGGGCGACGCAGTCGCGCCTACCCCCACCCGCGGAGGACTCCGGTCCTCGACCGATACGATGGGAACCGGGTCCAGCTTCGGCAAAAGAGTCACGAACCCTGAGGGCACGCTTCAACCGCGAAGCTCGGCCCTCTCCGGTTGTGGAACCGGCGCGGATCCGATTCACTAGGCCCGTGTTCCCGTCCCGCCGCGCGATCGTCGTCGTCGCCGCCGCGTCCGCGCTCGCGGTCGTGCCGGTGCTCGTCGCGCCAGGGCTGTGGACGGTGTGGCTCTTCGCGTGGGCCTTGTTCTCGATCTTGTTGGCGATAGACGCGGTGCTCGCGCCGCGCCGGGCGGACATCGAGCACGCGCTGACGGTCCCGGACACGCTGTACATGGGCGAGGCCGGCGAGGCGCGGATCGCGCTGCGCCTCGGGCGCGGGGATCGCCCGCTGCGCGCGCTGGTCAAGCTCGACCTGTCGGAGACCCTCGCGCCCGTCCGGGCCCGCCGCGCGGTGCTCGGCCCGGCGGAGACGACCGTGCCCTTCGAGCTCGCGGCGCTCCGCCGCGGGACGGGGCAGATCGAGGCGGCCTGGGTCCGCTTTCGCGGCCCCTTCGGCCTGGTCGAGCGGACGGTGCGCTTCGGCCTCGCGCGCGACGTCACGGCCGTCCCCAACATCCGCGGGGTCCGCCAGCAGGCCCTCGAGTTCTTCAGCCCGAGCGAGTTCCGCACAGGCCTGCGCATCGAGCAGTACGCCGGCGACGGCTCGGAGTTCGACTCGCTGCGCGAGTTCATGCCCGGGCTCGATCACCGCGCCATCGACTGGAAGTCCTCGGCCCGCCACGCCGAGCTCCTGTGCCGCCAGTTCCGCGCCGAGCGCAACCGTCAGGTGGTCGTCGCCATCGACGCCGGCCACCTCATGGCCGAGCCCCTCGAGCGGATCCCGCGCCTCGACCACGCCATCCACGCCGGGCTGCTGCTCGCGTACTTCAGCGCGCGCGCGGGCGACAAGGTGGGCTTCTTCGGCTTCGACGAGCGGGTGCGCGCCTTCGCCGAGCCGCGCGGCGGGATGGCCGCCTTCCGCGCCATGCTGCGGCTCTCCGGGGGGCTCGGCTACGCCGACGCCGAGACGAACTACACCCTCGCGCTGACCGACCTCATGGGGCGGCTCACGCGCCGATCGCTGGTGGTCGTGCTCACCGACTTCGTAGACACGGTGACCGCCGAGCTGATGATGGACAACATCCGGCGGCTGGCGCGGCGCCACCTCGTCGTCTTCGTGTCCCTGCGCGACCCGCTCCTCGACACGGTCGCGGCCGCGGAGCCGCGAGACATGCTCGCGCTGCATCAGGCGGCGGTGGCGGACGCGATGCTGCGCGAGCGCGAGCTGGTGCTGACGCGGCTCCGCCGCCGGGGGGTCTTCTGCATCGACGCCACCCCGCGCACCATCGGGGTGCAGCTCGTCAACCGCTACCTCGAGATCAAGCGCCGTGAGATGATCTGAGCCGCATGCCCGACTATACCCTGAAATCATTCGAGTTTCGCCGCGAACGCGAGGCCCAGTGGCGCGAGCTCGAGGAGCTCGTCGAGCGGGTCGAGAAGCGCGGGCTGCAGAGCCTCGGGAGCGACGAGCTCCACCGCCTGCCGAGCCTGTACCGGGCGGCGCTGTCGTCGTTGTCGGTGGCGCGCGCGATATCCCTCGACAAGAACGTCACCGCCTACCTCGAGGGGCTGTCGGCCCGCGCCTACTTCGCGGTCTACTGCCGCAAGCGCTACCTGGGCTCCTCGGCGCTGACGTTTCTGCTCGAGACCTTCCCCCAGCTGGTCCGCGGGATGCGCTGGGCGCTGCTCCTGGCGGTCGCGCTGGTGGCCCTCGGCGCGGCCGCCGGCTATGTGCTGACCGCGCAGGACTCCGATCGCTACTTCACCTTCGTCGGCGAGGACATGGCGGGCGGGCGCACCCCCGCGGCGAGCGCCGACGAGCTCGCCGCGGTGCTGACCGACGACGGCGGGGGGACCGCGACGATGCTCACGAGCTTCGCGGCCTTCCTGTTCACGCACAACGCCAAGATCGGGCTGCTGTGCTTCGCGCTCGGCTTCGTCGCCGGCGTCCCGGTGATGCTGCTGCTGTTCATCAACGGGCTCGGCCTCGGCGCGATGTGGGCGCTCTACGCGAGCCACGACCTGGGGTTCGAGTTCTTCGCCTGGGTGATGCCGCACGGGGTGACGGAGCTGCTCGCCGTGTGCCTGTGCGGCGCCGCGGGGCTGGCGGTCGGCTACGGGGTGGTGTTCCCCGGGCGCTTCAGGCGCCTCGACAACCTGGCGCGGCGCGGTCGACAGGCAGCGGCGGTGGCGGTGGGCGCGGTGGTCATGTTCTTCATCGCGGCGCTCATCGAGGGCTTCTTCCGGCAGCTCGTGTATTCGACCGACGTCCGCGTGCTGATGATCGTGATCACCGCGACGGCCTGGACGCTGTTCTTCACGCGGGTCGGGCGCACCCCGGTCGAGCGGCTGGCGCGGACCGTGGGGCGCGCGCGGCGGGCTGAGCTGGAGGCGGCGGTGCGGGAGATCGAGCCGCTGCGACCCGCTCCGGACACGGGAGCGACGCCGTGAGGACGCTCGGGGCCGAGGGCGGAGAGCGGCTGGCGCTCCAGACGCCCGAGCACGTCGCGCTCCAGTTCGAGCTCGCGCCCCTCGGGAGCCGGCTGCTCGCGGTGTGTATCGACGTGCTGATCGTCTTCCTGGCGGTCGTGCTGGTGACGGCCCTCACGTCGCTGTTGGCCGGCGGTGGGAGCGGGCTCGGCGACATCGACGCCGACGACCCGCGGCTGCTGGTCGAGGCGGTCGCGCAGCTGGCGACCTTCTTCATCTGGAACTTCTACTTCATCTTCACCGAGCTGCGCTGGCAGGGGCGCACCATCGGCAAGCGCGCGGTGGGGATCCGGGTCATCGCGCGGGACGGCGGCCCGCTGTCGTCGGGGCTAGTGTTCGCGCGCAACCTGACCCGGGACGTCGAGATGCTGCTGCCGCTGATGGCGCTCGCCAGCCCGAGCTCGATCGGGTTCGCGTCCGGCTGGGGGCTGGCGCTGACCTGGGTGTGGCTCGGGATCATGGCGCTGATGCCGCTGTTCAACCGCTACCACGCCCGGGTCGGGGACCTGGTCGCCGGCACGCTGGTGGTTAATGCACCGCGGGAGACGTTGCTCGAGGATCTGGTCGCCGACAGGTCGAACGGCGATGTTGCAACGCAACATCCGTACAGCTTTACCCAGGAGCAGCTCGACCTCTATGGGATCCACGAGCTGCAGATCCTCGAGGACGTGCTGCGCCGCTACCCGAGCCACATCGACTTCGACCTGCTGCTGACGATCGCGCGCAAGATCCAGCGCAAGGTCGACTGGCACGCCGCGGACGGCCGTGAGCCCGACGCCTACCAGTTCCTGCAGGCGTTCTACGCGGCCCAGCGCGGGCGCCTCGAGCACAAGCTGCTGTTCGGCAAACGGCAGGAGCGCAAGGTCCGCTGAGGGCGGGGGCGGGCAACAGCGTGGGCGCGTGAGCTGGCGCGCGCCTCTCTCACGGCCTCTGCTCTATTGCTCGGCGAACGCGATGGAGGCGCCCCCCGGGGGGGGCGTCCGCATCAAGAGCGACCCAATAGTCGCCCCTCTCTCGCCGACGGTCTCAGCTCAGCGCGGCGACGGCGGCGAGGAGCTTGTCGTTCTCCGCGGGGAGGCCGATGGTGATCCGCAGCTGGGTCGCCAGGCCATAGGGGCCCATCGGGCGGCAGATGACGCCGCGCCGCATCAGCGCCTGGTGCAGCGCCGCCGCGTCCCGGTGGAAGTCCACCAGCAGGAAGTTCGTGTGGCTCGGCACGACGCCGTGACCCAGCGCCTCGAGGGCCGCGTGGACCCGCGCGCGCTCCGCCAGCGTCTCCCCGACGCACCGCAGCACGTGCTCCTGGTCCGCCAGCGCCGCTTGGGCCCCGGCCTGAGCGAGGCTGCTGACGTTGAACGGCTGGCGTACGCGCTCCATCAGGCCGACCAGCTCCGGCGAGGTCACCGCGTACCCGCAGCGCGCGCCCGCGAGCCCGTAAGCCTTCGAGAAGGTCCGCAGCGCCACCGTCCGCGGCCGCCGCGCGACCAGCGCCAGGCTGTCGGGGTAGTCGGCGAGCCCCTGGTACTCGATGTAGGCCTCGTCGAGCACGAGGATCGGCGGGTCCGCCGCGCAGCGCTCGTCCACCGCCGCGACGAAGCGGTCAAGCGCCGCGGCGCCGAGGCACGTCCCCGTCGGGTTGTTCGGGTTGGCGATGAAGATGAGCCGCGTGTTCTGATCGACCCGCGCCAAGAGCCCGTCGAGGTCGAAGCCCATGTCCGCGCCGAGCGGCGCCTCACGCAGCTCGCGCGCCGCCCCGAGGGTGCAGAGCTTGTACGCGACGAAGCTGACCGCGCTCGTGACGACGTTCTGCCCCGGCTGCACGAAGGTCCTCACGAGCAGCTCGATGAGCTCGTTGGACCCGTTGCCGAAGACCAGCTGCCCGGGCGCCACGTCGAGGAAGGCCGCGACGTCCCGGCGCAGGTGAAAGCACCCGCCGTCGGGGTAGAGGTGGAGCTCGCGCGCCGCCTCGGCGATAGCGGCCACCGCCCGCGGCGACACCCCCCACGCGTTCTCGTTGGACGCGAGCTTCACCGGGTCATCGACCCCGAGCTCGCGCCGCACCTCGTCGATGGGTTTGCCCGGCTCGTACGGCCGCAGCCGCGACACCTCGGGAGAAACGAGCGCCATGGTCCAGCTCCTTCGCGTCGGCCGCGGCGGGCGTGGCTGCCCGCCGCGCGGCCTTGTCAGGTTTTGCCCATCTTGGCCTTGAGCGCCTCGAGCGCCGCGGCGGCGTCGAGGGCGCTGGCCTCTCTCTTCAGGTTGTGCGTCGCGGCGTCGCCGGCGACCTCGTTGAGCTGCTCGACGAAGGCCGTCGTCCCGGGGCGCATCCCGTAGCCGCCCTTGGCGAGCGCCGCGTCGTGCCGGAGCTGCGCCTTCTTCTCGGACAGGAGCCCCAGCTCACCCTCGAGCAGCGTCTTGTCCGACCGCAGCGGCTTCACCTCGCCCAGGATCGACTCGTAGGCCGCCTTCGCCTTGAGCACGATCTCGCGCGCCCTGGCCAGCTTCGCCTCCGGCCCCGCCAGCTTCTGCTCGAGGATCTCGAGCTTCACCTTCAGCTCCTTCTCCTGCCGAATGTACTCGGCCATCTCCAGGCGGAAGCCCTCGTCCATCTCGCTCATCGCCGTCCCTCCTGCCTCGCTCGATCCGATCCGACCCGTTCACGCCACCGACGCGATGAACTCGCGCACCCACGCATCGAGCGCCGCGACCCGCCCCTCGGCCCGCGCCCGCGCCGCCCCGAGGGGCTCACCCTCACCCGCGGCCTCGCGCGCCTCGAGGTACGCCTTGAGCTTCGGCTCGGTCCCGCTCGGGCGCACGACCAGCCGCGAGCCGTCGCCCAGCCAGTAGGTCAGGACGTCGGCCCGCGGGAGCCCCGCGGCGTCCGCGTCCGCTCCCGCCAGGTCCCGCTGCCGGCTCACCGGGCTGCCGCCGATCGCCGTCGGCGGCGACGCCCGCAGCGCCGCCATGATGCGCGCCATCCGCGCCATCCCGTCGAGCCCCGCGAGCACCGTCGCCACCTGCGCGGTCACGCTCACCCCGAGCTCGGCCGCGAGCGCGTCGAGCCGATCGAGCAGCGTCTTGCCCTCGGCCTTGAGCGCCGCCGCCAGCTCCATCAGGGTCGCCGCCGCGCCGATCCCGTCCTTGTCGCGCACCGCCCGGCCGCAGCAGTAGCCGAGCGCCTCCTCGAAGCCGAAGACGAAGGTCTCGCCCTCCCCCTCGCGCGACAGCGCGTAGTCCCAGATCCACTTGAACCCGGTCAGCACCTCGGCACAGGCGGCGCCGCGCGCCTCCGCCAGCCGCGCCAGCATCATCGTCGACACGATGGTCGTCACGACGAGCGGCCGCTCCGGCAGCGTCCCCTGCCGCGCCCCCTCCGACAGGAGCCAGTCCGCGAGCAGCAGCCCGAGCTCGTTGCCGGTCAGGACGCGGTAGCCCGTCGCCTGCTTCGGGTCGCGTACCGCAACGCACAATCTATCTGTGTCCGGGTCGTTCGCGACGATGACCTCCGCGAACTTGTCCCGCGCCAACGCAAGTGCGAGATCGAGCGCCCCCTTCTCCTCCGGATTCGGGAACCGGACGGTCGGGAACTCGCCGTCGGGCGCCGCCTGCGCCAGCACCGGGAAGAGGTGGCGGTGGCCGCGCCGCGCCAGGACCTCGTGGACGAAGCGGTGGCCGACGCCGTGGAGCGCGGTGGTCACGGCGGCGATCTGGGTCGGCGGCGGCACCGGGCCGAGGCACTGATCGTCGAGGGCCTCGTAGTAGGCGTCGACCCAGCGGTCCGGGACGACGCGGATGTGCTTTTCGGCGACCGCCTGGGCGAACGGCACCCGCGGGATGGCGCGCACGCTCGGGATGGCGTCCATCTGGGCCCGGATGCGCGCGTCCTGGGGCGGCACGATCTGGGCGCCGCGCTCGGAGTAGACCTTGAAGCCGTTGTACGCCGGCGGGTTGTGGCTGGCGGTGACGATGGCGGTGGCGGCGGCGTCGACGTAGCGCCCGAGGAACGCCACGACCGGGGTCGAGGCGGGCTGCGGGACCCAGTAGACGCGCACCCCCTGGCCCACGAGGACCTCGGCGACCACGCGGGCGAAGTCGTCGGACTTGCGGCGCCCATCTCGCCCGAGCATCACCCCGCGGAAGGCCGCGTCGGGGACGTCGGCGAGCAGCTGGCGGGCGAGGCCGGCGGCGACCCGGGCGAGGTTCGCCTCGTTCATGCGCGCGAGGCCGGCGCCGATCAGGCCGCGGAGCCCAGCGGTCCCGAACTCGAGCGGGGCCGAGAAGCGCTCGCGCAACGCCTCGGCGTCGTTCGCCACCACGAGCGCCTCGAGCTCGGCGCGCGTCACCGGGTCGGGGTCATCGGCCATCCAGGCCCGCGCCAGCTCTACCCAGCGGCCTCCATCGTCCCCCATCGCGTCCTCCCAGCAGTTGCCGCGGCTACACTACCCCGCCGTCAGGCGAAGGCAAGCCGCTCGTGCGGGTCCGCGCCATGGCGCCCGCGGGGGCGCGGGTCAGCGAGGGGTGACGGTGACGACGCCGTCCGGGGTCGTGACGCGCTCGCAGCCGCAGCCGACGGCGGCCGCCTCGCGCTCGACGAGGGTCCCGTCGGCGGCGGTGTGCCGCTGGTAGAGGAGCCGCCCGAAGGCGTCGGCGACGTAGACGTCGTCGTTGTCGAAGGCGGTCACGTCGAGGCCGGCGCGCTGGGTGGCGCTCGGCGCCACCATCGTCACGCGGGTCCCGAGGGGGGTCGCGCTGTGGGAGTAGGCGACCTCTCCCGCCGGGGCGCGGACGACCTCGGTGGCGGTCTGGGCGTCCGCCACGCGGCGCGCGTCCGCGGGTCCGGGCTGGCTCAGGCCGTCACAGGTCGCGACGAGCAGGACGCGCTGCCGCACCCGATCCTCGACCACGACGCTCCCGGGCGTCTGGCGCACGCGCACCGTGGCGCCGTCCCCGAGGGTCGCGAGGGCCTTCATCAGCGGCGTCGCGGCGCAGGTCGCGGGGGCGGCCACTCGGGGGGCCGGACCGGCGGCGAAGGAGACGGGCGCGGCGAGGCCGATCAGCGCGAGGGCGAGGAGCATCTTCATGGCCGAGATTGTGGCCGGCCGGACGCCCGAGTTCAAGCCCGCGGTCGCGCGACGTGGCCGGCCGCGGCCGATCACACCAGCAGCGTCCCCTCGAAGTCGTCGGCCTCGAGGATGGGGGCGCGCCCCGGGAAGCCGGCCTCGAGCTCGTGCCAGTGGGTGAAGGCGGGCTCGCCGCGGCGCCAACAGAGGTAGACGATGCGCCCCTCGTAGCGGCTCCGCACGTCGACCAGCCCGTCGAGCCCCTTGATCTCGACGCCGAGCTCGGAGAGCTCGGAGAGGACCTCGCGGAGCTCCTCGTTGACCTCGAACAGCACCTCGAGCAGCGGCCGCACCTCGGGATCGGCGGCGAGCGGGGGCGGGACGGCGTGCCCGATCTGCACTCCGAGCGACGCGAGCTCCTCGACCAGCTCCTGGATCTGCACGCGGCCAGCGTCGAGACGATCGAACACGCGCCCGAGGTGCGGGATCAGGGCGTTGGCGCCCGCCACGGTGTACAGCCGCCGCCCGGGCAGCTCGCCGTCGGCTTCGAGGGTGTCTTCGGGCTCGTCGCTCATGCTGCCTCACGCCCGGGGCGCGTCGCGCGGACGACCACCCCGCGCTCACCCGGCGAGGGTGGCAGAGATCGGCGCCCGACGCCAGGGGGCGGGGTGACGGGAAGGCGCGCGAGAGATCGCCGCGCCCGGCTCAGGGGGTGGCCGCGACCAGGATGCGCACCGAGCGCGCGCCGACGTCGTAGGCGAGCTGACCGCCGCTGACCGTGATCGCGCCCGCGCCGAGGGCGTCGTGGAAGACGACGCCGTCGGCGACGCCGAGGCCGCTGACGGCGAGGGCGCCGCTGCGCGCGGTGCCGCCGCGGTTGAGGATCACGATCGCCTTCTCCGTCGGGAGCGTGCGCGCGTAGGCGAGGAGGTCCGCCTCGGCGAGGAGCGCCGCCGGCCAGTCCCCGCGCGACAGCGCCGGGTGGGCGCGGCGGGCGAGGCCGAGCGAGCGCACGGCGGCCAGGGTGGCGGACTCGCGGGCGGACAGCGCCGCACCGAAGCGCATCATGCGGCGGTTGTCGGGGTCGCCGGCGCCGGGCATCCCGACCTCGTCGCCATAGTAGATGAGCGGCACGCCGGGGATGGTCATGGCGTAGGCGAGCGCGAGCTCGAGCTGCTGATAGGGGGCGTCGCTCGTCGGCGCGCCGGGCGGATAGTGCCAGCCCTGGGCGATGTTCGAGAAGACGTCCCAGACCCCGCAGTAGATGTCGCCGGCGGCCATCGAGGTGAAGCGCGCGATGTCGTGGTTGCCGATGAAGGTCGACATTAGGCGGCCGCCGTCCTTGTAGCCGGCGTGGGCGCTGCGGACCTGCTGATCCATCTGGCCGAGGCCGATCTCTTGTTTGGCGAGGCCCTTGAGGATCTGGAGGTTCGACGGGAAGTCGAACTGCCCGTGGAGCTTGTCGGGGCCGACGAAGCCGTCGATGAGGCCGACGTCGCCGGAGAAGGTCTCGCCGACGAGCCAGAACGGGACGCCGGTCAGCTCGATGTCCTTGGCGAGGCGCGCGCGGAGATCGGTCACGAAGCTCAGCGCGATGTGCTTGACCGCGTCGAGGCGGAAGCCGTCCGCGCCGGTGTCCTCGATGACCCGAACGGCGTGGTCGACCATGAAGGCGCGGGCGGCGGGGTTGTCGTAGTTCAGGTCCGGCAGGTAGCTCGTGAACCAGCACGTGCGCGGCTTGGTGTCCCAACCGACGTCCTGGCAGAGCTCGATCGGGAGGTTGAACCAGCCGTCGTCCTTGTGCTGCTGATAGACCGGCGACTGCTCGTGGACGTGGTTGGCGGTGAAGTCGAGGACCACGCGGATCCCGTGGGCGTGGGCCGTCGTGACCAGCTGGCGGAGCTCGGCGAGGGTGCCGAAGCGCGCCTCGATCTGGTCGGTGTGGCTCGGCCAGTAGCCGTGATAGGCGGTGTACTTCATCGGCGAGGTGCCGGTCGTCGCGGCGTTGAGGCCGCAGGCGTGGTGGTCGGGGTAGCCCCCGTCGGCGTAGCCGTCGGCGTTGTCGATGGGCCAGCTGAGCCACAGGGCGCCGACGCCGAGGGCGTCGAAGTAGCCGTCCTCGATGCGGTCGATGACCCCGGCGAAGTCGCCGCCCTGGTAGTTGACGCGGCCGTCGACGCCCGCGATCGGGGCGTCGTTGCCGGCGTCGCCGTTGACGAAGCGGTCGGTCATCACGAAGTACAGCAGCGCGTCGCGCCAGTCGGTCGAGACGCCGATGTAGACCTTGAGCAAGAGCGTGCGGCCGTCGACGGTCACGCGGACGTCGTGGATGCCGGCCGCGAGCCCGGTGAGCGAGACCGTGAAGCCGTCGCTGGTCGACGCGACGGCGCCGCCCGGCGCGGGGATCCAGTCGACGGTGACGGTGACGGCGCTCGGGGCGACGGCGCCGTCGCCGCTGGTGAAGCGGGCGGTGAGGCCGCCGTTGGCCGCGGTGATGGTGTGGTCGGCGAGGCTCACGGCGCCGCACTCGGGGACGTCGAGCACGCTGTTGTGGCCGCCGAAGCCGTCATCCACCGTGTTCGGGTTGCCGGGGTCGGCGATCCAGCTGCCGTCCACGATGAACTTGTACTGGTAGCTGCCCGGCTCGAGGACGAGGATCGCGGTAAACACGCCGTCGCCGTCGCTGTCGCCGAGCGCGGTCGCGCCCGGCGGCTCGGCGGCCCAGCTGGAGAACGAGCCGGTCACGAGCACCTGGGCCGGGCTGCCGTCGGGGTCGAGGGAGAACGTGACCTGGCCGCACGGCGGCGGCGGTGGGCCGGTGTCCGCGGTGGCCGTGTCGGTCGCCGCGGCGTCGGTCGCCGCGGCGTCGGCCACCGCGGTGTCGGTCGCCGCGACGCTGTCGCCGAGGGTGTCGCTCGGCGCGGCGGTGTCGATCGGGACGTCGACGAGGGTGACGTCCGTGTCGGTGCTCGCCGTCGCGTCCGAGGCAGCGTCGCTGACCCCGGTGTCGCTGGCGCTGCTCCCGTCACCGCCACAGGCGGCCAGCAACAACAGGCTCGACAACAGGGTGAGGGGCGCGCGGCGCGACAGCGACATGGGGACCTTCCGGCGGGGCGTAACTCAAAAGTAAGTTACTCCGTACCGCTGACCACGTCGACCGTGGGGCGCGCGCCGACGCGGCACGAGCGATACCATCACGACGCGGGCACGCGTGGCTCAGGCGCGCGGTGGTCGAGGCGTTGAACGAGGACGAGGGGGCGAGATGAGCGAGCACGGGTTGGTGACCGGCGAGGACGGGATCGCGCGCTGCTGGTGGGGCGCGGGCGGCGACCCGCTGTATCGCGACTACCACGATCACGAGTGGGGGCGGCCGGTGGCGGACGACGTGCGGCTGTTCGAGAAGATCTGCCTCGAGGGGTTCCAGTCGGGGCTGAGCTGGCTGACGATCTTGAAGAAGCGCGAGAACTTTCGGAGGGCGTTCGCGGGGTTCGACTTCCGGGTGGTGGCGCGGTTCGACGACGGCGACGTGGCGCGCCTGCTCGGGGACGCCGGGATAGTGCGGCACCGCGGCAAGATCGTGTCGACGATCAACAACGCCGGCCGCGCGGTGGCGTTGGCGGAGGAGTTCGGCTCGCTGGCGGCGTGGTTCTGGGGCTTCGAGCCGGCGGCGGAGGCGCGCCCGGCGCGGATCGACAAGGCCGCGCTGGTGAGCCTCGCGAAGACGCCGACGTCGGCGGCGATGAGCAAGGAGCTCAAGCGGCGGGGGTGGAGCTTCGTCGGGCCGACCACGGCCTACGCCTTCATGCAGGCGATGGGGCTCGTCAACGACCACCTCGAGGGGTGCGCGTTTCGCGAGCGGGCGGCCAAAGAGCGAATGATATTCACGCCCCCCGGCGATGGGGGGTGAAGGGAGCCGAGGAGCGAGGGAAAATCTGGTTCTCTCGGAGGCGCGCGCGGTTTACCTAGCCGGGGTCGAGAGGTCCTGACGCGAGCATCATTCACGGAGGTAGAGATGCGACTCCAGTATTTGTTCGGTTCGGCGGTCGCCGCGGCCCTGGTCATCAGCGGGGGCTTCGCGAGCGCGCAGTTCGGCGGGATCCCCAAGCCACCCAAGGTCCCGAGCGTCGGCTCCGGGTCGCCGAGCGACGCCCAGCGCAAGGCGTTCCACGAGTGTGATCAGACCACGCGCAAGGGGGTCGACGCGGTGCCGTCGGCGGCGGCGTTCTCCTCCAACGCCGAGAAGCGCAAGAAGGACCTCGACAGGGCGGCCGAGCTGCTCGCGAAGGCCGAGGCGATCTGCACGCCCGACATGCGCACGATGTCGAGCTGGGACTCGACCGGCGCGCGCCTCGAGGAGATGCGCCTCGGCGTCGCCGACGGGCAGCGGCAGCTCACGATCCTCGAGCGCTACGAGCCGATGTCGAAGCTCCAGAAGCAGGACGTAGCGGCCGCGGACCTCGACGATCTCGACGCCAGGGTCTCGGCTTACGAGGCGTGGGCGCCGACCGACGACACCAAGCGCTACGCCCGCAACTGGCGCACCAAGGCGACGCAGCTGCGCGCCGCCGTCGAGGAGCGCAAGGCGGAGCTGGCCGGCAAGAACGCGCAGGCCGACAGAGACCGGGCGATGCTGGTCAAGCACGACGCGATCGACGGCTTCGACGCGGTGCTCAAGGCGATGGAGGAGCACGCGCGCAAGGCCGAGGGGCCGATCCCGGCGGAGCTGTACGAGAAATACGAGGCGCTGGTGGCGCAGGTCGAGTCGTTCAACCCGACGGCGCGGCAGTACTACGAGCCCGAGCTTCGCATCTACCGCGCGTACGACGCCTGGCTCGCCGGGGACGGCGCGGCGGACGCGCTCGCGAAGCTGTACGAGGGCGAGGTGGTCGCCCAGGGGCAGTCGAGGGGGAAGAAGCAGTCCATCAGCTTCGCGGCGAAGAAGGACTGGTGCTACGCGATACTGCTGCACTTCGACGTGGCGGGGGCGGACTCCAACCTCGACTACAAGGACGAGACGAAGATGCGCAAGGTGCTGCGCTTCTACGATGACGACACCCTCAAGCCGTGGCAGCGCCTCAACGGGCTCTGCGCGAACGAGGCGTTCAAGGTGGATCTGGCCGGGCCGCTGACGTTCACCGGCACCAAGAACGTGCAGCGCTACGTGGTCGTGGGGTGGGCTCGGGACGCCTTCCCGGCGTCGCTGCCGCTGCGCATCCGGCCGTGGATCGACGAGTGCGACCCCGTCCAGTACGAGGAGAGCTATGTGCACCCGATCCCCGGCACCGTGAACAACCGCCAGGCGGGCGACATCAAGAAGTGGGAGCCCGCCTACGCCAGCGAGGGGCAGTGCACCCTCATGCCCGGCACCCGCACCAACCCCGACGCGAACAAGTTCGGCAAGTGCATGGAGGCGCTCCACAAGCGCTTCGCGCCCAAGTACGCCGCCGCGATCAAGGCCAAGGAGACGGCCCGCACGCCGGGCGCGTACGACGCGGCGGTGAAGCGGATCCAGGGCATCGACGCCGCCAAGGACAAGGACTACGAGCGGAGCTGCCGCCCGACCTTCGAGAAGATCCGCAAGGACTTCAGCAAGGCGGTGGACCGGGTGGCGGACGCGATGACCGGGCAGGCCTACACGGACCACGTCGACCGCGCCAAGCGCAAGGCCGACGAGGCCGCTGGCCACCAGCGCCCGGTCAACGAGGAGGGCAAGCCCGACACCCTGAGCGACCGCGACAACCGGCGCCTGCGGATGCAGATCTTCGACGAGCACTACAAGGGCAAGTAGCCGCGAGCTGGGTCGGTGCCCGGTCGCAGGGCCGGGCGCCGACCGCCGACCGCGCGCTGCGCTGGCGCGCTACTCCTCCTCGTGGAGGGCGGCGATGGCGGCGAGGCGCTCGGGGGGGGCGGGGGGGGCCGAGCAGCGCGCCGGCCACCATCGCGAGGGCGCTCGCGAGGAGCCCATAGGGGTCAAGCCCATAGGGGAGCCCATAGGGGTCAGGCACCCTCACTTTTTACTTTTGCCCCGATGGGCCAGCACCTGGGCCCATAGGGGTCAGGCACCCTCACTTTTTACTTTTGCCCCGATGGGCCAGCACCTGCGCGCCCACCCACCACATAGGGGTC
>PHBI01000080.1:36570-43659 GCA_002841945.1 Deltaproteobacteria bacterium HGW-Deltaproteobacteria-14
CCGCGCCCGATACGACGCCGTTTCGCGCCCTGAAAGGCCCGCCTGGCCAACGCGAAGCGGGCCAGGCGGTGGCGAGACTTTTTACTTTCCGGGGAAAGTGAAAAGTGAGGGTGCCTGACCCCTCGAGCGACGAGCCCGTGGCTTCAGGCGGTTCCGGGCGGTGAAAGTGAAAAGTGAGGGTGCCTGACCCCTCGGGCGACGAGCCTGTGGCTTCAGGCGGTTCCGGGCGGGGAAAGTGAAAAGTGAGGGTGCCTGACCCCTCGGGTCCCCTCGGGCGACGAGCCCCGGGTTTCAAGCGGTTCCGGGCGGGGAAAGTGAAAAGTGAGGGTGCCTGACCCCTCGGACCCTCGGACCCTCGGAACCCCTGGGCGCCGAGCGTTAGGTCTCCTCGTGGAGGGCGGCGATGGCGGCGAGGCGCTCGGGGGGGTCGGGGGGGCCGAACAGCGCGCCGACCACCATCGCGAGAGCGCTCGCGGGGAGCGCGAAGAGGATCGCCGACAGCGGCGACGTGCCCGGAGCGAGCTGGACCGTGAGGTAGACGGCGGCGCCCGCGACCAACGCGGCGACGCCGCCCGTGAGGTTGGCGCGGCGCCACCACAGCCCGGCGAGGACCGGGACGAGGAGCGAGGCGCCGAGCACACCGATCGCCGCCGAGTAGAAGACCGTGATGAGCCCCGGCGGGTCGTAGGCGAGGACCATCGCCGTGAGGCCGATCACCCAGACGACGCCTACGTTCACACGGCCGAGCGCCTTCGGGCTGAGCCGAGCGCCGAGGCCGCGGCCAATGAGGTCGTGGGCGACCGCCGAGCTGACCGCGAGCAGCAGGGCGTCGGTCGTGGACATCACGGCGGCCAGCACCGCCGCGACAGCGAGGCCGCGCACGAGCGGGCCGAACTCCGAGTCCATCACCGCGAGGAAGACCTGATCAGCGTCCGCGAGCCCCGGGTGATGGGCCTTCGCGAACGGCACGATGAAGAAGACCGCCGCCAGCACGAGCGCGCTGTAAAACAACATCGCCAGGTTCAGCGACAGCCGCGCGCTGTTGGGATCCTTCGCCGTGTAGACCCGCATCACGACGTGGGGGATGACCGGGACGGCGGCGGCCCAGATGACGAAGCTCCCGAGGTCGGTCGTGATCGGGTGGTTCGGCGCCGCACCGAGCGCCGGCGCGGCGGCGATACCGGCGTCGAGCAGCTCCGCCGGCGAGCCGGCGCGCACGATGAGCGCGATGGCGGTGCCGAGGACGACCACGACCATCAGCACGCCCTGCACGAGGTCGGTCCAGGTCACCGCCAGCATCCCGCCGACCGACACGTAGAGGACAAAGACCAGCGTCGCCAGGGTCAGCGCGGTCTCGTAGGGGATCCCGAGGAGCACCTCCGCGGTGATCCCCGCCGCCTTCATCTGAGCCACGATGTAGACCGTGAAGCTCAGGACGATCAGCGTCGGCACCAGCAGGCGCACGACCCGGTGCGGGTAGCGGTCGGCGAGGAAGTCCGTGATGGTGAAGCGGCCAAAGCGCCGCAGCGGCCGCGCCACCAGGATGGACGCCAGCGGGAAGCCGACGACCGCCCCGGCGAACAGCGCCAGGGTCGCCGGGATCCCCTGGGCATAGGCGAGCCCCATGACCCCGATGATCGACCCGCCGCTCGCCAGCGACGCCATGATCGCCATCGCGTTGACCCAGGTCCCGACGTTGCGACCGGCGACCCAGTAGTCGTCCGCGCTCTTGAGCGAGCGGCGCGACGCCCACACGCCGATGCCGATGCACGCGAGCAGGTACAGGACGACGATGACGTGCTCGAGGGCCATCAGCCGGCACCCCCGTCCCGGCGGCGGCGACGGCGCGCGATCAGGATGCGACCGAGGGCGACCGCCGGCGACAGCACCATCAGCCCCGCCATCAGCCAGCCGAGCAGCGCCACCCCGCCGAGCTCGGTGTCGCGCGCCCATGGGAGCAGCGCCACGACGGCCCAGGCCAGGATCACCACGAGAAACGCGCGATCCCCGCGCGGCATCGGGAAGAAGCCGCGCTGCCCCGCGGCCTTGGGCGGTGGTGGCGTCGTCATGGGGCCGATGCTAGCGAAGTCGGCGCGGGCGGTCACCCCGAGCGGGGCAGGCCAGAGCACAGGGGCCGTGGCAGCGGCGAGTGCGTGACACGACCCGTCGGCGAAGCCGACACACATCCCCCGCGCCAGCGGGGGCGCGCCGCAGGCGCGTTGGGGGAAGCGAGCGAAGGGGCGCCTGGAACGCCTCACCCCGAGGGTTCCCGCCGCGACTACGCTCGCAAGCTCGCTTCGTCGCGGTGGGAGGGGTGTGGCGTTCCACCGAGGCGCCGCGGAGCGAGCGCATTCGATCGTCGGGCGTTCCACCGAGGCGCCCCGGAGCGAGCGCATTAGATCGTCGTGCCAGAAGAAGGCGTTGATTTACCGCACCCTTACACGCGGCCCCCGGGCGCGGGCGTATCACTGGAACGCAAGCGCAACCCCACCCCTCGGAGGCACCCCATGAATCGCAGAGACCTCGCCATCATCGCCAAGAGCGCCGCCATGACGATGCTCGTCACCCTCCCGATCCTCCTCCCCGCGGCCGTCAGCGCCGGGCCCGATCCCATCGCGCAGCTCGGCCTCGCCGAGCAGGCCCCGGAGCTCGAGGTCGCGGGCGCCACCGTCACGCTCGCCCTCGCCAAGGACCACTACAAGGCCGGCGAGGCGATCGCGCTCGTGGCCACCGTGAGGAACCCGACCGACGTGGCCGTTCACGTGGCGGCCAAGGTGCAGCTCGTCCGCATCCCCTACAACTCGCCCATCTCGCGGATGCGCTCGATGCCCACCACCACCTTCGAGGCGCCGGTCGTGCTCGACCTGAAGCCTGGCGAGACCCGCGTCGTGCACCTCGAGACCAAGGTCGAGATGGGCGACGGCGACGCCGCGCAGCTCGTCGCGAGCGCCGGCGACGCCCAGGTCATCCTCGCCACCGCGGCCATCGGCCAGCGCCCGAAGAGCCCCTTCGACGGCCCGCCGACCGGCCTCGGCCGTGAGGTCCCCAGCGGCGACGGCGACGCCCCCGTCGCGCTCCCCGAGGGCGGCGCCCTCCCGATCCCAGCGGTCCTCCCCACGCCGACCGAGGCCGCCGCCGGTCTCCAGCGGCTCGCCCCCGCGCCGCCGGCCGCCCCGGCCGTCGCGAAGCTGGAGGAGTAGTCCATGGACGCGCGACACATCGCCGGCGCGGCCCTGGGGCTCGCCCTCACGGCCGCCTGCGTGGGCCTCGTCGGCGGTGCGTCGCGCGAACCCCAGCGCCACCTCCTCGCGGACGACGCCGGCGCCATCCAAGAGATCGTCATCCACTACGTCCCGAGCGCCGCGGACCTGTCCGCCCCGGTCTACCGCGAGCTCCTCGCCGCCCTCCCCGACGACGTCGTCGCCTGGGTCGTCGTCCCCGACATGGCGGCCTTCGACGACCTCGCGCGCCGCCTCGGCGACGTGCGCCCCACCCTCGTCCCCGTCCCGGTCGGTCACGCCATGACCACCTGGTCCCGCGACCGCTGGCTCGCCCTGGCCCCCGACGACCCGAGCGACCCGGTCACGCTCCTGCTGCCTTCCGCCGAGGACGGCGCCGAGGCGTGGCCCGCGCGCGCCGGCGACGCCCAGACCGGCCGCGACCTGGCCGCCCACCCCTTCACCCGCGCCGTGTCGGAGCGGAGCGCCCTCTACTTCGACGGCGGCGACTTCGTCGCGGACGCCGAGACCGCCTTCGTGACCCCGCGCGTGCTGCGTCGCAACATGAGCCGCGTCGTGGCGGACCGAGCGCACCTCCAGCACGCGCTGGAGGTCACGCTCGGGCGCCGCGTCGTCGTCCTCGCCGACGCGCCCGAGCACCACGCGGGCATGTTCATGATGCCCATCGGCGGCCGCCGCATGCTGGTCGGTGATCCGTCCCTGGCCGCGGCCCTCGTCTCCGACCCCGAGGCCCTGATCCCCGCCGGCGGCGGCGCGGACCTCAGCGCCGCGACCCAGGCCCGCTTCGACGCCGTGGCCGACGCCGTGACCGCGGCCGGCTACACCGTCACCCGCATCCCGCTCGTCCCCGGCCGCGACGGCCGCACCTGGTGGACCTGGCTCAACGGCCTGCTCGAGACCCGCGCCGGCGAGCCCATCGTCTACATGCCGACCTTCGACGCCCCGCCGGCCCTGCGCGCCGCCGCCGAGGCGGTCTGGCGCGACGCCGGCTTCACCGTCCGCGGCGTCGACGCGACCACCGCCTACACCCACTTCGGCAGCCTGCGCTGCCTCGTCAACGTCCTGCGGCGAGGCTGAGGCCGGGTCAGGGCGCGTAGACGCAGCTCGTGACGGCGCCGTCGGCGGGGACGAAGCCCGGCGCGCAGCCCTCGCAGTGAGCGCCGCCGAAGGAGTACGCGCAGTCGCAGCGCGCGACCCCGGCGACGACCAGGCAGGCCCCGCGCCCGCTGCAGCTCATCGCATCGCACACATCGCTCGCAATGCAGCCCCCATCTTCATCAGAGCGATATCCGAGGCGACAAATCTCGCAGTACACACCCGCACGGCTCGCGTCGCACTGGCAGACCGGCCCGCCGGCGGTGTCCGCGCACACCGCCGCGCCCGCGCAGGTCGTCTCGCCACAGACGATGTCGAGGACGCACTCCCCGGCGTCGAGGTGATGGCCCGGCGCACAGCCGTCGCAGGCCGCCCCGGCATAGCCCACGACGCAGGCGCAGACCGGAACGCCACCGACGACGTCGCAGGTCCCATGATCCCCGCAGGTCCCGACGCCGCAGCCCGCGTCGACGACGCAGGCGCCGTCATGGTCGCGGTGATAGCCGCTGGCGCACAGCTCGCAGCGCGCCCCGTCGTAGCCGGCGTCGCAGGTGCACGCGAGCCCGTCGCGCCCGGCGACGCAGGCGCCGCCCCCCGCGCAGGTCGTCGCGCGACACGCCGCGTCGACGGCGCACAGCCCGTTCGGCTGCAGGTGATTGCCGGGCGCGCAGCCCCGACATACCCACCCGGCGTAGCCCGGCGCGCAGGCGCAGGACACCTCGCCACCAGCGTCCCGGCAGCTCGCGAAGGGACCGCACGGGTTCTTCTGGAAACACGACGCGTCGACCGGGCAGCGCCCAAAGGCGTCCCGGTGGTAGCCCGGCTCGCAGCGCTCGCAACGGAGCCCGCCGTGGCCGACGTCGCAGCCACAGCGGGTCAGCCCGGCGACGACGGCGCAGTGTCCGAAACCCGAGCAGGTGTCCCCGGCGCAGACCTCGTCGGCCGCGCACGCGCCGCCGTTCGGGTGGTAGCCCGCGTCGCAGGTGGCGCAGCGATCGCCGGTCCAGCCGGCCGCGCACGCGCAGCTGATGACGCCCCCCGTGTCGTCGCAGGCGCCGTGAGCCCCGCACGGATCGGTCGCCGCGCACGAGGCGTCGACGACGCAGCGGCCGTCGTCGATTGCGTGGTAGCCGGTGTCGCAGCGGTCGCAGGTGGCGCCGGCGTACCCCGGGCTGCACGCGCAGCTCGGCACGCCGAGCGCGTCGTCGCAGATGCCGTTGCCGTGGCACGTGAAGGGCTCGCACGGGACGTCCTCCGCGCAGCTCTCAGCGGTGTCGAGGTGCCAGCCGCTCTGACAGCGGTTGCACACCGCGCCGGACCACGGGGCGTCGCAGACGCAGGCCGCGCCGAGGTCGCTGAGGGTGCAGCTGCCGTGGCCGCTGCAGCTGATCCCCTCGCAGGTCGGCGACGCGTCCGTCGTGACCCCAGGACCATCGCCGCAGCTCGGGCTCGAGAGCGACACGCCCAAGGCAACCGCGCCGACGAGGATCGATCTCATGCGCGACGAGCTCCGTGAGTTGCGGTGCACGATCCGCGATTGTCGGGCAATGGCCCCCACGTGACAAGGGCCGCGCGCACGGGCGACGCGCCCCCTGTCAACGCTGTTGACAAATGGCCACGGCGGTCACGGGGCGCTCGCCTTCAACGCGGCGTAGATCGCGAGCGCCTCCTCCTCGGTGGCGCGCAGGGTCACGCGGACGGTCGCGCCATCGACGCTGGCCTTCACCTTGGAGAGCGCCAGGGTGACGAACGCCGGCGCGTCGACCCGGGCGCGATCGAGGCCGGCGACCAGGCGGGCGGCCGCGCCGGCGTCGCCGACCGCGAGGGTCGCGTCGACGCTCAGCCCCGCGCGCGCGTCGACCCCGACGCCGAGGACGGTGGCCGAGGCGAGGTCGGGGAGCAGTTGCCCGAGCTCGCGCGCCGGCTCGCCCTCGAGGTCGAGCAGCGCGAAGCCCGACGGTGCCGCGCTGAGCCGCCGCAGGGTCGGCCCGATGCGGGGGCTCAGCAGCGCCCCGTTGCCGGTGCGGGCGGCCAGCGCCGCGCGGAACGTGCGCTTGGCCGCGACGATCGTGCAGCCCTCGCCCGTCGCCGCGCCGAGCTGGCTCCCCTCGGCCCAGGTCACCGGCGGCCCCTCCACCCAGCGGAGGTCCTCGTCGCGCTGTAGGAAGAAGCGGGCGAGCGAGCGGGTGTCGAACGCGCCACACAGGCCGAGCAGGAGCTCGTCGGAGTCCTGGCGCGAGGCGGGGGTCGCGACGAGGAAGAAGGCCGCGACGTCGCCCGGGATGTTGACCCCGGTGGCCGCGTCGAGCTGGGCGATGGCGCTCTCGCCGTGGGCCTCCGCGACGAGATCGGCGAAGATCCGGGTGAGCAGGCGCGACCCGCGCAGGCTCGCGCCGTCGACCCCGACGACGATCCAGGCGTCCTGCGGGACGAAGCGCAGCACGGCCGCGACGTGGTCGCTCGCCGCGGGGGCGGGGGCAGGCGGCGGGGCCGGCGCTCCCGTCGGCAGCGGTGACTCGGGCACCACCGCGCGCGGGGTCCGAACCTCGCGCGCCGAGGCGGCGAGCTCGGCGAGGCTCCGGACGCCGGTCGCCGCGACCTTGACCACCGACCCGTCGGGCCTCACCTCGAAGCCCTCGAAGCCGAGGGCCGCCGGATCCCACCGCGCTGGGGCGACCGGCGCCAGGGCGCCGGCTCCGGAGGCGACGATGTCCGGCGGCGCGAGCTCGCCGTCGTCTTCGGCCCCGGCGCCACC